>CAYOOC010000049.1:0-3618 GCA_964405505.1 uncultured Thiohalophilus sp.
CACCGCCCAGACCCAGGTAATGGTTACGACCACCACCCCAGCCGCCGCCGTCATCAACGTTGATACCGGATTCGTACTTGTAGATGGCCTTCAGACCGCCACCCAGATCTTCGGTACCCTTGACGCCGAGGCGGGAAGAGTTGGAAGAGACAACCATTTGGTCTTCCTGAGTGTTGCTGTCGTAAGACATGCTGTCGATGGAGACGTGGGCTTTACCGTAAACGGTCGGAGCCGCGTTGGCAGCCATCGGCGCGGCCATGCCGGCCGCGACAGCCAGTGCAATCAGTTTCTTGTTCATATATGAACTCCTCTTTCTTTTGTAGTGAGAGCTGTTATTTGAGTTGTGCTTAAGTAAACTCGCTGTGTGTTATAACGCAGCATTGGCGCATTCGCAACATTTTTTTTGATAAATACAACATAATGTGAATGGCGTTGTATTTTTACCACAAACGCCCCGACGCCCTCCAGCGCCCTCCGGGCGCAGGGACGAGGGACGAGTGACGAGGGGCGAGGAATGTCAAAACCCGGAGCCCCTGGATCGTGGGAGCGGCTGCGCCGCGATGGGCCATGCCCGGACGGCGCGGTCTGTTGCACCGCAGGCGCTCTTATCGCCTTGGTATATATAAATAGCTTTTCCTCGTCCCTCGTCACTCGTCCCTCGGCCCTGCGTCCGAAGGACGCCGGGTGCGGCTGCGCCGCGACGGGCCTTGCCGTGCGACAGGATCGGTCGCCGATGTAATCGCCTCCCACAGTAAGTAGGGTGCGTTCTACGCACCATAACCCCCGAATCAAGGATGACGCTGCGTGGGACGCAACCTACGCCTGCAAACTGTGGTCTTGAGATGATTTTCCTCGTCCCTCGTAACTCGGCCCTGCACCCGTAGGGTGCGCAGTTGCAGATAAACACATAAACACCTATCATTTATTCCTGAAGGCCAATTTCAGGAGAGTCACTCATGTCCACCATTCGCTGGAATATCGCGGTTTCTGCCGACACCGACCAGTCGCTGCGACTGTACCTGGCCAGCCAGGGACGAGGGAGAAAAGGCGACCTCTCGCGCTTCATCGAGGAAGCGGTTCGCGCCCACATCCTGGAACTGACGGCCGAACAGGCCAAGGCGGCCAATGCCGATGTCGACGAATCCGATCTGACAGCCATGGTCAACGAGGCACTCGACTGGGCGCGCGAACGGTAAATGCGGATCGTCCTCGACTCGAATATCCTGTTCAGCGCACTAATCTCACCCCATGGCCCGCCAGACAGGATTTACCGGGCATGGCGCGCCTCACGGTTTGAAATCGTTACCTCCCAGCTTCAGCTTGATGAAATCCGCAGGGCCAGTCGCTATCCCAAACTTCAGGCCGTACTGCAGCCCGCCAGAGTCGGCACCATGATCAATAACCTGCAACGTGCCATCGTGCTCGAGAATCTGAACCTTGAAATTGAGGCAAGCGACCCGAACGATGCGTTTCTGTTGGCTATGGCCCTGGCCGGTGAAGCTGATTATCTGATTACCGGCGATCGCCGCGCCGGACTTCTTGAGCGTGGCAACATCGAACGAACCCGTATCCTGACACCAACCGATTTTTGTTCAGAAGCTCTGTAATTCCAAGGGTGAAAACAACATGACTGGCCCTTCGGGCAAGGACGAGCCACGAAGGGCGAGGAAGGTCAAAACCCGCCCCCCCTAACAGCCCTGGATGTAAGGCGCTTTTCCTCGTTGCGTCCGAATGACGCCGTGAGCGGCTGCGCCGCGATGGGCCTTGCTTGAATTTGAAGAACATGGACAAAATGTAGCTTATAAGCTACTATTTAATATATATATGGAAATTCGTGAATATCTGGATGATAACGGCCATTCACCCTTTGCTGATTGGCTGGAGAGTTTGAGGGATACCCGAGGCCAGGCCCGGATCCTGGCTCGCCTGGACCGGGTGGAAGAGGGTTTGTTTGGCAACCACAAAAACCTCGGTCAGGGCATCTGGGAACTGCGATTCAGTTTTGGCCCGGGATACCGGATTTATTACGGACTGGACGGCCGCACGGTAGTGCTACTGCTCTGCGGAGGCGATAAATCCTCCCAGAAATCAGACATCAAACTCGCCCGGCAATACTGGCAACGCTATTGCCGGCTCAAAGAACGTGATCAGGGGCTATGAACATGGCAGTCACTCAGGCATACGACAAAACCCGCAACAAACTGCTCCGCGATCCCCAAACGGCGGCGGAATATCTGAATACCGTGCTCGAGGAAAATAACCCCGATGCCCTGTTGAAAGCGTTGCGCAATATTGCCGAGGCGCAGGCAGGCGGCATGAAGGGCACGGCGGAAAGTGCGCAGCTGAACCGCGAAAGCCTTTATAAAATGCTGTCCGAGGACGGCAATCCCCGACTGAGCAGCCTGGAAGCGCTCTTGCACACCTTTGGGCTCAGACTGGCGGTGGCGGTGGATAAAGAACACGATCAGCAAAATTGTGCATAAGCCCTTCTGGCAGGGCCAAGTGACGAGGGACGAGTTACGAGGCTGGTTATGAATACGCTGAAATTGTCGAACCAAACACCGTATTCATTTCGGAGGTTCATGTAGGTAAAAATAAAAAAGGCCGGAAAACCGGCCTTTTTTATTTTGGCTGGGGACCTAGGATTGCTTCGGCCATCCATGGCCTCCACCCTGCGGGCCAGCGTCGCAAACAGCGCGCCGCTGTCCAAAATTGCTCCTGGCAATTTTGTCGAACCTCTGACGGTTCTCATCCATTAAGATCCGGCAGGTGAAAATAAAAAAGGCCGGAAAAACCGGCCTTTTTTATTTTGGCTGGGGACCTAGGATTGCTTCGGCCATCCATGGCCTCCACCCTGCGGGCCAGCGTCGCAAACAGCGCGCCGCTGTCCAAAATTGCTCCTGGCAATTTTGTCGAACCTCTGACGGTTCTCATCCATTAAGATCCGGCAGGTGAAAATAAAAAAGGCCGGAAAAACCGGCCTTTTTTATTTTGGCTGGGGACCTAGGATTCGAACCTAGACTAACGGAGTCAGAGTCCGTCGTCCTGCCATTAGACGAGTCCCCAATAGAACAGGTACGAGTCACGAGGGACGAGTGACGAGGTCTTCTTGATCCTGATAGTGACGAATCAGGCCCCATATCATCCGGGAAATTTCCCTGACTTCTTCTTCCATTTCTTTGCCGGCCTCTGCGTCGATAAATCCGGCGGCCCGACCGATCATCAGCTGGGTTCGCAACTCGCCGCAGGAACCCTTGGCAATCTTGAAGAACTGAACGCGGGTGCGGTCAGTTTCCCTTTCATAGCCTTCGGCGATATTCGAGGGCACAGAAAGTGCCGCCCTCGTGATTTGATCCTTGAAACTGTATTCCCGGCAATCTGCCAGGGTCTGGTACAACCTGACTGATAACCGGCAGGCCCGCTTCCAGACATCCAGGCTCTCGAGTGCATCCATGCCCCTTCCTCCTTGAAGTTCTGAGCTTTTCCTCGTGACTCGTCCCTCGTCACTCGGCCCTGCGTAAAAAACGCAGCAGCGTTTTTAACGCTTGGAGTACTGAGGACGCTTACGCGCCTTGTGCAGGCCGACTTTCTTGCGCTCGACTTCGCGGGCGTCGCGGG
>CAYOOC010000049.1:3718-10381 GCA_964405505.1 uncultured Thiohalophilus sp.
TTACGCGCCTTGTGCAGGCCGACTTTCTTGCGCTCGACTTCGCGGGCGTCGCGGGTGACGTAACCGGCGCGGCGCAGAGTGGGACGCAGGGTCTCTTCGTACTTCATCAGGGCACGGGTGATGCCATGGCGGATGGCGCCGGCCTGGCCGGTGTTGCCACCGCCGCGGACGAAGACTTTGACGTCGAAGGTGCCGCTGTGGTCAGTCAGCTCCAGCGGCTGGCGAACCACCATGCGGGCGGTTTCACGGCCGAAGTACTCGTCCAGGGGGCGCTTGTTGACGCTGATGCTGCCGTTACCGGGGGTCAGGTAGACCCGGGCGGTGGAGTTCTTACGACGGCCGGTGCTGTAGTAGGTATCTGCCATGAGGGTTCCTGCTTAGATTTCCAGTGCCTTGGGCTGTTGAGCCGTATGGTTGTGTTCCGCGCCGCGATAGACCTTGAGCTTGCGGAACATGGCCCGGCCCAGCGGATTTTTGGGCAGCATGCCACGTACGGCGGTCTCGAGGATCCGTTCCGGATGCTTGTCGCGCTGCTTGTCCAGGGAAATAGACTTGATACCGCCCGGATAGCCGGTGTGGTGGTAGTACATCTTGTCCCACTCTTTCTTACCGGTGACCGCGATCTTGTCGGCGTTGATGACAATAATATAGTCACCGGTGTCCACGTGCGGGGTGTATTCCGGCTTGTGCTTACCGCGCAGGCGGCGGGCGATCTCGGTAGCGACGCGACCCAGAACTTTGTCTGTCGCATCAATCACATACCAGTCGCGTTTGACGGTTTCCGGCTTGGCGCTAAAGGTTTTCATCGACTCGAGCCTTAAGTTAATGAACTGCTGCAAAAAAGAGGCGGAATCTTACAGAAATCGGGGCCCCCTGACAAGAGCCGCCGGGCTGGACGGGCCATTTTTTACGGGCAAAAAAAATGGCGCGGAAAAGGGGGGAACCGCGCCATAAATACCACCATAAGGAGGATGGAGGAGTCAAAAAACTGTATTTCAGTGTTTTCTAATATAATTAACTAGAAATATTCAGTCAACCCCCCGTGCCCGATTTTTTTAGTCGGGAATTCCTTATTGAAAGTAAGGTTCTGCCTTTTTTAGATCACGTGGAGCCATGCCGGATCGGGCACAGAGCCGAGGTACGAGGAACGAGTGACGAGGAAGATCAAAACCGGTTCTGAAAACCGCAGGAGCGGCTATGCCGCGATAGATCATGCCGTGCAGCACGATTTAGTCGCCGATGTAATCGCCTCCCACGAAGCAGGGTCTGTTTTGCCGTTGTGGGAGGGGCTTTCAGCCGCGACAATCTATCGGGTGGCACGGTCTGTCGCGCCGGAGGCGGCTCCCGCAGCACTCTGGTCCAGGGTTTTCCTCGTCACTCGTCCCTCGCCCCTCGTCACTGCGCCCGGCGGGCGCATAGGCTTGTGTTATAATGTGTACATCCGAACATCCCTCTGAGGAGGCCGCATGTCACAGTCCACCACCATGACTATCCGCCTGGACGCCGAGCTCAAGTCACGCCTGGACAAGCTCGCCGAAATCACCCACCGGAGTAAATCCTATCTCGCCACGGAGGCGGTACGGGATTTCATCGAGCTGAACGAATGGCAAATCCGCGAAACGGAAGCCGCGATCAATGAAGCCGACGCCGGGGACTTTGCCCCGGACGAAGAAGTCAGCGCGGTATTCGACAAGTTGAGGTAGTCCATGCGGATAAAATGGCTACGGAAGGCGTTGATCAATCTCGAACAGGAAGCCGCCTATATCGCGAATGAGGATCCCGAGGCCGCCCGGCTCGTCGTTCAGCGGATCGAATACAGCGTCAGCCTGCTGGCAGACAATCCTGCCCTGGGCCGGGTAGGACGGGTTCCCGGCACCCGGGAACTCCTGATTCCCAATACCCGCTACATTATTCCCTACCGGGTTCGCCCACGCTTGCAACAAATCGAAATACTACGTGTTTTTCATCTGGCTCGACGGATTCCCGGTCAGTGGTAGGGCTGAGTTCTGAGTTCTGAGTTCTGAGTTCTGAGTTCTGAGTTCTGAGTTCTGAGTTCTGAGCAAGATTGTCATTCCGGCGAATGCCGGAATCCAGGGCGGCGTGCCGAAACCGGAAAACTGGATCCCGGCTTTCGCCGGGATGACGGCCTATAAGTTCAGAGATTCGGTGCGTAGGACGCGCCCTACAGCAAATTTTCATCCTTCGCGGCTTCGAGCCTTCGTGGTAAATATCTTCCTCGTCACTCGTCCCTCGTACCTCGGCCCTGAGTTGTCACTGCTGGCGAGAGCTTCTCCCATTCGCTGATCACGGCGTCCCGCACCTCATTCAATCGCCCGTGAAAGAAGTGGCTGGCGCCGTCGAGCCAGATGAGCCGGGGCGGGTTGTGGCTCTGCTGCTCGACCCAGTCGCGGACCTGGCCGGCGTCGATGACCTCGTCCTCGCTGCCCTGGATGACCAGCCAGGGGATGGTGATCTCGGGCAGGTCGTCGCTGCCGTAGAGGGACAGGGGCGGCGCCGCGACCAGCAGCCGTTCGGCCCCCACCTGCGCGTGCATTTTGAGCGCCACCTGGGCACCGAAAGAAAAGCCACCCAGCCACAGCGGCGCGCCGGGATACTGTTTTCGCGCCCACTCGACCACGGCACGCAGATCTTCGAGCTCACCGACCATGTTATCGAACTCGCCCTCGGAGCGACCCACCCCCCGGAAATTGAAACGCACCGCCGTCGCCCCAAGCCGGTTCATGCTCGCGGCGAGAATATGCACCACCTTGTTGGTCAGGCTGCCGCCGTGCAGCGGATGGGGATGGCACAGCACCGCCACCGGCCCGTCGGGCGCCGGTGACTCGGGTGCCTCGACTTTCACTTCCAGCTTGCCGGCCGCGCCTTCGATTAACTGATTTTGACTCATGAATAATCCTTGCCCCTTCGGGCAGTGACGAGTTACGAGGGACGAGGAAAAGCTTCATAACCGTAAACTACGGGAGCGCCTCCGGCGCGATAGACCGAGCAGCCCGATAGATTGTCGCGGCTGGGTCGCTCTCGGCCTCCTGCCTCCCGCGACATTAGTACATCCATGTACGTCAAGCCCCTCCCACAATGGCCTGGCTTTGTGGGAGGCGATTACATCGGCGACCGATCGTGCCGCAGGGTGAGGCCTATCGCGGCGCAGCCGCTCCTGCCATCCCGGTTCGCGATTTCCGACTGCTAACTGCTAACTGCCGACTGTCAACTTTGTTTTCTATATTTTTAACCGCTCCACGACTCTGCCGTTAAGCAAATGTTCCTCGATGATTTCATCAATGTCTTCCTCATCGATGTAGGTGTACCAGGTTTCGTCGGGATAGACGACGATCACCGGGCCTTCCTCGCAGCGGTCCAGGCAGCCGGCGTTGTTGATGCGGATCTCACCCTTGCCGTGCAGGCCGAGCTCCTTGACCCGCTGCTTGGCGTAGTCGCGCAATTTCTGGGCGCCGCAGTTGGCGCAGCAGGTTTCTCCTTCCTCGCGCTGGTTGACGCAGAAAAAGACATGATGCTTGTAAAAGGACATAAACAACTCCTGACGATCAGGGCCGAGGGACGAGTTACGAGGGACGAGGGGTTTTGCCAGGACTGAATTTTATATCACCCCTCCCAGGCCCTCCCTTTCAGGGGAGGGAACAAATCTTGCTGCCAGCAAAGATCGGTTCCCCCTCCCACAGGGAGGGGGTTAGGGGGGAGGGAATATAACAAACCTCGTCACTCGTCCCTCGTAACTCGTCCCTGTCATTTGAGATTATGTCATACATCGAGCTGAAACCGGATGCCGGAACAGGGTAGACTTGCCGGACCATGCAGCCCGACGGTTTTGACTCCCAGTCCCTTTCCCGACAGATCGACCAGCTGGCCGATCAGTGCGTCAAGTGCGGGCTGTGTCTGCCGCATTGCCCGACGTACCAGGCCGATCTGACCGAGAACGAGTCGCCGCGCGGGCGCATTGCCCTGCTGCAGGCGCTGGCCAACGGACAGCTGGAAGCCGCCCCCAAACTGCGCGCGCATATCGACCACTGCCTGCTGTGTCGCCGCTGCGAGCGGGTTTGCCCCTCGGGCGTGGAATATGGCCGGCTGTTCGATCTGGGCCAGCAACTGCTCGAACAGGATCGCCGCCCCGCCCGCGCTGCCCGGCTGGGACTGGCGCTGGTCACCCGTCCCGGCTGGTTACGGGCGCTTGCCCGGCTTGTCGTGTTGAGCCAGCGCAGCGGGCTGATGGCGCTGGGCCGCCGCCTGGGACTGGGCCGGGGCCCGGCGCTGCTACGCCGCGGCCTGACCCTGCCACGGCTGCCCTGGCCCCGCTCCCTGGCGCCCGATTACCCCGCCATGACCCAACGGCGGGGCCGGGTCGCCCTGTTCACAGGCTGTGTCAGCGCGGCCGCCGACAGCCGGACCCTGCGCGACACCATCGCGGTACTGCGCTATTTCGGGTTCGATGTGAGCGTACCCGCCGCACAACAATGTTGCGGGGCCCTGCATGCCCACAGCGGGCAGCACGCGCAGGCCGAACAGCTGGCGGCACTCAACCGCCGCGCGTTTGACGGCGAGTTTGATGCGATCATCGTCACCGCCTCCGGCTGCGCCAGCCAGCTGCTGGAAACAGATTTGCCCGTGCCGGTGCGCGACGCGGTCAGTTTCATCGCCAGCCAGGCCTGGCCCGATTCGCTGCAGGTTCGGTCCGGCGATGAAACCGTGGCCGTGCACGAACCCTGCAGTGCGCAAAATGTGCTGCGCTCCAGTGGTGACATCTACCCGTTGCTGGCGCACATCCCCGGGCTGCGGGTCCTGCCGCTGACGGATAACGCGACCTGCTGTGGCGCCGCCGGCAGTTATCTGCTGCGCTACCCCGACTTTGCCGATCAATTGCGAGCGCGCAAACTGGCGAGTATCGAAACACAACGACCGGATCGCATTGTTACCACCAACATCGGTTGCGCCCTGCATTTGCAATCGGGCCTGGTCGAACAACACAATTTCATACCGGTCATCCACCCACTCACCCTGTTGCGCGAATATATCGAGGCCCCGGCATGATTCACCTGCGACAATATCCCTGGTTGCTGTTATTAATGGCCGTGGTCACCTCGGCGACGGCCCGGGACAAGGACCATTTCTCGGTCAAACTCGGCGCCCTGCAACATGACAACCCGGCTTATGATCCGGCCGTCAACCTGGGCCTGACTGTCGGCGGCAGCCTGTTACGCGGCCGGTACGCCAGTCTCGGACTGCAACTGGAGATCAACACTTCCATCGTCGAAGGGGAAACCTCCACCGTGCGCAGGGACTGGGAGATGGACAACCACGCCCTCTACACCACCCTGCACCTCGGCGAGAGCCACTATCTCAAACTCAAGGCCGGCTACATCGACTGGCAGGTGCGCTACGACACCGAGGCCGAACGCAACGGCAACGGCTTTAGCTGGGGCGTCGGTTATGGCTACCCGCTGGACAACGGCCATACCCTGGAGCTGGAATACACCCTGCTCAGCGACGAGGAAGACTATGGCATCAACTACATCAGCCTTGGCTACTATTTTTGAGTCGGTCCGTCATTTTTACTGACGCTGGAAATAACGCAAAGGACGCAAAGACACGAAGAACGCAAAGTTATCTAACTTCCATATGTAAGACCTGAATTGATAAAGCATCTTTTGTTATTCTGTATCTCATAGTTCCACTCTCTTTGAAACGATTAGATTACTAAATATTTTCTTTGCGACTTCTGCGTCTTTGCGTTCTCTGCGTTACTTCCAAAAATCCGGCTATGAGAAGTAATATTGAATCCCCAATCCACCTGGAGTATCTTTCATCTTATGGAACAACGTCATTACAGCCCCGTGGATCATTTCCTGATGAACGTCGATCTCGGCCTGCGCACGCTGGTGGGCCGGCCGGTGGTGACCGAGCGTGCCAACCCCGCGAATGCGGTCGGGGAGGCGGAGCTGGATGAGAACCAGAAGGTTCTGGCGGCCCGGCTGATGCGCATCAACCACGCCGGCGAGGTCTCGGCCCAGGGGCTGTATCAGGGCCAGGCACTGACTGCCCGGCTGCCGGAAGTGCGCGACAAGATGGAACGCGCCGCGCTGGAAGAAAACGATCATCTGGCCTGGTGCGAATCACGCATCAACCAGCTGGGCGGGCATAAGAGTTACCTCAATCCCCTGTGGTATGCCGGCTCGGTGAGCATCGGCGCGCTGGCCGGGATCGCCGGCGACAAATGGAGCCTCGGCTTCGTTGCCGAAACCGAGCACCAGGTCGTGCGTCACCTCGACAGCCATCTTGAACAACTGGATGAGAGCGACGCCAAATCCCGCGCCATTCTGGAACAAATGAAAGAAGACGAAGGCCACCACGCCACCACCGCCCTGCAGGCCGGCGGCGCCGAACTGCCCTTCCCGGTCAAAAAGCTCATGCAGCTGACCTCGAAGATCATGACCCGAACCACCTATTGGATCTAAAAGCAAACCACCAAGACGCCAAGACACAAAGTTTGTTTTTAATTCTTGGTGTCTTGGTGGTGAGCGTTTTTCCTCGCCTCTCGTACCTGTTATTGAGCAGGTAGGCCCGATATAGCAACGCGGTATCGGGCATCTCCCGGGTCGCCGGACACCGCTTCGCTATGTCCGGCCTACCACT
>CAYOOC010000049.1:10481-23410 GCA_964405505.1 uncultured Thiohalophilus sp.
TATCGGGCATCTCCCGGGTCGCCGGACACCGCTTCGCTATGTCCGGCCTACCACTAAAACACAGGGCCGAGTGACGAGGGACGAGTAACGAGGAAAACCTAAACCACGAAGGCTCGAAGACACGAAGGATTAAAGACTGAAAAACTTCGTGATTTCGCGTCTTCGCGGTTGATTTATTTATACCGGAACAAACAGGTAGGCCCGATATAGCAACGCGGTATCGGGCATCTCCCGGGTCGCCGGACACCGCTTCGCTATGTCCGGCCTACCACTCCCACAGTTGGCAGCTGCAAAAATTCTAAGCCGGTTTTTTGCTGTCATCTGCCATCTGATGACTGCCAACTTTTACTTCGTCAGTTTCGGCATATTCTGCGCGTAGAAGATTTCCAGCATTTCTTTTTGCAGACGCTGGTGCAGCTGTTTGCGTTTGTTTTCGGGCAGGTCCCCGGCGTTAACATCAAACAGATAGTTATCCAGGTCAAACTCTTTGAGGATCATCTTGGTGTGGAAGATGTTTTCCTGGTACATGTTGACGTCCACCATTTGATAAAGATTTTTGGTGTCCTTGGCCAGGAAGTTCTGGATCGAGTTGATCTTGTGATCGATGTAATGCTTCTTGCCCCGCACATCGCGGGTAAAGCCGCGCACCCGATAGTCCATGATTACGATATCCGACTCGAAGCTGTGGATCAGGTAGTTCAGGGCGCGCAGGGGTGAAATGCGCCCGCAGGTGGAAACATCAATATCGGCGCGAAAGGTGCTGATGCCGTTGTCCGGATGACTTTCCGGGTAGGTATGCACGGTGATGTGGCTCTTGTCGAGGTGCCCGACAACCGATTCGGGCAACGGCCCCGGTGCGGCATTGGTGTCCAGATCCTCTTCCGGGATCACCGGCTCCTCGGAGATCAGCATGGTCACGCTGGCGCCCATGGGCTCGTAGTCCTGGCGCGCGACATTGAGGACGTTGGCACCGATGATGTTGCTGACTTCGGTGAGAATATTGGTCAGGCGCTCGGCATTGTACTCCTCGTCGATATACTCGATATAGGCCGCCTGTTGCTCGGCGGTATCGGCATAGTTGACGTCGTAGATATTGAAACTCAAAGTCTTGGTGAGGTTGTTGAACCCCATCAGACGAATCTTTCTGCTGTGTTTTTTATCCAACAGCTTACCTCTCATTACGCTTTTGCCAGTGGCGGGTGATAGATCATCTGCACCACGTTGCCATCGGGATCATAGCAATAAAAACTGCGGGCACCATCCCGGTGGGTCTTGGGTTTGGTCCGCATGGATACATTATTGGCGAGCAGGAATTCGTACCATTCATCCACCGCTTCGGGAGTATCGAGTATGAAACCGATGTGATCCAGATGTTGCGGACCGTCAAAGACCTCCTCGCTATGATGCAAGGCCAGGTTATCGTTGCCCGAGGTGAGGTAGAGGTTAGCGGGGTCCGGGCGCCACTCCTCGCGCATCCCGAGCAGCTCGACATAGAACCGCTCGCAGGCGTCGAATTCCCGGACATACAGCGCAACATGACGCAAACCGGCTGTGGCAACGGGACGTTTCATTGCATTCTCCTTATGAGCCTGATCGGGAAAAAACAACCATTTTAAACCAACCACCCGGAGGCGTCAGGCGTTTTTGACCCTCTGCCGATCGTGCTCAAACTGCCCGATATTATGCTGTCAAATCAGGCAGTTGCCGCAGGCATGCCGATCAGGTGTCCGTGCCGGTTGCCGATTCGGTGAAGATACCGCGTTGTACGCTGTCCCAGACCGGCCGCCCAAACTGGTTGCGGATCACATGCGACAGCGCGATGGAGCCTTCCGCCAGCAGCCGGTCGTGGAAGGATTTAAGTTCAAAAGGACTCTCCAGTTGCGACAATCGCTCGCGCGTCGCGTTGATCAGGGCCCAGCCGGTGGCGTAGCCCATAGGCACGGTCGGTGCATGGGTATACCAGCCCAGATCCGCCAGCGCCTGTTCGTGCGTGAAGCCCAGCCACTGCTCCATCCGCTGTGCCGCCTGCGCGAGTGTCACGCCCCGGGTATGCAGCTCCACATCCAGCATGATGCGCAGGGCGCGCCACAGCCGGTCCTTGAGCAACACAAAACGTGACTCCTGACTGTCGAGGAAACCCTGCTCCTGCATTAACTGCTCGCAATACAGAGCCCAGCCTTCATACAGGGTCGCCGACGGATTGACCAGGCGCGGCAGCGTGCTCGAACGATGGCCCCGATTGGCCGTGACAAATTGCAAATGATGACCGGGCCAGGCCTCGTGGACACAGGTATGGCGCAGACTGACCCTGTTGTGCTCACCCAGCGACAGCGCATCCTCCACCGGCGTGACATAGTAATAGCCCTGTTGCTCGGGATCGTTAAACGGCGGTTCCATATAGGCGGCAAAGGGAATCTCATGCCGCAGGAAGGTCGGCGTCTCGATCACCTTGAGCGATTCCTTGCCCGGCAGGCTGACCAGATCCTGTTCTGCGACAAACGTGTGCGCGGCCTGCATGTTCTGCCGGTATTGCTCGAGCAGCTCTTCCGCCGCCGGGTGGCGGGCGTGGATCTTTTCAGTCAGTTGCCGGATATCCTCGTCGCCCTGCAGCTCAACGGTGACGGCCTTCAGTTCGCTCAACGTCTCTTCAAACAGGCGCTCGCCCAGGGCATGCAATTGCGACGCACTGACCGGCAGGGCATGACGATGATGTAACAGGCGTTCAAACCAGGTTGTGCCACAGGCAAAATCGCCCGCGGCTTTGGGTTGCAGTTCGGTCTCCATAAAGTGGGCAAACTCGTCGACGGCATGCGCGGCCTGTTCCAGCTCGGCATTGAGTCCGTGTCGGATAAACACCGGGTGTTTGCGCAGACTGCGCAAATAATCCGCGCCTTGTACGGCCTCGGTATGCGCGGCCTCCAGCCACACGGACGGGATTGCCTCGGGTTCGCTCTGCAGGTTGGACTGGGCATTACGCAAGTGGCGCGGGATCGTCTGCAAGCGGTTTTGCAAATGCTGTTTGTTGAATTTGAGATTATGCAGTGTTAATTGATAGATAGCATGGATCGGCAGATAACGCGCCGGATCCCGATAACGCCAGTCATGCTCGATCAGTTCGGACGATTCGATGACGGCGGCGCCATACATCACTTCCCGGTCAATCACCTGTGCCGCCGTCAACGCCGAGGTATCGATTTCATCCAGTGCGTCGATCAGTTTTTCATTCAATGCTTTCAGGGCACCGATCTCATCGTCGGCAAACGGAGTCAGTTGCGATTCAAACCCCCGCACACCCAGGTCCACCGCTGTCTCGGGATGAAAACGGAACCAGGCCTGATAGTAACTGTGTACGAGCCCCGGGAAGTCAGCCATAAAATTATTCCTTGCGATTCGATTCAGTTACGAGGGCTTTATTCATCTTCCGGTTCGATCACTTCGTAGTCATGACTGATTTCGACACCGCCACGGGCAAGCATGATTGAAGCCGAGCAATATTTCTCCGCCGACAGTTCCACGGCCCGTTTGACATGTTTTTCACTGAGCCCCTTGCCGGTAATCACAAAGTGGACGTGGATGTGGGTAAACACCTTCGGTTCGGATTCGGCGCGTTCGGCATACAGTTCGGCATAGCAGTCCCGAACCGGCTGGCGGGATTTTTTCAGAATATTCACGACATCAAAGCTGGTACAACCGCCCATGCCCAGCAGTAACATTTCCATCGGTCGAATGCCGAGGTTGCGACCGCCGTGTTCCGGCGGGCCGTCCATCACCACCGCATGGCCGCTGCCCGACTCCCCGACGAAGGTGGCATCCTGAACCCATTTAATCCGCGCTTTCATCTGACTGTCATCCTCCCGAATCACACTGATTCCCCGTGCAGAACCGGCCGGCATTAGCTGAATTCCGGGCGGCGACTGCAAAATCGCTGCCGTATCAGAACCCCGGCGGGGTGACGGCATTCTCAATTCGGCGACGAAAATCGCCGCTTCTATTGTAAATGCCTTTTATTGGTATACCATAGGCAGCAACCGACGTCAGCAGACTATATAAGGAAAAACATGGTTCAGGCCAAGGTTGAAAATACGGGCATTCCCACGCTGGATCGCTTCCTGGAGCATTGCCACCGGCGCCAGTATCCGGCCAAAAGCGTCATTATCTATGCCGAGGATGACTCCGAGGTGCTCTACTACATTGTGGACGGCTCGGTGTCGGTTCTGATCGAAGACGAGGAAGGCCGGGAGATCGTGCTGGCCTATCTCAACAAGGGAGATTTCTTCGGCGAGATGGGGCTGTTTGACGAGGAACGCAACCGCAGTGCCTGGGTGCGTGCCCGCACCACCTGCGAAGTCGCCGAAATCAGCTACGCCAAATTCCGCCAGCTGTATCAGGACCACCCGGACATCCTGTTCGCCGTGGCCCGGCAGATGGCCACCCGCCTGCGCGACACCAGCCGCAAGGTCAGCGACCTGGCCTTCATGGACGTCACCGGCCGTGTTGCCCGCACCCTGCTGGATCTATGCAAGCAACCCGATGCCATGACCCACCCCGACGGCATGCAGATCCGCATCACCCGCCAGGAAATCGGCCGCATCGTCGGCTGCTCCCGCGAAATGGTCGGCCGCGTACTCAAGACCATGGAAGAACAGGGGCTGATTTACGTCAAGGGCAAGACCATCGTCGTCTTCGGCACGCGATAGGAATCATTTTTCAGACTCTCTGGAAAATAACGCAAAGGACGCAAAGACGCGAAGGGCGCAAAGGAAATAATCTTTCAGAATAACTCGTGGCAATTTGGATGAAATTTTGCTCTGAAATTCTGAATAGAGGATAACTTCAGTGTATTGATAAGTCAGATCAATACTATAAGAAAATAGTAACTAAAATTCTTTGCGTTCTCCGCGTCTTTGCGTCCTTTGCGTTCATTCCACTAACTCACCTATTTACTCAAACAAATCCTTGAGCCGGGCGCCGGGGTCTTCGGCGACCATGAAGGCTTCGCCGACGAGGAAGGTGTGGACGTTGTTGTCGCGCAGGCGCTTGACGTCGTCCGGGGTGTGAATGCCGCTTTCGGTGACGACGATGCGATCGTCGGGGATCGAATCCAGCAGTTCGAGTGTCGTTTCCAGCCGGGTGTCAAAGGTGCGCAGATCGCGGTTATTGATTCCGATCAACGGTGTTTCGAGTTTCAGGGCCCGCTGCAGTTCTTCGGCATCATGCACCTCCACCAGTACGGCCATCCCCAGCTGGCGGGCCAGGTCATGCAACTCGCGCATTTGAGTATCGTCGAGCACGGCAGCGATCAGCAAGATACAATCGGCGCCGATGGCACGGGCCTCATAGACCTGGTAGGGGTCGATCATAAAATCCTTGCGCAATACCGGCAGCGAACAGGCATTACGCGCCTGTTGCAGGTAGTCATCACTGCCCTGGAAAAAATCGACATCGGTCAACACTGACAGACAGGCGGCACCGCCCTGCTCGTAGGAACGGGCGATCTCCGCCGGGACGAACGGGTCGCGCATCACGCCCTTGCTGGGCGAAGCCTTTTTAATCTCGGCAATCACCGCCGGCTGACTATTCGCCAGACGCTGTTCGATCGCCTGCACAAAACCCCGTACCGGCGACGCCTCCGCCGCACGTTGTTGCTGTTGCGACAATGGAATTGTCGCCTGGCGTTCGGCCACCTCTTCCCGCTTGCGCTCGATAATCTTTTTCAGGATGTCGGGGGTATCAGTCATGCTATGGCAAACCTTGAAAATGGTATTTTCACCGCCAGAGCGGGATAGTGTTTACAGGTACTTATCCGCCAATAAACGCAAATGGACGCGAATATAAAAAATTAAATCTCAATAGCATATTATTTGCGTTTATTCGCGTGCATTTGCGGAATGCCTGTCTTCAAAAAGCCGCAGGTCAGGTTGTGCGCAGCGCTACCTGACAATCCTTTCTCCTGCTGACGTCACATAGGCTATCGCCAATATGACCTACTGACTTATCCGCCAATAAACGCAAATGGACGCGAATATAAACTTAAAGTTCAATAGCATGTTATTTGCGTTTATTCGCGTGCATTTGCGGAATGTCTTTCTTCAAAAAGACTGGGACAATTTCACCAGTTGGTCGAGTTTGGCGGCGGCGGATCCGTCGGCGATGACTTCGGCGGCACGTTTGACACCGTCTTCCAGCGTCGGTACCAGATCGGCGGCATAGATAGCCGCGCCGGCGTTGAGCTGGACGATATCCCGGGCCGGCCCGGGCTGGTTGTTAAGCAGGTTTTTGATTATCGCCAGCGATTCCCCGGCGGTGGTCACTTTCAGGGCGGCCACATCCGTGCGCTGCAGGCCGAACTGTTCCGGGGTAATGCTATAGCTGCTGACCTTGCCGTCCTTCAGCTCCGCCACATGGGTCGGTGCACCGATGCTGATTTCGTCCATGCCGTCCTCGGCATGTACCACCAGCACATGTTTGCTGCCCAGTTTTTTCAGTACCTCGGCCAGGGGAACCAGCAGTCGCTCGGAAAATACGCCGAGTACCTGATAAGGCGCGCCGGCTGGATTAGTCAGTGGCCCCAGGACATTGAAAATCGTGCGCACGCCCATTTCGCGGCGCGGTCCGATCGCGTGCTTCATGGCGCTGTGGTGTTTGGGCGCGAACATGAAACCCACCCCGGTTTCATCGACGCAGCGCGCCACCTGCTCGGGACTCAAATCCAGATTGATGCCTGCGGCCTCCAGTACATCGGCACTGCCACACTGGCTGGAGACCGAGCGATTACCATGTTTGGCCACCTGCCCACCGGCCGCCGCCACCACGAAGGCACTGGCGGTGGAAATATTAAAGGTACCGGCCGCGTCGCCGCCGGTGCCGCAGGTATCGACCAGATGCTCGCCCTGAACCGAGACCCGGGTGGCCAGCTCGCGCATCACGCCGGCGGCGGCGGCGATCTCGTCCACCGTCTCACCCTTCATGCGCAGCCCGACCAGAAAACCGCCGATCTGCGCCGGCGTCGCCTCGCCGGTCATGACCAGCCGCATCACCTGCGTCATCTCCTCGCCGCTCAGATCGCGGTTTTCAGTCACCGCCTTGATCGCTTCTGTCATGTCCATTTCAATATCCCGTTTTTAATTGATATTTACCGCAAAGGAGGAAGATCTATGTTGAATTTCAAGTTTTGAATTTTGAATTAAAAGCCACGGCCTTGATTTATCATTTAAAATCCAACATTCAAAATTACACCCGGTTCTGCTCCAGAAAATTTCGCAACATGTCATGCCCATGCTCGGTCAGGATCGATTCAGGATGAAACTGGATCCCCTCGATGGCCATCTCTTTGTGTCGCACGCCCATAATCTCGTCCAGCTCGCCGTTATCCTGTTGGGTCCAGGCGGTGACTTCCAGACAATCGGGTAATGAGGTCTTTTCGATTACCAGCGAGTGATAACGGGTCGCCTCCAGCGGATTGGCCAGCCCTTTAAATACCCCGACATCATGATGATGGATCATCGAGGTCTTGCCATGCATGATGCTGCCGGCGTGCACCACCTTGCCGCCAAAGGCCTGGCCGATGGACTGATGCCCCAGACAAACACCCAGGATCGGCAACTTGCCGGCAAACCGACGAATCGCCTCCACCGACACCCCGGCCTCATTCGGTGTACAGGGGCCCGGCGAGATCACCAGGTATTCCGGCTTCAACTCAGCAATCTTATCCAGCGCAATTTGATCATTACGATAAACCCGTACCTCAACACCCAGCTCCCCGAAATACTGGACCAGGTTGTAGGTAAACGAATCGTAATTGTCTATCATCAGTAACATAGTTGACACCGCTGCAAATAACGCAAAGGTCGCAAAGACGCAGAGTTCGCAAAGAAAATCATAATTGATTTACAACCCGTTTTATTCCGTTTTTAATAAGTATTTCATTAAAGTTAATCAGCAACCCGAGTTTTCTGTTAGCCAATTTCAGGTAAGTTAATAACTGTGCTTTGTGCTTGGCGCTCAGCTCGTCTACTGTTTTAATTTCAATAATGACTTTTCCATCAGCAATCAAGTCAGCGCGATAAGCGCACTCAATAATTTCTCCTTTGTACCCAAGCGCAACTGGAGCTTCTGCCTCATAACTAATCCCGGCCAGTTCAAATTCTTTCATCAAACAATATTGATATGCCGACTCTAAAAGGCCAGGACCAAGATTCTTGTGAACTTCTATGGCTGCACCTATAACCTTATTTGCAATACGATTTTCGCCCATAATCATACACTCCTTTGCGTACTTTGCGTCTCCGCGTCCTTTGCGTTTATTCCACTGATTTTGAAAAATGCCCTCTTTACCGATGAGCCCCGTCCAGGCCGGCTTCGGCCAGGGCCACGGCGCGGAAGATGGCGCGGCCTTTGTTCATGGTTTCGTCCCATTCATTGCGCGGGATGGAGTCGTGGACGATGCCGGCGCCGGCCTGGATGTGCAGTTGTCTGTCCTTGATTACAGCGGTGCGAATAGCGATGGCGGTGTCCATGTTGCCGGACCAGGACAGATACCCGACCGCGCCAGCATAAACACCACGCTTGACCGGTTCGAGCTCGTCGATGATCTCCATGGCGCGAATCTTGGGCGCGCCGGAAACGGTGCCGGCCGGGAAGGTGGCGCGCAGCACGTCCATGTTGGACATGCCGGCTTTAATCTTGCCAGTGACGTTGGAGACGATATGCATGACGTGCGAATACCGCTCCACGGCCATGTTTTCGGTCACCTGGACGCTGCCGGTTTCAGCAATGCGTCCGACATCGTTGCGCCCCAGGTCGATCAACATCAGGTGTTCGGCCCGCTCCTTGGGATCGGCCAGCAGTTCGGCTTCCAGGGCCCGATCCGTTTCATCGCTCTTGCCACGCGGGCGGGTGCCGGCGATCGGGCGCACGGTGACGGTCTCGTCTTCCACCCGCACCAGAATCTCCGGTGAGGAGCCGACGATGTGAAAATCGTCCAGATCCAGATAGAACATGTAGGGTGAAGGATTAAGGCTGCGCAGCGCGCGATACAGATCCAGCGGCTGTGCCTCGTAGGGAATCGACAGGCGCTGCGACAAGACGACCTGCATCACATCGCCGTCGATAATGTATTGCTTGGCCTTTTCCACCGCCGACTCGAAGCCCTGCTGGGTGAAGCCGGAAACAAAATCGTCTTCATGGATCTTCAGCGAACGGGTCTTCGGCGGCCGGGGCGGGGTTTGCTGCAAGCGGGCGATCAACTGATCCAGTCGCTCCTGCCCCTGTTGATAGGCACCGCTTTGACCCGGATCGACGTAGAGCACAACATAGAGCTTGCCGGAAAGATTATCGAATACCACGATCTCGTCGGAGACCATCAGCAGAATATCCGGCAGCTCCAGGGCATCGTCATTGGGACAGTCTGCCAGTCGCGGTTCGATGTAGCGAATCGTGTCGTAGCCGAAGTAGCCGACCAGGCCACCGTTGAAGCGCGGCAGGCGTTCGTCCTCGAGGACCCGGTAGCGGGCATAAAAGGCTTCGATCCAGGCCAGCGGATCATCGGCCTGTTCCTGCTCGATGATCTCGCCGTTGTGGTAAAGACGAATATCGTGGCCGTGAATGCGCAGAACCGTCTGGCAGGGCAGGCCGATGATGGAATAGCGGCCCCATTTCTCACCGCCCTGTACCGATTCGAACAGGTAGCTGTAGGGGCCGTCGGCCAGCTTGAGATAGGTACTTAAGGGGGTGTCGAGATCGGCCAGCACTTCCCGCACCAGCGGGACGCGGTTATAGCCCTGTTTGGCGTACGCCTGAAATTGTGTCTCGTTCATAAACTGTCACCTGAAGAGTTGCCATCATATACCAAAAACCGGAGTCACTGCCTCACCAGTGGCGCCATCGGTTAATGGTATTGTTCATGCGGCGTTGCATCTTCAGGTCACAGTCAAGTTCAGGCCGCGCCGCGCGCCGCCTGTTTGAGTAAATCGGGCAGTTCGGCCATGGAGTCGATCACCGCGTCGGGGTTGGCCTCGCGGATATCCACGCCGTGGTTGTAGCCGTAGCTCATGCAGACTATCTGGAAACCGGCGGCCCGCGCGGCGGTGACGTCGCTGACCGAATCACCGATCATCAGTGCCTTTTCCGGTTTGACTCCGAAAAAGTCCGCCACATGCAACAGCGGCAGGGGGTCGGGCTTTTTCTTCGGCAGGGTGTCACCGCTGACCACGATCTCGAAATAATCGTACAGACCAAGCGTTTTGAGCAGCGGCACGGTGAACTGCGCCGCTTTGTTGGTCACACAACCCAGCCGGTAACCGGACTGCTTGAGATACTCCAGCCCCTCCTTAACGCCCGGATACGTTTTGCTGCGCTTGCTGGTATTTTCGGCATACAGTTCCAGATAGATCGGATAGGCTTTATCGAACAGTGCATCGTCCGGCTCGCCGTCGAGCTGGCCGATCAACGCGCGGCGAACCAGACGCTCGACGCCGTTACCGACCCAGTGGCGCACCTTCGCCTCGCCATGTTCCGGCATGCCGAGCTGCTTCATCATCTCGTCCACGCAATACGCAAGATCCGGCACACTATCCACCAGCGTGCCGTCCACATCGATCAAGACCATTTCCGGCTTCTTTATCATAGCTTACGTCTCTGGAAAATAACGCGGAGAACGCAAAGACGCAGAGCCCGCAAAGTTTATTTGTTTCAATATGAAATTTTCTTTGCGCACTTTGCGCCTCCGCGTCCTTTGCGTTTCTTCCACTGTTTTCTAATCAAGTACGGTTCCATGCGTTCGCGCATTAGCCCGCCTTGGCCAGTTCATCCCGCATTGTCTTGAGGATGGAGTCGTAGCGGTTCGGATCCGAATCCTGGCCCTTGCCGAAGATGCCGGAACCGGAGACGAAGGTGTCGGCGCCTGCGGCGGCGATTTCCTGGATGTTATCGGCCTTGACGCCGCCGTCAATTTCCAGGCGGATGTCCCGACCGGATGCGTCGATCAGCTTGCGCGCCTCGCGCAGCTTGTCGAGGGTGGCCGGGATGAAGGACTGGCCACCGAAGCCGGGATTGACCGACATCAGCAGGATCATGTCGACCTTGTCCATGACATATTTGAGATAGTCCAGCGGGGTGGCCGGGTTGAACACCAGGCCGGCCTTGCAACCGCTATCGTGCACCAGCTGCAGGCTGCGATCGATATGATCGGACGCTTCCGGATGGAAGGTGATATAGGTGGCACCGGCCTCGGCGAAGTCGGGAATAATGCGATCCACCGGCTTGACCATCAGATGCACATCGATCGGTGCCGTGACGCCATGCTTGCGCAGCGCCTCGCAGACCAGCGGGCCGATGGTCAGGTTGGGCACATAATGGTTGTCCATGACATCGAAATGGACAATGTCGGCACCGGAATTCAGTACGTTGACCACTTCCTCGCCCAGGCGGGCAAAATCCGCGGACAGGATGGACGGGGCAATTTGATAATCGGCCATGGGTTCGCCTCTTCGCTTGTGTATATTAAAGTGTCGCCGGCCGCGCGAGGCGCGACCTGCTGAAAAATGAACCGCAGACTTTACCTGATCGGATCGGATTTTTCAGCCTTTTGTGGCAACATGACTGCGGATTTGCGCCCCGCCTGGCATTTCCCCGGGCGAGCCCGGAAACAAAACCTCTCTGATTACAAGGGATTACCATGCGCGGATTGTGTACCACCTTATTAATAAGTATCGCGCTGATCAGTTCGCCGCTGTCGGCCTCGGACAAGGCCAAGGAACAGCGCTGGGCCGATCAGATCGTCGATAGCCTGATGGTCGGCGAAGCGATCTGGCTGGAACCCGGCGACGAACCAGTGCTGGCGCTGGCCACCGAACACACCACTGAAAAAGCCAAAGGGGCCGCCATCGTCGTGCACGGCATCGGCGCCCATCCGAACTGGCCGGAAGTCATCCATCCGCTGCGCAGCCAGTTACCGGACCACGGCTGGATGACCCTGTCTGTCCAGATGCCCATCCTCGAAAACCAGGCCGACACCCGGGACTATGAACCGCTGTTCGAGGAAGTCACCCCGCGTTTCGAAGCCGCCATCGACTATCTGCGCCAGCAGGGCATTGAAAATATCGTCATCCTCGCCCACAGCATGGGCGCGGCCATGAGCACATACTACCTGGCCAGCAATCCCGACCACCCGATCCGGGGCTTTGTCGGGATCGGCATGAACCAGAGCGACATCGACATCATGGACAATGCCAGCAACCTGGAACAGATCACCATTCCGGTGCTCGATCTGTACGGCAGCCGGGATCTGGACGGGGTCATGGCTTCGGTCAAAAAGCGCGCCACGGGCGCCGCCCGGGCCGGCAACGATAACTATCGCCAGCTGGAGATCGAAGGGGCGGATCATTTCTTCAACGGGCGAGCCGATACCCTGGTCAAACGGGTCTATAGCTGGATCGAGCGTCATGCGCCGGGTGAGGAAGTGGCGCGATAAGAATAATCATTCTTCAGGATAAACCAATACACCTGAACTCGTTATGGTCCGCAAATGCACGCAAATAAACGCGAACTATTAATTTGTTGCAACTAGATTTGTTTGTATTTGCGTACACTTGCGAATTAAATTTTTAAAAGTACGTCTTCGATACCACTCATACGAAAGCCAACAATAAGGTCAAGAATATGAACACAAACAGCCTGTTAATCGTCCTGCACATGCTCTCCGCCGTTATCTGGGTCGGTGGGATGTTTTTTGCCTATATGTGTCTGCGGCCGGTGGCCGCCACGCAGCTGGAACCGCCGACAAGATTAACCCTCTGGGTGGGCACCTTCGGCAAATTCTTCCCCTGGGTCTGGGCCAGCGTCGTTCTGCTGCCACTGACCGGTTACTGGATGCTGTTTACCCTCTTCGGCGGCTTTGCCAACGCACCAATTTACATCCACCTGATGAACGG
>CAYOOC010000050.1:0-8061 GCA_964405505.1 uncultured Thiohalophilus sp.
TCGTTGCCGTTAATGACCTGATGACTCTGGGCCAGGGAGGTAAACTGCCAGCGGTCGGCGTTGTATACCAGCTGACCGCGACGTTGCAGATGGGTGGTACTGGTGGCATTGAGATCGTCACCGAAATCGAACAGGTGATCGGTGTCGGCGACCGAGTTGTAATCGACCTGTCCGCTCCAGCCGGCATCGGCCCGCCCCTCGTGCTGCCAGCGCACCCGTTCGCGATCCTCGCCATATACCTCGTCCTCGGGCAGATAATGCCAGTCCAGCTGGCCCTCGTTATTGGCGGTCAGATAACGGAACTCGGTTTGCAGCATGGTCCCGCGGCGACTCATGTGATCGAGCGTGAGCGTCGCATCCATTTGCGGGGCGATGTTCCAGTAATACGGTACCACCACCCGGGTGCCATGTTGATCCGAATCGCCAATCGAGGGATACAGCAGACCGCTAAGGCGTTCGTCCCCGATGGGAAACCGCATGTAGGGCAAATAGAGAAACGGGACGCCCTTGAAGCGGACCACCACGTTGCTGGCTGAACCCTGGCGGCTTTGGGTATCGAGCATGATGTGGCCGGCGCTCAGCAGCCAGTCGGGGTCGCCGATAGAGCAGGTGGTATAGGTGGCGTTATCCAGTTCGGTACGGTACTTGTCCAGGATCCGGATGGTGTCGGCCCGGCCCTGCTGGTTTTCGGCAGTTCGGTAGGTGGCGGCGCTGACTTCGCCGGTGCCGGCGGCCATGTCCACGTCCGCCTCGGCCCCGGTTATCAGCAGGTCGTTTTGCAGTAGCTGCACATTGCCCTCGGCGTGCGCGGTATCCTGCTGGCGATCATAGTCGACCCGATCCGCGTTTAACTGGCGCAGCCCCCGGCGCACCGCCACCGCGCCGCGAAACACACTGACGGTCTCGAGACTGATATCGGCGCTATCGGCTTCGATGTGCGTGCGCGGGTCATCCGGATCGCCTTCCACGCGGGGTAGGGGGGCGTGACTGGCGGGCGGGCAGAGTCCGCCGCTTGTTTCGCTTGTCGCCGCGGACTGTATTTCGCCTGCTTCATCGTACAGTGTCGCGGCGGTCTGCGCTGCGGCAGGTGCACCGGCACACAGGATGGCTGCCAGTAACCCGGTACGCAGATGACGCGGATAACAGGAGCGGGAGTGGCAGACGGATTGACGCAAGATGGCCTCGGGATTGCGAGTCGGTTGTAATGCCGCGCCGGGCGGCCGGGTTATGGTATGTTGGCATTATACATGGTCACAGGTTGAACGCCCCAGGCCCGGTTAACCCTGAAGGCGTTTGCCGTGCGACCCGGCTCGCCGGCAACCGGTATAATTCGCCCTGGCAGAGGTAAAAGGCAAACCGTTTTGGATACACGCTTGCAGCAACTCGAAGACTGGCTGGCCACGCAGGGCTATCACCACTACACACTGGAACCGGCTTCCGCCGACGCCAGTTTCCGGCGCTATTTTCGCATTCAGTATGACGGGGAAAGTTTCATCGTCATGGATGCGCCTCCGGAAAAGGAAGATACCGCACCTTTTATCCGGGTCGCCGGTTTGATGAGCGCGGCGGGGCTGCATGTCCCGCGGATAATGGCGCAGGACACCGAACAGGGGTTTTTGCAACTGAGCGATCTGGGCTCTCAGCTGTACCTGCCGGCGTTGAACGAGAGCAACGTCGAAGCCCTGTACAGGGATGCCCTGGAGGCCCTGTTGCAGCTGCAACAACAGACGATCCCCGGCTGGTTGCCCGAGTACGACCGCGAACTGTTATTGCAGGAAATGCAACTGTTTGCCGACTGGTATCTGCAGCGCCATCTGGGACTGGAACTGAATGCACCACAACAGACGGTTTTACAGAAGAGCTTTGAACATCTGGCCGATGTGGCACTGGAACAGCCCGAAGTGATCGTGCATCGCGATTATCATTCCCGCAATCTGTTACTGAGCGAGCCCAACCCCGGGGTGATCGATTTTCAGGACGCGGTCCGTGGCCCGCTCACTTACGATCTCGTTTCCCTGTTGCGTGACTGTTATATCGCCTGGCCACGCCCGCGCATCGAGCAGTGGGTGCGGGATTATTTGCAGCGGGCGCAACAGGCCGGGATCGTCGAGTCACAGATCAGCGCCGATCAGTTCCTGCGCTGGTTCGATCTGATGGGAATACAGCGCCATCTCAAGGCCAGCGGAATTTTCGCGCGATTGAACTATCGTGACGCCAAACCCGGTTATCTGGCCGACATCCCGCGTACACTCGGTTATGTCCTGCAGGTGATACCCGACTACGACGAACTGGCCGGGTTTGCGGAACTATTGCAAAGCCTGGAGCTGCCCCGGCGACTGGCGCAGATTACGCCACGGAGTGTGTCGGCATGAAGGCGATGATCCTGGCCGCCGGTCGCGGTGAGCGTATGCGACCGTTGACCGACCGTTGTCCCAAACCTTTATTACAGGCCGGCGGCAAGGCATTGATCGAATACCATATCGAGGCACTGGCCGCGGCGGGGATCGAAGAGATCGTGATCAATCATGCCTGGCTGGGCGAGCGGATCGAAACAACCCTGGGCAGTGGGGAACGTTACGGCGTGGCCTTGCATTATTCGCACGAGGCAACGGCGCTGGAGACCGCTGGCGGCATCATCCAGGCCCTGCCATGGCTGGGTGAGGTGTTTATCGCGCTCAACGCCGATATCTGGACTGACTATCCCATGACGCAGTTGCCCGCCGATCCCGAAGGGCTCGCCCATCTGGTGATGGTGGACAATCCGGCCCATCACCCGCAGGGCGATTTTGGTCTGCGGGATCATCACCTGGATGAAGAGCATGAACCGCGCCTGACCTTCAGCGGTATCGGGGTTTACCGGGCCGGGCTGTTTGCCAACCTGGCGCCGGGAGTCCGACCGCTGGGGCCGTTGTTGCGCGAGGCCATGCAACAGGGCAAGGTGAGCGGAGAATACTATGCCGGTCAATGGCGGGATATCGGTACACCGCAACGACTGGCTGAACTGGATGCGCAACTGGGTGGTGGTCAGGGTTAATGGGTGAGGAGATACAGAGCAGCCAGTTCGACGCGCAGGACTACGCCCGTTTCGAGCAACGTCTGCAACAGGAAACCGCCCTGCTCAAAAGCTGGCTGCAGGAAGGCACGCTGGCGGCGACCGAACCGCAGGGCGGTTTCGAGCTGGAAGCCTGGCTGATCGATGACGAGTTACAACCGGCACCGATTAACGAGGCGTTTCTCAAACGCCTGGACACCCCGCTGGCCTCGCCGGAGCTGGCCAGTTTCAACTTCGAGGTCAACAGCACGCCGCGTTACCTGGCCGGTGAAGTCTTCACCGCCATGCATAACGAGTTGATCGAAACCTGGCGTCACTGTACCGACACGGCCGAAGCGCTGGACGCTCGCGCCGTGATGATCGGGATTCTGCCCACGGTGGAAAATGACTCGCTGACCCTGGCCAACATGTCCGGCATGCAACGTTATCGGGCGTTGAATCGTGAAGTGGTGCGCATGCGCCGCGGCAAACCGCTGGTCTTCGATATCAATGGCGAGGAGCATTTGCGGGTCACGCATCGCGACGTGATGCTCGAATCGGCCGCTACCTCCTTCCAGATTCATCTGAAACTCACGCCGCAAAACGCGGTACCCTTGTTCAATGCCAGTATCATTCTGGCCGGGCCGATGGTTGCCCTGAGTGCCAACTCGCCGTTTCTGTTCGGCAAAAGTTTGTGGGATGAAACCCGCATCCCGGTCTTCGAACAGGCGGTTGCCGTGGGCGGCTATGATGCGGCGCGCTTCGGTCCGATTCGCCGGGTGACTTTCGGCAACGGCTATGTCAAACAGTCGCTGATGGAATGCTTCGAGGACAACCTGGCCCATTATCCGGTCATGCTGCCGGTGGATCTGGGTGAGGCGCCCGAACAACTGGCCCACCTGCGCATGCACAACGGCACCATCTGGCGCTGGAATCGTCCGCTGATCGGCTTTGAGGAAGACGGCACGCCGCACCTGCGGGTGGAGCACCGGGTGGTGCCGGCGGGACCCACCCTGATCGATACCATTGCCAATGCCGCTTTTTACTACGGGGCGGTCACCGCGCTGGCGAATCTGCCGATTCCCCCGCGCCGGCAACTGGCCTTCGACCGGGCGCGGGACAATTTCTATACCGCCGCCCGCTTCGGGCTGCGTGCCCGGCAGCAGTGGTTTGATGACAAACAACTGTCCGCCAGCGAACTGATTCAAAAAGTGTTACTGCCCATGGCCCGGGACGGGCTGGCGCAACTGGGTGTGGCCGAGTCGGACAGTCGCCGGTATCTGGATATTATCGCGCAACGGGTGGCCAGCGGCAGGAACGGGGCCCGCTGGCAGCGCGATTATGTCAAACAACATGGCAAGGATATGCGTGCTCTCACGGCTGCTTATCTCGAACGCCAGCAACAGGGAGATCCGGTGCATGAATGGTCCCTCTGAATACGGGCTGACATTTCTCGATGCGCTGCCGCCGGGTCTGCTGGATTTACCCGCCCGGCGCCTGCATGAACAATTAAACGGACCGACACTGATCCGCCTGTCGGGCGAGGATCCCCGTCCGTTATTTATTTCGGTGTTGCTGCACGGTAACGAGACCACCGGCTGGGATGCCATGCGGGCTGTCCTGAAAAAATATTCACGCCTGCCGCGCAGTGTGTATCTGTTCATCGGCAATGTCGCGGCCGCGGCCGAGGGACAGCGCCATCTGCCACAGCAGGCGGACTATAACCGCATCTGGCAAGGTAATGGCGAGGGCGAAGAGTACGCCGTGGCGCGCGAGTTGCTGGGCTGGTTACAACAGCAACCGTTGTTTGCCGCCATCGATATTCACAACAACACCGGCACCAACCCGCATTACGCCTGCGTGAACCGCCTGCAGGATAACTATCTGCATCTGGCGACGTTGTTCAGTCGTACCGTGGTCTATTTTCTCAAGCCGGATACGGTACTCTCCATGGCGATGTCGGCGTTGTGTCCGGCGGTCACCATCGAGTGTGGCAAGCCCGATGACGCTCGGGGCGTGGCGCACGTGATCGAATTTATCGAGGCGGCCCTGCATCTGTCAGCGTTCCCCGAGCATGGGATGGCCGTGCAGGATGTGGATCTGTTTCATACGGTGGCGGTGGTCAACGTGCCCGAGCAGTGTTCGGTCGCGGTGGGCGATGAGACGGCCGACATCGACCTGAGTCCGGCCATCGATCGTTATAATTTCAGCGAATTACCACCGGGCACCTGTTTCGGACGCTTCCGGGCGGATTGCCAGCTGGCCCTGCATGCCCGCGACGAACAGGGCAATGAGGTCAGCGGCCGCTATTTCGAACTGCGTGACGGCGGGATCTATACCCGGGTGCCGGTCATGCCCTCGATGCTGACCCTGGACGCCGAGATCATCCGCCAGGATTGTCTCTGCTATCTGATGGAGCGCCTGCCGTTACCCGGTGCCGGCTGAATGACCGACACCGCTTTGGCTTGCCGCGGCATGGTAAATTGTTATAATCATTAATGTTTTTATACAGGGTTGTTGATGACGATGAAATTCAGGGTGACGACCGGTGCGCTGCTGTGGTTCTTCTTTACGGGCCTGTCGGCCGGCACGCTGGATGAGGCGCAGTCGCTGTTGCAGTCGGGGCAGACCGAACAGGCGCTGACCCTGATCGACCAGCACCTGCAGGCGGCCCCCGACGATGGCGACGGGTTGTTTCTGCGCGCCCGCGCCCTGACGGCCCTGGGTCGTCCCGGGCCGGCACAAAGCGCCTATCGGCAATTGATCGAACAACAGCCGCAACGTATCGAGGCGTATAACAATCTGGCGGCGTTGCTGGTGGCGCAGGAGCAGCTGACGCAGGCCAGTCAGATACTCGA
This sequence comes from uncultured Thiohalophilus sp., assembly GCA_964405505.1. Taxonomy (GTDB): domain Bacteria; phylum Pseudomonadota; class Gammaproteobacteria; order UBA6429; family Thiohalophilaceae; genus Thiohalophilus. The sequence goes on from CAYOOC010000050.1 coordinate 5,890, forward strand.
GCAGGCCCTGACCGGGATCGATCCGGCCTATGCCACGGTGTACCGTAATCTGCAGACGGTGAATGTGGAAATTGCCCGCGCTTCCTATGGCAAGGCGTTGCGGGTGGATGTGCCCGAGCAGCGCGTGACGCTTGCCACCCTGGATCTGGCGGCATCACGCCCGGCGGCCTCCGCACCGCCGGAGAAGAGCGAGGCACAACAACCGCCGGCTGACGTGGTCGAGACCACGCCTTCGCCGACTATCCCGCTGCAGGAGAGTGAACCGGCGGTCATCGAGCAGACCGTCCGCGACTGGGCCCGGGCCTGGGCGGCGCAGGATGTGGGGCGCTATTTGTCGTTTTACGCCGGGGATTTTCGCCCCGACGACGGCCTCACCCGCCAGGGCTGGGAACAACAACGCCAGGCGCGCTTGCGCCGCCCCGAATGGATCCGGGTAGAACTGGAGAAACTGCGGATTGCCGAACAGTCCGCGCAACAGGCGGTGGTGGAGTTTGTCCAGAAATACCGTTCCGATACCTACGGGGATGTCACGCATAAACAATTGATCCTCAGCCGTGAGAATAATGGCTGGCGAATCAGCCGGGAAAAGACACTTTGATGATGTTTCGCCATGGTTTGTTAACCGGATTACTGCTTGGCGGCAGCCTGCTGCTGCCGGGGGCCGTGCAGGCGGAACCGACTCTGCTCGCGCATCTGGCCATGCGCGAAAACCCGGGCGCGCCCCTGAGCCTGGAGCGGCAGGTGGGCGAGGCCCTCTCCCATCTTGATGAGCGACTGGCCGTCCATCCCGCCGATCATGAAGCCAGTCTGTTAAAAGGTCTGATCTATTTTCGCAGCGGCAATCTCGACGCGGCACTGCGCGAGCTCGATGCCCTGCGCCAGCGGGCGCCCAATTTTCAGCTGGCGCACATGGTCTATGCCGATTTGCGCATGATGAAATGGCGTCCGGTCAATGACATCGGTGATGCCCGACTGTTTGCCAGTCTCAGTCGCGAGGCGCGCGACGCCCTGCAGGGCCTGCAGCAGGAAGCGGATTACCGTCTGGGTGTCCATCTGGACAGGGAATGGCACGCCCGGATACCGCGTCAGATCCTGACCCTGGGGGACAACGTCGGGCATGCCATTGTGGTGGACAAGTCCCGCCACCGGTTATTCCTGTTCGAACAGCAGGGCCAGGGAGAACCGCCGCGCCTGGTCCGGGATTACTATGTCAGTACCGGGCGCAAACAGGGCAACAAGGTCGTGCGGGGCGATTTGCGTACCCCCGAAGGGGTTTACTTTGTTACCAACTGGATACCCGATGAAGAACTGCCCGAGCGCTATGGCATCGGGGCGTTTCCGGTCAATTATCCCAACGAGCTGGATCGCAAACAGGGCAAAACCGGTTACGGGATCTGGCTGCACGGCACTGAGCGTGAATTCTACAGTCGTCCGCCGCTGGATAGTGAAGGCTGCGTGGTACTCTCCAATTACGATCTCGACGCGATCAAACACGAGATCAAACCCGGCGTCACGCCAGTGATCATCACCTCGCGCATCAACTGGGTTGACGAGCAGACCTGGCGGGATGAACGTCAGCAGATCCTGCGGGCCCTGCAACAATGGCAACAGGACTGGGAAAGCCTGGATACCGAACGCTACCTGTCACATTATGACAAGAATTTCTGGACCCGTTCGCACGACATTCAAAGCTGGAAACGCTACAAACGCCAGGTCGCGCAGTCCAAGACCTTCCAGGATGTCAAACTCGATGACATCTCCCTGTTCAGTTACCCCCGGGTCGAAAACCAGCAGGGTGACCTGGTCGTGGCCCGCATGCACCAGACCTACCGCTCCAACAACTTCAACAGCGAAATGCAAAAACGCCTCTACCTCACCCGCCGCGACGGCCACTGGCGCATCGTCTACGAAGGCCGCTAATTACCACTTCTTAGGTCCACTGGAAGGAACGCGGAGGACGCAGAGGCGCAAAGGACGCAGAGAAAAGAATGGTTGAATGCGACACTTCGCATTATCGCTCATTAACCAATGATCAAAATATTGAAGACACCGAATACACCGGTTCTGTCTGTTCGATGTTTTTCAGTGCCTTCGGTGGTCTTCTTTGATTAAATCTGAAACTAGCGCAAAGACGCAGAGCGAAGAAAATACTGCATAATAAATCCTTTGCGT
>CAYOOC010000050.1:8161-22891 GCA_964405505.1 uncultured Thiohalophilus sp.
CTTTGCGTCCTTTGCGTTTCTTCCAGGCTCTATCTAATACCGCACGGCATACCAAAGCCGGCCGAGGAGTTCGTGCAGGGCCTTGCGGCTGTCTTCGAGGGCGCTGGCGTCGGGGATGAATTGCAGCAGCAGGGGACGGGCGCGGGTGCTGTAGGCGGTGGGAGCGGGGACGACCTCAAGGCCCTGTTCCTCGAAGGCAGCGATCGAGCGCGGCATGTGCCAGGCGTGGGTGACCAGGGCGATGCGCTTGATGCCGGCGCGCTTGAGGTGAATCCGGCTGTAGCGGGCGTTTTCCCAGGTATTGCTTGAGGCGCTTTCCACCCATTTCACCGGGATGTTGAAGGCCTGTTCCAGGGTCTGGCGCATCAGCTCGGCTTCGGCGACCGGGCGACCATAGGGATTGCCGCCGGTGACCAGCACCGGTAGCTGGCTCTGGCGCTGCAGGCGAGCGCCATAACGCAACCGCTCCAGGGTATGTTTTGACACGGTGTCCCGACCATCGAATTCGGGGGCGTCGGCATAACGGCCGCCGCCGAGGATCACAATGGCCTGGACACGCTGTTGCTTGAGTTTTGTCATGTTCAGTGGCGGGGTCTGTTCCAGCAGGGCGAGCAGATTGTTGGAGACAATCGGCAGACTGGCGGCGATCAGCAGCACAAAGCCGCCGATGACCAGTATCTTGCCGGTGACAAACAAACGCCCGATCAGTAACGAGCCGAGCAGCATCATCAGGATCATCAATCCCGGCGGCATCAGCAGGGATTCGATCAGTCGTATAAGCAAAATTTCCAAAATTGTGCCCCGTCTTTGTTATGTGGATTATCGGGTACAACCGTTATTTTCTTGAATCAGGTGATCGCTTCGCCGGCGGCCTGTTTATCCGCATGGTAGGAAGAACGCACCATGGGTCCGCTGGCGACATTACTGAAACCCATTTCATAGCCGAGGGTTTCCAGTTGCTTGAATTCTTCAGGAGTGACATAGCGACTGACCGGCAGGTGATGCGGTCCCGGCTGCAGATACTGCCCCAGTGTCAGCATGTCGCAGTCGTGGTTGCGCAGATCCTGCAGCACCTGTTGCACTTCCTCAAGACTTTCGCCCAGCCCCAGCATCAAGCCCGACTTGGTCGGTATCCCGGGATGCTGCTGTTTGAATTGCTGCAGCAGTTTCAGTGACCAGGCGTAATCGGCCCCCGGCCGGGCCTGTTTGTACAGGCGAGGCACGGTCTCGAGATTGTGATTGAACACATCGGGCAGGGCCCCGGCCAGCTCACCCAGCGCCCTGTCCATGCGACCGCGAAAATCGGGTACCAGGATCTCGATGCGGGTGCCGGGACTTTGTTGTCGCACGGCCTCGATGCAGCGGGCAAAGTGAGCGCCGCCGCCGTCGCGCAGATCATCGCGATCCACCGAGGTGATCACCACATAACGTAATTGCATGGCGCCGATGGTGACGGCCAGGTTATGCGGTTCCTGTTCGTCCAGCGGATCCGGGCGGCCATGGGCCACATCGCAGAACGGACAGCGCCGGGTGCAGACCTCGCCCATGATCATAAAGGTCGCGGTGCCGTGGGCAAAACATTCGCCCAGATTCGGACAGGCCGCTTCCTCGCAGACCGTATACAGGTTGTGATCGCGCAGCAGTTGTTTCAGTCGGGCCACTTCCGGCGAGTTGGGCGAACGGGCGCGAATCCAGCGCGGTTTGGGCAGCGGTTTGTCCGCCGGGACCACCTTGATCGGAATGCGATCGGTCTTGGATTTGCCCTTGAGCGGATTGGCGGTGCGCGGCGGTGTGTCCTGTGAATGGGGATCGGACGGCTGACTCATAAGATTATTCCGGCGGCAGTTCCCGGCCATTGTAGCTCAGATTGGTGAGTAAATGCCCAACGAATCGATCGCGGATCGTCTCCAGGCTGTCGGTGACACCCAGATCGCGCATCTGGGTCACGGCCAAGCCCGCGTAGCCGCAGGGGTTGATGCGGGAAAACGGTGACAGATCCATATCGATGTTCAGGGCCAGGCCATGATATGTGCAACCCTGTTTGACCCGCAGGCCCAGCGCGGCAATCTTGGCGTTTTGAACATAGACACCGGGTGCATCGCGCCGTCCGTACGCGGCGATTTGATACTCGGCGAGCAGATCGATGACGGATTGTTCCAGTGCGCTGACAAACTCGCGAATCCCCATTCCCAGTCGTTTCAGATCCGCCAGGGTATAGACCATCAGCTGACCCGGTCCATGGTATGTGACCTGGCCGCCGCGATCGATGGGGATCACCGGAATATCGCCGGGGTCGAGCAGGTGTTCGGGTTTGGCGTTGCGTCCCAGGGTAAAGACCGGGGGATGTTGCAGCAGCCACAGTTCATCCGGCGTGTCGGGCTGGCGCTGCTGCGTGAAGGCCTGCATCTCGTGCCAGATCGGTTCATAGTCACACAACCCCCGCTGGCGGATCCGCAGGCGCTTGTCGGATGACGGTTGACTCACGGCTAGAGGGTCATCAGAACCGCATCGTGGGCGTTGAGCTCCAGATAAATGCGATCCAGTTGGGCCTTGCTGGTGGCAGTCACCGTGACGGTCAGGGAGACATAATTCCCCTGACGGCTGTCGCGGCGGGTAATGTCCTGCTCGCTCAACTCCGGCGCGTGTTTGCTCACCAGTTCCATGACCAGCGATTGCAGATCCACGTCACTGCGGCCCATGACCTTGATGGGAAACTCGCAGGGAAATTCCAGAAACGTTTCTTCCTCACTCATGGTATTGCCTGACTACTTTCATGTTGTGGAACCACCGAAAGCACTGAATGTACACCGAAAACACCGAGAAAGAACGATATAGTCAATATTCAGTGCCTTCAGTGTATTCAGTGGTTTAACAAGACATTTAATTCAAAGTGCGATGTTTTAAGGCACAAGCACGATGATTTCAGACAGAACGGCGCAGCTCGTCCTTGTAGTCCTGATAAATGGCGTACAGCTTTTGCCATACCGGGCCGGGACGGCCGTCGCCTACCGGGTGGCCGTCGAGCCGGGTGACCGGGAGGATCTCCCGGGTGGAACTGGTGATCCAGATTTCGTCGGCCCGCAGCAGCTCTTCGCGGCTGATATCCCGTTGCTCGCAGGGGACGTTGTGCCGGTCGGCCAGCTCCACCACCAGATCGCGGGTAATCCCCGGCAGCAGGCACTCGCCCTTGGGGGGCGTCAGCAAGATGTCATCGAGCACGATAAACACGTTACTGGCGGCGCCCTCTGTGACCTTGTCGCCCTTGAGCAGAATCGCCTCGGCAGCGTCGGCGTCCAGGGCCTGCTGACGCAACAGAATGTTGGGCAGCAGGGCAATGCTTTTGATATGGCAGTATTGCCAGCGGATATCTTCCAGGGTGATGGCGGCGACGCCTTCTTCCAGCAGTTCGGTGTCCACCGGTTTGAACGGATTACTCATGACAAACACGGTGGGTTGCGCGGTGGCCGGAAAACCGTGATCGCGCTTGGCCACGCCGCGGGTGATCTGCAGGTACAGGGACTGGTCCCCGCCGCCATTGCGCTCGATGATCTGTTGCAGGATCTGCGTCCAGGTTGCGTTATCAAGCGGATTGGCCAGATACACCCCGTTGAGACTGTTATCGAGTCGTTGCAGATGATGGTCCAGACGAAAGGGTTTGCCGGCATAGACGGGAATGACTTCATAAATCCCGTCACCGAAAATGAAACCGCGATCCAGTACCGGAACGCAGGCTTCATCCAGCGGCAGATAGTTACCGTTCAGATAGCAGATGGATTCGGACATATTCGTTTGTCGTCGGCCTATTTGAACATGAGCTTGATGTTATCCACCAGCTTGCGCCAGATGCTGCCTTCGTCGACATCGCGCAGTGCCACCAACGGTTTGCTTGCCAGTACTTCCTCGCCAAGCATGACATTGACGGTGCCGTATTCCTGGCCTTTTTTCGCCGGCGCCATGATCATGGAGTCCACTTTCATATTCGCCTTGACATTACGGCGCTGGCCTCGCGGGATAGTGACATGCAGCGGCCTTTCCAGCCCCAGTGGAACCACTTCCTGCTCACCTTTCCAGATACGCATTTCGGTTAACGGTTCGTTGGCATCGTGTAACTGGAACGTTTCGTAGAAACGAAAACCGTAGTTAAGCAGTTTGCGACTGGCATTGTCGCGCTGGCTTTCGCCGTTGGCGCCCATGACTACGGCAATCAGGCGCATATCCTCATTGACGGCCGAGGAGACCAGGCAATAGCCGGCCGATTCGGTATGGCCGGTCTTGATGCCATCAACCCGGTCGTCCAGCCACAACAGCCGGTTACGGTTGGATTGTTTGATCTCATTATGCGTAAAACGCCGTTCGGCAAACATGGCGTATTCTTTGGGAAAATCGTTGATCAGTGCGTGGGAAAGCGTGGCCAGATCCCCGGCGGTGGTGTAATGATTTTCATCCGGCCAGCCGGTGCTGTTGGTGAAGTGAGTATTGTCCATACCCAGGGCCTGCGCATGGCGGTTCATCAGAGTCACAAAGCTCTCCTCGCTACCGGCAATGTGTTCCGCCAGGGCGATACTGGCATCATTGCCGGATTGGACGATGATCCCGCGTAGCAGGTCTTCCACGCTGACCTGCGAGTTGTACTCGACGAACATGCGCGAACCGTCAGTATGCTTGTAGCGGGCGTTCTTGCTGATGCGGACCTTGTCATCCAGATTAATACTGCCATTGCGCAGGGCATGAAACGCGACATAGCTGGTCATGATTTTGGTGATACTGGCCGGCTCGACCCGGGCATTGGCTTCATGTTCGACCAGCACCCGGCCACTGTCGTGATCAATCAGCAGCCAGGAGGTCGCGGGTAATTGTGGCGGTGCGGGAACCAGTTCCGGGGCGGCGTTCAGAGCGGGGCTGAGCACAGTGGCCAGCAGGGCGATGACAGGGAGCACGAAGCGCATTTTGTTCCTCGATTGCAGGGGTTGATTCGGTCCCATTTTACCGGCTGAGGCGCGCGAAACCCAGCCATCTGTCGCAAAATGGCCGGTTTATCTTTGCACGGGGAAGCGTCAGTCGATGATCAGGCGGGGCTGGCCCAGACCGTTGAGAATAATCCGCTCGATCAACTGGTCGGCCTGTTCGCGGCTGGCGAGGGGCCCGATCCGCACCCGGTAGAGTCGGGTGTCGTCATGAAAGGCCGCGGCCACATTCAGATCGTTGAATTGCCGATTTAACCGGCTACGCAATTGTTCGGCGTTATCGCGGCTGGAGAAAGCACCGACCTGGATAAAGAAATCGCTGCTCGCGGCCGAGCTGGCGGGGGTGGGCGGGTCGGTATCAACCGGTTTATCCGGCAGCTGGCGGCCCATGCGGGCGGCGATATAGCGCGAGGAAGTGCCCTGGTGTTTGACCTGCACCGGGCGCGCCGGCTGGCGGGGATCAATGGCCCTGACCTGTACCGGGGCGGTGCCCTTGCCGGTCATGCTCAGTTTTTTGGCCGCGGCATAGGAGAGATCGATGATGCGCCCGGGGTGAAACGGGCCGCGATCGTTGATTTTGACAATGATCTTTTTGCCATTATCCAGGTTGGTGACTTCGGCGTAGGTCGGCAGCGGCAGGGTTTTATGGGCCGCGGTCATGGCGTACATGTCGTAGGTCTCGCCACTGGAGGTGCGATGGCCGTGGAATTTTTTGCCATACCAGGAAGCATGCCCGCGTTCGATATAACCCTGGCTGCTGGTTTTGACATGATAACGTCGACCCCTGACCACATAGGAGTCGGGATTACCGTAACGGCTGCGGGGTTCCACCCGCGGGACAGCATCGGGAATACGTGAGGCATCGAAATCATCGTTCGGGGCACTGTCGTGCTGTATGGCATAGCGCGAGTTGCTGCCACCGGCACAGGCGGCCAGCAGGCCGGCGGCGCAGACGATGAGAACGGCGTGTTTCACTGGCGCTCCCCCTGAATCAGGCTAGTTATTACGGGAGGCGGCGATCAACTCGCTGAGCTGGTACACCGCCATGGAATACAGCGCACTATGATTATAGCGGCTGATCACATAAAAGTTGTGCCAGGTGACCCAGTATTCCGGGCCGTTGCCGGTATCCAGTTCAAGCAGGTTGCCCTTGATGTCGCGCGGAATATCCCGGGGCAGAATCACGCCGTTGTCCAACAATTCCTGCTGGGTATGACTGGCTCGCAAGTTGTTGTCGAGCAGCTGGCGGTATTTTTTGCCATGCACCCTGACCTTGTGCGCCACCGGTTGACCGGGTTTCCAGCGATGCTTGTGAAAATAATTGGCGACGCTGCCGATGACATCATCCGGGTTGCCCCACAGGTCCCGCTTGCCGTCACCGTCAAAGTCGATGGCATAGCGGCGGAAACTGCTGGAGATAAACTGCGGCATCCCCATGGCCCCGGCATAGGAGCCTTTTTGTTGCAGCGGGTCCAGCTCTTCCTCGCGGGTCATTAACAGGTATTGTTCCAGTTCCTTGCGAAAGAAACTGCTGCGCGGCGGGTAGGCGAAGGCCAGCGTGGCCAGTGCGTCGAGCACGGGATAACGCCCGGCATGCCGGCCATAGCGGGTTTCGACACCGATGATGGCCGTGATGATTTGCGGCGGCACCCCGAATTTTTCTTCCGCCCGTTGCAGCGCGTCACGATGTTCGCGCCAGAAACGTACCCCGCCGCTGGTGCGATCGCGGGTGACGAATATGGGGCGGTATTCATGCCAGGGCTTGCTTTCCGCCGGACGGGAAATGGCGTCGAGGATACTTTGATGCAGGCGAGTGCTATCAAACATCCGACGCAGCCGGTCGGCCTCGAAATTGTGCTTCTGATTCATCTCCTGGATGAATGTCTGCAGCTGCTCATTATTGGAAAAATCCTGCGCAGGGGAAGTGATACTCAGGAAAAGGCCCAGTGATAACAGGGTAAAACGAACGATTTTCATTACAGCTACTGCACTCTGTCAGGTTGATATAAGACGCCGATGCGTCTGGATGGACATAAGAATACCGAAACCGGCCAGCAGGGTCACTATCGATGTGCCACCATAGCTAATTAATGGCAGGGGTACCCCGACGACCGGCATCAGCCCGGAAACCATGCCGATATTGACCAGCACATAAATAAAGAATGTCAGGGTCACGCTGCCGGCCAGCAGGCGACTGTAGGTGTCCTGGGCCTGGGTGGCGATCATCAGGCCACGGGCAATCAGCACAGCATAGAGAAACAGCAGCAGCAGAACACCCAGCAGACCGAATTCCTCGCTGTAAACCGCGAAAATAAAGTCGGTGGATCGCTCCGGCAGAAAATCCAGGTGCGCCTGTGTGCCATTGAGCCAGCCCTTGCCATGGATTCCGCCCGAGCCGATGGCAATGGTGGACTGAATGATGTGGTAGCCCGAACCGAGCGGCTCGAGCTCCGGATTCAGGAAGGTCAGCACCCGTTGACGTTGATAATCGCGCAGCAGGGTGTTCCAGACCAGCGGCGTACTGGCGGTCAGGGCGACGAGGGCACCGACGATAAAACTCCAGCGCAGTCCGGCAAGAAACAGTACAAAAAAACCGGCACTGGCAATTAACAGGGCCGTGCCCAGATCGGGCTGACGGGCGATCAACAGCGTGGGGACGATCAGCAGCAGTAATGCCACTAGCAAACGCTTTGGTGACGGCGGGATCGCTGCAATGCACAGATACCAGGTGAGCATCATCGGCACGGCCAGTTTCATGATCTCCGAGGGTTGAAAGCGGAACAGGCCGAAGTCCAGCCAGCGTTGGGCGCCCCCGCCACTCTGGCCAAAGGCGAGCACGGCCAGCAGCAGTATCAGGCCGAGGGCGTATAACCATGGCGACCAGTGGCGAATGGTGTCCGGTTGCAGCTGTGCAATGCCCACCATAATGACAAATCCGATCAGCAGACGCAGGGCATGGCGTATCAGCATATCCGTTCCGCGATCGGAGGCGCTGTAAAGCACGAAGCCGCCGATGACTGCCAGTACCAGCAAGACGATTAATAACGGCAGGTCCAGGTGCAGACGCTGCAACAGCTGGCGACCGGCACTGATCCGGTTTTCATTGGCGAACTGATGGCTGTCAGTCAGGCTCATGAGATGGGTCCTGGGTGAGTAGATAGTGATCCATGATCTTGCGGGCAATCGGTGCCGCCGAGGAGCTGCCACTGCCGCCGTTTTCCACAATCACCGCGACGACAATACGGGGATCATCCACCGGCGCAAAGCTGATAAACAGTCCATGATCACGCAGATGCTTGACTACGTCTTCTTCGACATATTCCTCATCCTGGGCAATACCGAAGACCTGAGCGGTGCCGGTCTTGCCGGCGGCTTCGTATTGCATACCGTAGCCAATTCCCCGGGCGGTACCCGTGCGACCGTGGATGACATCGCGCATGGCCTTGATTACGGTTTGCCAGTGATCCTGTTCGATATCCAGGATCGGTTCCAGCGGCTTGTTGTCCTGAACATTGAATTCATTGGTACTGGCATTCTGGATCGCGTACAGCATGCGGGGTGTCTGGCGTTGTCCCCGTTGACTCAGGGTAGCGGTAATACTGGCCAGTTGCAGGGGCGTGGTCAGCATAAAACCCTGACCAATGCCGGTGATCAGGGTTTCGCCATGGAACCAGGGCTGGTTACGGGTGCGACGTTTCCATTCCCGCGAGGGTAACAGTCCGGGCATTTCGCCACGGATGTCGATGCTGGTCCGTTTGCCCAGCCCGAAACGTGACAGGTACTTGTGTATGTTGTCGATGCCCAGCTCAAAAGACAATTCGTAAAAGTAGACATCGCAGGATTCGGTAATCGCCTTGGACAGGTCGGTTTTACCGTGACCTTCCTCTTTCCAGTCACGATAACGCCGCTCGTCGTTTTTCAGCTTGTACCAGCCCCGGCAATTCATCTCATGATCGGGCCGCAGTGCTTCGGTTTCCAGACTGGCCAGCCCCAGAAACGGCTTGAGTGTCGACCCGGGAGGATACTGACCGCGCAAGGCGCGGTTGAACAGCGGGCGCGCTATGGAGGAGGTCAGTTCGCGATAGGTGGCCGAATCGATCCCGTTGACAAACAGATTGGGATCGTAGGTTGGCATGCTGGCCAGGGCCAGGACCGCGCCGTTGGTCGGATCCATCGCGACCAGGGCACCGTTTTCCTCCTGGAAGCTCTCTTCGGCAATTTCCTGCAGTCGGGAATCCAGGTTCAGGTAAAGATTCTTGCCCGGTTTGGGGAGGGTGCGTTCCAGTACCCGCAGAATACGTCCCTGGGCGTTGGTCTCCACGCGCTGGTAGCCGACCTCGCCATGTAACTGCTCTTCATAATAACGCTCCACGCCCACCTTGCCGATGTGCGTAGTGGCGCTGTAATTGGCGGTATTGATGTCATCCAGTTCATTCTCACTGATACGTCCGACATAACCGATAGCATGCGAGGCCAGCTTGCCCAGTGGATAATGGCGGGCCAGCTCGGCCTTGATTTCAACACCCGGCAGGCTGTATTGATTGACCGAGATACGGGCGACTTCTTCATCGGTGAGGCGAAAACGTAACGGAACCCCCTCGAAACGGCGTTTTTGCCGCCGGTAACGATGAAATCGTTTGATGTCGGCATCGGTCAACTGGATCAGGTTCTGCAGGCGCGCCAGGGTCGCGTCCAGATCGGGAATGTGTTCCGGGACCAGTGTCAGGGTAAAACTGGGCTGGTTCTGGGCCAGTACGATCCCGTTGCGGTCGTAGATCAGGCCTCGCGTGGGAGGAATAGGTAACAGGTTGACCCGGTTGTTTTCCGAGAGCGTGGAAAAGTGGGCCTGGTTGATAACCTGCAGATAAAACATCCGGCTGATCAGAATCGCCATCAATATCGCGACCCCGATACCGGCCACCAACAAGCGCCGGTTAAACAGGGCGGTCTCACGCAGGTTATCCTTCAGGGCAGGACGGGTATTACGCGGCATCGGTTCGCTCAGCTGATTTGATAATGGCGTCGAATCTGTCGCATAAGCAGAAAGACCGGCGGCCAGAAGATCAGAGTGCTGATGGCCGGCAACAGCATTTTCCAGAACGAGGGCAGTTCCCCGGTCAGCCCCTTGATCCAGAACACCAGAATATATTGCAGGATCACCAGCATGCCGACCACCAGGGCCTGCTGCCATACCGGAAAGACCCGCAGGCGCTGGTGCATGTAGATCACGATGAATGCGATAAGGGCGAGAGTAATAGCGTATTGACCGAGCAGGGTGTCACGTACCACATCGAGCAACAGGCCCATAAACCACGCAATTCCCACGCCGATACGCTCGGGCAGCGCCATGACCCAGTACACCACGACCATAATCATCCATTCCGGCCGGGCCAGTTCCAGCGTGTCGGGTAACGGCATAATGGTCAGTGCCAGCGCCAGGATAAAGCTGGCCAGAACCATACCACCGCCGCCTTGCCTGTCCCGTCTCATTGTTCATTTCTCCGTTTGTGGACTTCGCAGGGGTTTTCCATCGGTGGCAGGTTGGCCAGCGCCGGCCAGACCAGCAACACCTCGCGACTGCGTTGCAGGCGGGCAACCGGTTCGGCAACGATTTCGGCAAACGGCAGACTGGGATTGGTGGTGACGTTGGTTACCGTGGCAACCGGATAGCCGGCCGGATAGACACAACCCAGGCCGGAACTGACCAGCAGATCACCCTCTTGTATATCGGCATTGTTGGGCAGGTGTAACAATTCCACGGTTCCTTCACCGCTGCCGACGGCCACGGCGCGCAGCCCGTTGCGATTGACCTGTACCGGTACCGCGTGATTGGGGTCGGTGATCAACAGCGCGGTGCTGGAGAAAGGGGTAACATGTGTCAGTTTCCCCATAACCCCGTGGGCATCGACGACCGGCTGGCCAATGTACAGTTCGTCGTGACTGCTGCCCTTGTTGATCACCACCTGTTTTCTGTAAGGATCGAGATCCACCGCCAGCAGTTCGGCAATCAGGATGCGTTCACCGGCGCGCTTGGAGGATTGCAGCAGTTCGCGCAGATGGACGTTTTCCGATTCGATAAAGGTGAGTTTTTGCAGTTGTGCCTTGAGCAGCCGATTCTGGGTACGCAGTTCTTCGTTTTCTTTTAACAGCGTATCGCGGGTGACAAAGGTTTGTGATGCCCAGCTGATGAAACCGGCGGGGAGATTGACTGCGTATTGCAGGGGGTAGACCACTACGGCCAGTCCGGAGCGCAGTGTGTTGATGTAGCTGGTGCGATGATCCACGGTCATCAGGGCCACTGAAATCAGGATCAGCAACAGTAGCCGGATCGTGGCGGACGGACCTTGTACGAATAAAAGTTTAACGGTCAGGCTCCCCGACGTAATACAGGATAGGAACAGGTTACCGGATTTTGCCCGCTCGAGTGAATCGGCCGGGCGGCCTGACCGGCGGTAACCGGTCGCGGGCCGGAATCATTATTCGACAGTGAACAGATCGCCACCGTGTTCGTCGATCATCTCCAGGGCCCGGCCACCGCCGCGTGCCACACAGGTCAGCGGGTCCTCGGCGATAATCACCGGCAGGCCGGTCTCTTCCATCAGCAGTCGATCCAGATCGTTCAGCAGGGCGCCACCGCCGGTCAGGACCATCCCGCGTTCGGCGATATCCGAGGCCAGCTCGGGCGGCGTCTGTTCCAGCGCGGTCTTGACCGCACTGACGATGCCCGACAGCGGTTCCTGCAGGGCTTCGAGTATCTCGTTGCTGTTGAGGGTGAAGCTGCGCGGTACCCCTTCGGCCAGGTTGCGGCCGCGGACTTCCAGCTCGCGTACCTCGTGGCCGGGATAGGCGGTCCCGATGTCCTGCTTGATACGTTCGGCGGTGGATTCGCCGATCAGGCTGCCATAATTTCGGCGCACGTAGTTGATGATCGCCTCGTCGAAACGATCGCCGCCGATACGCACCGAGGAGGAATAGACGATCCCGCTCAGGGAAATCACGGCCACTTCGGTGGTACCGCCACCGATGTCGACCACCATCGAGCCGCTGGCGTCGGCGATGGGCATGCCGGCACCGATGGCCGCGGCCATCGGTTCTTCAATCAGATAGACATCGCGTGCACCGGCCCCGGCGGCCGACTCGCGTATCGCCCGGCGCTCCACCTGGGTGGAACCGCAGGGCACGCAGATTAATACCCGCGGACTGGGGCGGAAAAAGCGCGTCTCGTGCACCTTGCGAATAAAATGCTGGAGCATTTTCTCGGTGACGGTAAAGTCGGCGATGACGCCGTCTTTCATCGGTCGCACGGCAACGATATTGCCCGGCGTGCGGCCCAGCATGCGCTTGGCCTCGGTACCGACGGCGGCGATCGACTTGGGCCCGCCGGGTCCGCGCTCCTGGCGAATCGCCACAACCGAGGGTTCATTGAGTACAATACCCTGGCCGCGGACATAAATCAGGGTGTTGGCGGTACCCAGATCGACGGAAATATCGTTGGAGAAAAGTCCCCGTAAACTGTCAAACATGTTTGTAATCTTTATAGGTGATGGGAGACGTCAGTATAAACGGGTAATGTAATCAAATAGAAGGGCTTTGGGCAAGGAATCATCTGTGGTAACGTTGCCAATTTGCCTAGCCCATCACAACCGGCCCCGGCGCCGGGATAATCTTGTTTTTTCTGGATTTACTGGATTACCGAGGAAACCATGTCACTGGATAAATCTGACGTCGAGAAGATTGCACATCTGGCCCGGCTGGCCATCGATGAGGCGGATATTCCCGGCTACGCCGACAACCTGTCGAACATTCTGGAAATGGTCGAGCAGATGAACGCGGTGGACACCGCCGAGGTCACGCCCATGGCGCATCCTCTCGATGCCGTCCAGCCCCTGCGCGAGGACCGGGTGACTGAAACGGATCAGCGGGAACGATTTCAGGCCCAGGCGCCCAGTGTCGAGGATGGGCTTTACCTGGTTCCCCGGGTCGTCGAGTAAGCGGCCTTCATCCGGTTTTTCCCTGAATTATCAAAGACTGACACACACGAGAAGACGGCATGCACGACAAAACGCTTGCGGAACAGGCCCGGGATCTGGAACAGGGCGCCTATTCCAGTGAAGAACTGACCCGCCATTATCTGGAGCGCATCAGCGCGCTGGATCCGCAACTCAACAGTTATATTACCGCCGCGGCCGATGCAGCGCTGGCCCGGGCCCGGAGCGCGGACCAGCTGCGCGCCGCCGGCGAGGCAGGGCCGCTGACCGGTATCCCGCTGGCGCACAAGGATATTTTCTGCACCGACGGCATCAAGACCAGCTGCGGCTCGAAAATGCTGGACAACTTCATCGCCCCCTATGATGCCACCGTGGTGACCCGCCTGAACGACGCGGGGATGGTCACCCTGGGCAAGACCAACATGGACGAGTTCGCCATGGGCTCGTCCAACGAAACCAGTTTCTATGGGCCGGTGAAAAACCCCTGGGACACCGGGACCGTGCCCGGCGGCTCTTCCGGCGGCTCGGCGGCGGCCGTGGCGGCCCGGCTGGCCCCGGCGGCCACCGGCACCGACACCGGTGGCTCGATTCGCCAGCCGGCCGCCCTGTGCGGGATCACCGGGCTCAAGCCCACCTACGGGCGGGTTTCCCGTTACGGCATGATCGCCTTCGCCTCCAGCCTGGATCAGGCCGGCCCGTTGACCCAAACGGCCGAGGACGCGGCGCTGCTGCTCAACGCCATGGCCGGTTACGACCCGCATGACTCCACCAGTCTGGAGCGGTCGGTGCCGGACTATATGGCTGATCTCGGCGCGGATCTGAGGGGGCTGAAAATCGGTCTGATCAAGGAGCATTTCGATCCCGGCCTGGATGGCGGCGTGGCCGATGCGGTCGATGCCGCCCTGGCCGAGTACAGAAGACTGGGGGCCGAAGTGGTGGAGATCAGTCTCCCCAACACCCACCTGTCGGTGCCCGCCTATTACGTGGTAGCCCCGGCCGAGTGTTCCTCCAACCTGTCCCGGTTCGACGGGGTGCGTTTCGGCTACCGTTGCGAAAACCCGAAGGATCTGGAGGATCTTTACAAGCGCAGCCGCGGCGAGGCCTTCGGCCCCGAGGTCAAGCGGCGCATCATGGTCGGCACCTACGCCCTGTCGGCCGGCTACTACGACGCTTATTATATAAAGGCGCAGCAGGCGCGCCGGCTGATTCGCGACGATTTCGTGCAGGCTTTCGAGTCGGTGGATGTGATCATGGGCCCGACCGCCCCGGGTCCCGCCTTCAAACTGGGCGAGAAGGCGGACGATCCGATCACCATGTACCTGTCGGACATCTACACCATCGCCGCCAACCTGGCGGGCCTGCCGGCCATGTCGGTACCGGCCGGCTTTGTGAACAACCTGCCGGTCGGCCTGCAGATTATCGGCAACTATTTCGACGAGGCGCGCCTGCTCAATGTCGCGCACCGTTACCAGCAGGTCACCGATTGGCACCAGCGAATCCCGAAGGGATTCGAGTGACGAGTTACGAGGGACGAGTGACGAGGGTTGGTCCCGTTCCCGGACTCGTGAATTCGTTATTAGTGATGATTATGTTGAAACATGTGGACAGTGACAGGTATGGCTTTATTTCCTCGTCCCTCGTCCCTCGTACCTCGGAACTGACATGATGGAATGGGAAACAGTCATCGGGCTTGAGATTCACACCCAGCTGGCGACGCAGAGCAAGATCTTCTCCGGCGCCCCGACCGCCTATGGCGCGCCGCCCAACAGCCAGGCCTG
>CAYOOC010000051.1:0-5600 GCA_964405505.1 uncultured Thiohalophilus sp.
AGATCTTCTCCGGCGCCCCGACCGCCTATGGCGCGCCGCCCAACAGCCAGGCCTGTGCGGTGGATCTGGGACTGCCGGGGGTGTTGCCGGTGCTGAACAAAGAGGTGGTCAATATGGCCATCAAGTTCGGCCTGGCGATCGAGGCGCAGATCGCACCGCGCTCGATCTTTGCACGCAAAAACTATTTCTATCCCGATCTGCCCAAGGGCTATCAGATCAGCCAGTACGAACTGCCTATCGTCGAACACGGCCAGGTGAGCATTCGCCTGGATGACGGCAGCGAGAAGACTATCGGTGTGACCCGCGCGCACCTGGAAGAGGACGCCGGCAAGTCGCTGCACGAGGATTATCATGGCATGACCGGCATTGATCTCAATCGCGCCGGCACGCCGCTTCTGGAGATCGTTTCCGAGCCGGATATGCGCTCGGCCGAAGAGGCAGTGGCCTACATGAAAAAGATTCACGCGCTGGTGCGTTATCTGGGCATCAGCGACGGTAACATGCAGGAAGGTTCCTTCCGCTGCGATGCCAATGTATCGGTGCGCCCCAAAGGACAGGACGAATTTGGTACGCGTACGGAACTCAAAAATATCAACTCATTCCGGTTTGTGGAGCGCGCGATCAATTTCGAAGTCGAACGCCAGATCGACGTGCTGGAAGCCGGTGGTGAGATCGTTCAGGAAACCCGCCTGTACGATGCCGATAAAGACGAGACCCGTTCCATGCGTTCCAAGGAAGAGGCGATGGACTACCGTTATTTCCCGGACCCCGATCTGCTGCCGGTGGAAATCACCGCCGAGCACATCGAGGGAATTCGCGCCGATATGCCGGAACTGCCGGAGGCGAAAAAGGATCGCTTTATCAGCGATTACGGCCTCAAGCTCGAGGATGCCGTGATCCTGACCGCCAGCCGCGAGCTGGCCGATTATTATGAAAGCGTGGTCAACGCCTGTGGTGAAGCCAAATTGTCCGCCAACTGGGTGATCGGTGAGTTATCCGGTTATCTGAACCGGGATGACATTGCCATCACCGACAGTCCGATCAGTGCCACGATGCTGGCCGGGGTGATCAAACGTATCCAGGACAACACCATCTCCGGCAAGCTTGCCAAGGAGGTGTTTGATGCCATGTGGAACGGTGAAGGCGATGCCGATGCCATTATCGAGAAGAAGGGTCTCAAGCAGATCACCGACACGGGTGAGCTTGAGGCGATTGTCGATAAAGTCATTGCCGACAACCCCGAACAGGTCGAGCAGTTCAAGGCCGGCAAGGAGAAAGTGCTGGGTTTCTTCGTGGGTCAGTGCATGAAGGCCACCGGCGGCAAGGGGAATCCGGCGCAACTGAACCAGATGTTGAAAGACAAGCTCAGCCAATGAGCGACTTTAACCTGTCACCGGCCGACATCACGGCCGGAGTCTGATCATGAGCGATACTCTGCAACGTTTCCTGTTCGAAAACCTGGCGATCCGCGGCGATCTGGTGCAGCTGGATGCCACCTGGAAAGCACTACAGGAAAAACATACCTACCCCGATCCGGTATTGCACCTGCTGGGCGAAGTGATGACGGCGTCGGTGTTACTTGCCGCCACCCTAAAACATGAAAGTCGCCTGACCATGCAGATCCAGGGCAATGGTCCGATTCCGTTCATGGTGGTGGAATGCACCCACGATCGTAACGTGCGCGGCATGGCCCATTACGCCGAGGATATTCGGCCCGGCTCCCTGCCCGAACTGGTCGGCGATGGCCGCCTGGCCATTACCCTGGAGCCGGCCAACAGCGCGGAACGCTATCAGAGTATCGTGGAACTTACCGGCAACAATCTGGCCGAGGCGATCGACGATTATCTGTCCCGTTCCGAACAGCTCGATACCCGCATCTGGCTGGCAGTCAGTAATCAACGTACCGCCGGTCTGTTGATCCAGAAGCTGCCGGCCAACCAGAGCGCCGAGGAGCAGGAAGGGTGGAACCGGGTCGAACAGCTGTCCGCCACCATCACCGACAAGGAACTGCTGGATCTCACCGCTCCGCAGGTTATCCATCGCCTCTATCACGAGGAAGACGTGCGCGTCTTTGAATCGGAACCGATCTGTTTCCGCTGTCCCTGCAGCAAGGATCGGGTGGCCAATATGTTACGTCAGCTGGGAATCGACGAAGTTCACGCGATACTCGAGGAAGAAGGGCATATCGATGTAACTTGCGAGTTTTGCAATCAGCAATACCGCTTCGATGCCGTGGATGCCGAACAACTGTTCGCGACCGAAGTGACCTACCGGACGCCCGATACCCGTCATTGAACAGGCGAGCGGGCTATTGCCACACCTTACGAAGCGCCAGTGAATCGGGTCTGGAACGTCTGTTCAGGCCGTGGCGCCGCACACCGGACATTCGCTGTCCTGCTTCAGGGTCAGGGTGCGCCACTCCATATGCAGGGCATCGAGCAATAACAATTTACCGTCCAGCGTCGAGCCGATGTTGAGTAGAATCTTGATCACCTCAAGCGCCTGCACACTGCCGATGATCCCGACGACCGGCGCCAGCACCCCGTTTTCACTGCAGGAGGCATCCAGCTCACCCTCTTCACGATACAGACAGCGATAACAGGGACTGCCGGGTCTGTTCATGAAGACACTAACCTGGCCTTCCATACGGATCGCCGCGCCGGAAACCAGCGGCGTACCGGTCTCGACGCAGACGCGATTGAGCGCAAAGCGAATCTCGAAATTATCCGTCGCATCCACCACCACATCCACATTGCGGGCGGTTTCGCGTAGTTCTTCGTCCGAGAGTTTGTGATCCAGGGTGGTAATGTGCAGTTGCGGGTTGAGCTGCATCAGGGTTTCGGCCGCCGAGGCGATCTTGGGACGACCGATATCCTCATGGCGATGCAGAATCTGTCGCTGCAGGTTGGAGAGATCCACCCGGTCGTGATCCACCAGCACCAGCTGGCCGACACCGGCCGCGGCCAGGTACATCGCCACCGGCGACCCCAGCCCGCCCATGCCAATAATCAGTACCCGCGAAGCAAGCAGCTTTTCCTGCCCGGCCACATCCACCTGGGGCAACATGATCTGGCGACTGTAACGCAGCAGTTGTTCGTCGTTCATAATCGGTCAGGTCTATGCGTTATCGAATAGCGAAAGAATACGCCATACAAACAGCGTTGAACAGGCAAACAAAAGTCGGCAGTTGGCAGTCGCAGTCGGAAGTCGGAAATCGGGAGTTTGGGGTTTTCTAGCCCCTAGTCCCTAGCAGCTAGCCCCTGATCTTATAGATAGTTACGCCAGTGCGAAGGACGGGGATCGCGGCAGCCGTGCGCGCGATTACGATACTGTTTAATAAAGATCTCGCGGGTGGTTTTGTCCTGACAGGGCGGGCAGCCCAGGTTGGCTCGCTCGGTCTCTTCGGTATAGTAATGCAGGGCCCGTTTGAGTTTGATCAGCAGGGCGTTGTCCAGATGAAAACCGGCGCCGGCCAGGGCGGTCTCGATCTCGGCCAGGGTGATATGGCGCAGATCATAACGCACCATCAGGCGGGTATCGGTCGGGGCCTCGAGATGCTGGATACCGTGGACGTCGTTGAGCAACAGGGCCGCCGAACGTGCCGGGTTGGGTTCGGGATGCAGGGTATGAAAAATAATATCGCGTTGTTTGATCACAGCATGCCTGCCGGATGTGTTCACACGTCCTTTATCCTAAACCGATCGCAGAAGGGGTCAAGAGTTCGCCTGTAAATAAGCATTTGCTGAATTACCCGGCAGGTTGCTGGCCGACGGCCACCCTCGGGTTCCCGCCGTAGTCAATAAAATCAGCCACTTCGCCATAACCGGCCGCGTGTAACAGCTCTTGCACGGCTTCGCCCTGATCATAGCCGTGTTCCAGTAACAGCCAGCCGCCCGGCAGCAGACGGGAGCCTGACTGCTGAATTATCAGTCGGATCGCATCCAGGCCGTCGGCGCCGGCGGTCAGGGCGCTTTGGGGTTCAAAACGGACATCGCCGCGAGACAGGTGCGGATCGGTGTCGCAGATATAGGGTGGGTTGGAGACGATCATCTCGAAGCGTTGCGAGGCCGGAATTTCGCTCAGCCAGTCACCGTGGATAAACTGCACATTGTTCAGCTGGTGACGGGCGGCATTGGCCCTTGCCACATCGAGCGCTTCGACCGATTGCTCGGTGGTGATGACATGGCAGCGGGGGCGTTCGGTGGCCAGCGCCAGGGCAATGGCGCCACTGCCGGTGCCCAGATCGGCGATGGTCCAGTCGGCCTCGGCGGGGATGCGTTCCAGGGCCAGTTCCACCAGGCGCTCGGTATCGGGCCGGGGAATCAATGTCGCCGGCGAAACCGTTAAGCGTAATGACCAGAACTCCTGCTCTCCCAGAATGTGCGCGATGGGTTCGCCGGTAAGCCGGCGTTGTAACAGGGCTTTAAAAGTTTGTTGTTGTGTTGCGTTGACCGTTTTATCCGGCCAGGTATGCAACCAGGTGCGGGACTGTTGCAGCACATGGCCCAGCAACAGCTCGCTGTCCAGACGCGCCGAATCGGACACTGCCTGCAGGCGGTGATGGGCAGCGTCCAGCAGTTCACTGACGGTTATCGACATGACGGGAGCATATTATGACACATGGAAAGGATTATACCTGAATCGGGTTTGCGGATATTCATGCTCATTCACCACAGAGGGTATGCTGAAACCGTTGCGATTGTTCCGGCCTATTGAGGTAGGGTGGCTCAAGCAACGCGGAGCCACTGCCTCGATGGGAGTGCCGGAACCGCAGCGCTTGTTTCGGCCTACGGGTAGGGTGGCTCAAGCGAAGCCACCGTTACTCCAACTCTAGGTCCTTGATACCCGGCGGAAGGGATTCGCCCCAATCAGGCTCGTACCAGCCTCGCTGCAATGCCCACCGAAATGAACTGTAAGGCCACTCACCCGGTTTATTGACGTATTGATGTTTTACCGGGTTGTAGTGAATATAATCCACGTGCCGACGCCAATCATCCTGATCACGAATCAAATGCTCCCAGTAACGTTTTTGCCAAACTTTCTTTTCTTGTTTGTGATTGGTCGGAGTGTCTATACCTGTTGAAGCATAATGTTTGATAAGACGTATGCGCAAGGAAAAATCATATTCATTCACAGGTAATTGCATGACCATATGCAAATGGTCAGGAAGAACCACAATCGCGTCAATTTCAAAAGGGTGCTTGCATTGTGTACCGCGAAAGCCCTGGCGCAATCGCTCGATATTTTTGTGATGTGAAAACCAGGGTGATCGACGGTAAGTCACAAGTGTGAAGAAATAACAACCACCAGGAAAGAATGTCCTTCGGTATTGGCTCATCTGTTTCTCACAATCCATTGCAAGGATATTAATTATGTGGATTTTGTGAAGCTATATCAATAGGAATGCCGGAACCGCTACGCTTGTTCCGGCCTACGGGTAGGGTGGCTCAAGCAACGCGGAGCCACCGTATCGATGGGATCGCCGGAACCGCTATGCTTGTTCCGACCTACGGGGTAGGGTGGCTCAAGCAACGCGGAGCCACCGTATCGACGGGAGCGCCGGAACCGCTGCGCTTGTTCCGGCCTACGGGGCAGGGTGG
>CAYOOC010000051.1:5700-22754 GCA_964405505.1 uncultured Thiohalophilus sp.
CGCCGGAACCGCTATGCCTGTTCCGGCCTACGGGGTAGGGTGGCTCAAGCAACGCGGAGCCACCGTATCGATGGGATCGCCGGAACCGCTGCGCTTGTTCCGGCCGACGGGCTAGGGTAGCTCAAGCAACGCGGAGCCACCGTATCGACGGGATCGCTGGAACCGCTGCGCTTGTTCTGGCCGACGGGGGAGGGTGGCTCAAGCTAAGCGGAGCCACCGTCTCGAAGCTAGTTCTCTTTTTCCTCCTGCACTCGGGCTTTTTCTTCCTCGCTCGGTTCGATCAGGCTGAGCACCACCCAGTCGGTGTCCGGCGCCAGTTTGCCATCCACGACAAACACCTGAATTCTGCCGCGCGGATCGATGGCAAAGAGCGGCGTGGCCCGTTTGCCATACTTGTTTTTGAAATCCTCGAAACTGAAATCGTCACTCAGTCGGGTGTCGTGGATCTCGGCGCCCTGACTGAGCAGGCTGGAGAGTTTGCTGAAGGTGACATCCTCGCCAAATAACCGGTAACCGCGATGCTCTTCGGCGGCGATGAGCTTGTCCGGGGCATCTTTTTCCTGCGCGGTCTGAAGGGTATAGATCTCGCCGGAGCCGAATTCACGGCGAAAGCGCAATCCGGCCAGCACGTTCACATCGGCCATGGGGGAGAGGGCCAGCATGCGACCGATACCCACCAGATCCAGACACTGATCGGCATGCGCGGAAATCGGGTTGCCGTAATAGGTGGGCAAGCCATCCATGCGCGCCGCGCGAATGTTCTCCCAGGTGGTATCGGTTAGCAGTACATTGAATTCCTGCTCCTGCAGGGCCTGGCCGATGGTGCGCGCTACCGGGTTGGCGCCGATGATCAGAAAGCCGCGCGGTTCCGGCTCGGCCACGCCCAGCCAGGTGGCAAACAATCGCGCGGTAGCGCTTTGTAATACCACGGTGCCGATGATGACCATAAAGGTCAGCGGCACCAGCAATACCGCCTCGTGCATACCTTCCTGTTGCAGGCGCAGGGCAAACAGCGCCGAGACCGCCGCAGCAACGATACCGCGCGGGGCGATCCAGGCCAGCAAACTGCGCTCGCGCCAGTTCAATGCCGAGCGAAAGGTGGACACCAGCACTTTCAGGGGGCGGGCGATGAACTGGATGGCCAGCAGGACAAACAGCGCTGGCCAGCCAAGTTCGATGAGCGCATTGAGATCCAGTCGCGCCGCCAGAATAATAAACAGGCCGGAGATAAACAGCAGGCTGAGACTTTCCTTGAATGACAGAATGTCATGGATATGCACGCCCTTCATATTGGCCAACCACAGGCCCATGACAGTCACCGCCAGCAGACCGGATTCGTGATAAATCGAATTGGAAATCACGAACACCGCGAAGACCAGGATCAGGGTGGTGAGATTGTGCAGGTATTCGGGCAACAGATGATGACGCAACAGCAGCCCCAGCAGATAGCCGGGCACCGCGCCCATGGCGATGCCCACCAGCAATATCGTGCCGAAACCGAGCAGGGTGGAGCCCAGCGCATCGCTGCCCTGACCGGTAATAATAAAGTTGAATACCAGCACCGCCAGCAGAGCGCCGATTGGATCGATAACAATCCCTTCCCAGCGCAGAATGTTGGTCAGGCGGCTGTTGGGGCGCACGGTGCGTAGCATGGGAATAATCACTGTCGGGCCTGTGACCACCGTGATGGCGCCGAACAGCAGCGCCAGTTCCCAGCCAATATCGAGTAACAGATACGTGGCGATGGCGGTCACGGCCCAGGTCACCAGCATCCCGACCGAGACCAGGTTGATCACCACCTGTTGCAGTCCGCGGATCTGTTCGAACTTGAGTGTCAGGCTGCCTTCAAACAGGATGACGGCGACCGCCAGCGAGACGAACGGAAACAGCAGGTCATCGAACAGTGTATCGGGATCGAGCCAGCCGGTAATCGGTCCGGCAATGATCCCGCCGATCAGCAAAAACAGAATCGCCGGCAGTTTCAACCACCACGACAACCACTGACTGGCAATACCGATCAGGCCGATACCGGCCAGGGCAATGAGAATATGTTCGTGCATGGGCGATCGGCAGCCGCGGTTGCTCGTGTTGTCTAATCCTGCGGGGATTCGATCAGTTTGGCAACATCCAGTTGCCGTATCGCATCCAGTGCCACCTCCCAGCGGCCTTCGCCGCACAGGCCACTGATACCGGCCTGCTCCCAGGCTTGCATGGCTTGCTGCAAACAGGCCTGGCGAACTCGTTCGGCGATCTCGAGTTTGTCATCCATGGTTCTGTACCACGCTGATGAGATCTGTTAACTGTTCGATGCTGGCCGTGGGCCGGATCTCCCACGGATCGAAGGCCACGCCGGGGTCGCGCCGCACCCAGGCAGTCGGCATATTGACCGCGGCGGCACCGAGAATATCAAAGGAATTGGAAGAGACCAGCCAGCAGTTTTCAGCGCCTGTTCCCACGCGGGACAGGCAATGGTGATAAACCGCCGGGTCGGGTTTGTAGCTGCCGATCTCATCCACGCTGATGACATCGGCAAAAAAATCGAGAATACCCGCCTGTTGCAGCAGACCGCGCACGCCCTCGGCCGTTCCGTTGGAAAAGGCCACCATCTGTATGCCATTTTGTTGCAGCGCGCCGAGCCCGGTCTCGACATCGGCAAAGGCGGGCAAACGGCCATAGTGCTGGATCAGGTGCTGTTTGTTAGCGCCGGTCAGTTGCGTGCCAAACACGGTATCGCAGTAATCCAGCGCCTGGCGGGTACAGATCGAAAAATCGACATAGCGGCGCATCAGGCCCCGGCGAAAAGTGTATTCCAGCTGTTTGTCGCGCCAGTGGCGGGAAAATTCGGGGGCTTTTTCGCCGATTAGCTGTTGTAGCTCCACTGCGATACCGTGGGGATCGATCAGGGTGCCGTAAATATCAAAGGCAACGATGACGCTCATGGGGGTGTACCGGAAAATGAACCTGTTTTTATTGTAGTTAGTAATCGGGCACCTGGACACCCCGTCGCTGGCCCGGGTAGCAGGGCAGTCCTCAGGGGATCGAATAGACTCCGGCAGCTGAAACAAGTGAATACAATCAAGATTTTGGTAGCTAAGTAGGTCGGTTATGTTGTATTCTCTATTAAGTAACAGTTTTCTCTAGTTGTTCCGGAAGCCCTCTTGCAGTGTATTCAGCAGACTCTCCCGAAATTTCTAAGTATCAAAACTGTCTGCAATGCATTGTTTATTAACATATAAAAGAGGTTCCGTATGAACACAGGTACAGTAAAGTGGTTTAACGATAGTAAAGGTTTCGGTTTTATTGCCCCGAGTGACGGTGGCGATGACGTCTTCGTTCATCATTCCGCCATCCAGGGCAGTGGGTTTAAATCCCTGGCTGAAGGTCAGCAGGTCACGTTTGACACTGAACGTGGTCAAAAAGGCCTGAGCGCGACCAACGTTACGCCCCAATAACCCTGACGGGTCATTGCAGTAGAAAAGGCCTCGCCTCAGTGCGGGGCTTTTTTTTGTCTTTTTTGGTAACGTCAGCGACCGGTATCGAATTCAGAGGTTTGTTCGATCGTGATTCCTGTCCTTCTCGGTTGAAAAGAGCAATTGCTGTTCTATAGCTTAGACCGGCATTCCAATCGCAAATCCCTGTGCGTAATCAATATCCAGTTTCCTCAAAAGGTCGAGGAGAGCCTTATCTTCGACGGACTTTGCCGTTAGCTGTATCTCTTTCTCATGTGCCAGATCAACAATATCCCTGACCAATATCTGCGCGCTTTGTTGGGTGGATAAAGTCCGGATCAAATCCCTGTTGATTTTTATCATGTCAACAGGGAGCTGCTGAAGGAACTGGCGTGCCGGAAGAGTATTGCTATTAATTTTAATCCGTAAAAACAGTTTGTTGTATTTTCGAAATATACCTCCCGAGTGTGTTTGACGGCGTATGGGCGGCTAAAAAATCTCGTTCCCTATACGCCGGATGGCGCTGACATGATAGTCGACAATTCGCTGTCGTCCTGCCTCGCTCATCAGGATAGTGCGGCATTCATCCTCGTTATCCATAAAAAAGTTTTCCGTCAGCACCGCTGGCATGCGGGTGCGTGTCAGAACGTAAAAGCGGCGCTCCTTGTCCAGATCACCATCGCGGTAATCGGCGCGCAGGGGTCGTTCCGGAAAGGTCTTTTGATATTCTTCGCCGAGGATGGTGGCGATGGGATCGCTGAGGGTTTCCCCGGGAGAGGTAAAGAGCTCGAAGCCGCGACCGCCGCCGGCATTGGCATGCACGCTGAGAAAGAAACAGGCATCCTGTCCGAAATAACGGTTGGCGCGTTTGACCCGGGTTTCGAGGGTAACATCGCGGTATTCGGGGGTGATGACCACATAGGGAATATTGTCGCGGGTCAGCGCAGCGACGATCCCGTTGACGATCGCCCGGTTGAACTCGCCCTCGAACAATTGACTGCCATCGTCCCAGACGGGTGAGCGTTTTCCGGTGGTCTGGTATTCGCCGGCAACCAGCCCGCCATGGCCATTATCCAGTAGAACAATCATGATTTATCCCTGTCATAATTTAATTGCCAGCTGGTGACCAATTAATAGCAGAATGTCTTATCGACGTCACGTGACAAATTATTTTGCTAGACTGGTGGTCGGGCTCTGAAACAGCTCCTGTTGCCAGAGGCATTACACATGAGGAACACGCATGAGCGATACACCATGCGACAAGCCGGTTATTACCCTGAGCGTTTCGGGCCGATGAGTGGTAGCCGGGACAGTCTGGCGAGCTTGTCATGAGTGGTGTGCGATATAGCGGGCAATGGCCGCGGTTTTTGTTTCGTGCCCTGATCTTCGCCCTCGTCTGGTGGTTGCTGACCGAGGGGCAGGCCGGCTCCTGGTGGATTGGTGTACCGGCGGTCCTGCTTGCCACGATCGTCAGCATGCAGATGTTACCTCGCGTGGCCATTCGTCTGTCCGGTCTGTGGCGCCTGGTACCCTACTTTCTCTATCACTCGCTACTGGGCGGAGTCGATGTCGCCACTCGGGCGCTGCATCCGAAACTACCGATCGCGCCTGACATCGTCGATTATCGAACCGGACTGGCCGCCGGACTGCCCCGGGTGCTGCTGACCAATATGATCTCCCTGTTACCCGGTACTCTGAGCGTGATGCTCGAGGAGGATCGCCTGCGCGTGCATGTTCTGGATGGTACAGTCGATATTACCGCCAGCCTGCAGGATCTCGAGCAGCGGATCGCCGCTGTGTTCCCACCGGCTGCGCCCGGTTTCGACAACAGCATACGCCGATAAGGGCATGGACTGAGGACGAGGCCAAACCATGGAACTGTATTACTGGGCGTTATTGATCTTTTTGCTGTTGAACCTGGTCGCCGGGTTGTGGCGCGTGATGCGGGGACCAACGCCGGCCGATCGGATGCTGGCCGCGCAGTTGTTCGGTACCACAACGGTTGCCATGTTGCTGTTGCTGGCACAGCTGTCCCCCGTGATGGGGCTGCGCAATGTGGCGCTGGTGATCGCCTTGCTGGCGGCGGTCACAGCGGTGGCGTTTGTGCGCCGCGCCTGGCCGGAGAAGGAAGCTGTTCATGATGCCGATTGATTATCTGGTGGTGTCGCTGCTGTTTGTCGGCGGCGGGTTCTTTTTTGCCGGGACCCTCGGGTTGCTGCGGTTTCCCGATGTCTATAGCCGGCTGCATGCGCTGACCAAGGCCGATAATGTCGGCCTGGGGCTGATTGTTCTCGGCCTGGCCATCGAGTCCGGATCCTGGCTGGTGGCGGGCAAGTTGTTGTTGATCTGGTTGCTGGTGTTGCTGGCCGGTGCCAGTGTGGCTCACCTTGTGGCGCGTCGCGCCCTGCAACGGGGAATTACGCCATGGCGTCGATAGCCCCCTTGCTGTTCGATGGGTTGCTCGCCCTCGGCCTGATCTGGCTGGCATGGCGGGCCCTGGCGTGTGTCGATCTGTTCAAGGCGATTGTGCTGTTTGTGGCCTTCGGTCTGTTGCTGGCACTGGTCTGGGTGCGGTTGTCGGCACCGGATGTGGCCCTGGCCGAGGCGGCCATTGGCGCCGGGGTAACCGGCGCGCTGTTGCTGGCCGCCTGGGCCCGGCTGGAGGAAGAGGAACAACCGCCGGTGACCTCGCGGGTGCGTGGCGACGTCGTGTTGGCGGTGCTGCTGTCCCTGATCTTCGCGGCACTCGCCCTGGTGGTGCAGGGCATGTCGGTCAGCTCGTCGACGCTGCAGCAGGATGTAATGGCGCAACTGGATTACAGCGGGGTCGAGCATCCGGTGACGGCGGTGCTGCTCAACTTTCGCGGTTATGACACGCTGCTCGAGATTCTGGTTCTGTTACTGGCGTTACTCGCGGTCTGGTCGCTGGGGCCGGCGCCGCGTCAGGGACGGACCGACACCGGCACGGTGCTGGCGTACCTGTCCCGCCTGCTGACGCCGCTGCTGATCCTGATCCCCGCGTATCTGTTATGGCTGGGTGCGCATGCCCCGGGCGGCGCATTTCAGGCCGGCGCGGTGCTGGCGGCCGGAGGCATTTTGTTGCTGTTGTCGGGCTGGCGGTTGCCGGATCGTTTCCGGCGGGGAGCGTTACGCGGCGCGCTGCTGCTGGGACCGATGCTGTTTCTGGCGCTGGCCGTAATCAGTATCGGTGTCGAGGGCCGCTTTCTGCAGTATCCTCCCGCGCAGGCGGGGACATGGATACTGCTTATCGAGACGGCGGCGACACTCTCGATTGCGGTCACGCTGATGGCCCTGTTTATCGGCGGTCGGCCCGGCCGTGAAGGCGACGATCATGAGTAGCGGGCTGATCTATACCATCACCGGTGCCGGTCTGTTTGTCCTTGGCCTGTATGCGCTGGTGATCCATGCCCATCTGTTGCGCAAGATCCTGGCGATCAATGTCATGGGTAGCGGTACGTTTTTGTTGCTGGTCGCACTAAGCCGCCACAGTGGCCAGCGGTTGCCGGCCGACGCCGTTCCCCAGGCGATGGTGATCACCGGGATTGTCGTGGCGGTCTCCGCCACCGCCCTGGCACTGGTCCTGATGCTAAAACTCCAGCGGGCTACCGGACACGCCCGGCTTTCCGAGGAATCTGTCGATAACCACGGGAATGAGTAGCGCGATGGACAGTCACTGGATCCTGGGACCCGTGGTGGTGCCTCTGCTTGGCGCGCTGCTCGCTTTTCTCTGGCCGCGCGCGGCGCAGTGGACCGGTTTGTCGGCGGTGGGGGTATCGGCGGCGGCGGTAGTCATGCTGGCGCAGCAACTGTGGCAAGCGGGCCCGGTGAACTACGCCGTCGGTGGCTGGGGTGCGCCACTGGGTATCATGTTGTATGTCGATGGCCTGAGTCTGTTAATGCTGGGAATCACGGCGCTGGTCATGCTGGCCATCAGCGTGCATGCCGGCGGCTATTTCTCCCGCTCGCAGGCGCACACGTTCTGGCCCCTGTGGTTGATGTTGCTGGGCGCCATCAACGCGCTGTTTGTTTCGGCGGATATTTTCAATCTCTATGTCACCCTGGAGTTGATGAGCCTGGCGGCGGTGGCGCTGACCGCCCTGGGGAGCGATTCCCGGGCCCTGGTCGGTGCGATGCGGTATCTTCTGGCCAGTCTGTTGGGTTCGCTGGGTTACCTGCTCGGGGTGGTGGTGTTGTATCACCAGTTCGGGACGCTGGATATTGGATTGTTGAGCGAGCGGGCGGCGAATGTCCCGGGATTGTGGCTGGCGGCGGGGTTGATGTTCACCGGTTTGTTACTCAAGACCGCGCTGTTCCCGCTGCACTTCTGGCTCCCTTCGGCCCATGCCAGCGCACCGTCACCGGTAAGCGCGGTGCTGTCCGCACTGGTGATCAAAGCCTCCTTTTATCTGTTGTGGCGTCTGTGGCTGGTGTTGTTCGCGCCGTTCAATCCCGAGGCGATCATCGCGATCAGCGGGGCGCTGGGCACGCTGGCGATCCTCTGGGGGTCGGTGCAGGCGCTGCGCCAGCAACGGTTAAAGCTGTTGATCGCCTATTCGACGGTGGCACAGGTGGGCTATCTGTTTGTCGGTTTTGCCCTGGCCGCGGGCAGCGGGTCGAGTCTTGCCTGGGCGGCGGTGATGATGTTGCTTCTGGCACACGCGCTGGCCAAGTCCGCCATGTTCCTGGCAGCGGGAAATCTCATGCATTTCGGCGGCCATGATCGGATCGATGAACTGCATCATCTGGCGCAACGTTTGCCCCTGTCGGTGGCGGCGTTCGGCGTGGCCGGGGTCAGTATCATCGGTCTGCCGCCCAGCGGCGGTTTCAGTGCCAAATGGTTGTTACTGCAGTCGGCCTTCGATCAGGGGCGCTGGGATCTGGTGGCGGTGCTTCTGGTCGGCAGTCTGCTGGCGGCGGGCTATGTCTTCAAGGTCATCGGACGCAGTTTCACGCCCGGTGATGCCTCGACACCGGCGCGGGCGGTGCCGACATGGCGTCTGGCCTGGCCAGGCTTTTTGCTTGCCAGTGTGGCGATTTTGCTCGGGCTGTTCACGCACGTGATCATGGATGTGCTGCTGATCGGGGCATCGTTACCAGCTGGCGAGGGTCTGCAATGACTGCGTCGGCGATGTTGCCCCTGCTGTTGATCGCCACGCCGCTGCTGGTGGGGTTGATTATCTTTATGCTGCCCGAACATCGTTCGGGCTGGCGCACCACGCTCAATCTGGGGGGCGCGGTGATCAAGCTGTTGCTGGTGATCGGCCTGTTGTGGCGTGTTTATCATGGTCAGCAGTTTCTGATCCAGTTGCCGTTTTTGCCGGGCATTGATTTGATATTGCGGGTTACAGCCATTCCGCTCTTGTTTGTGTCCCTCTCGAGTGCGTTGTGGCTTCTGACTACCTTTTATGCCATCGGCTATCTGGAAGGATCGCCGCACCGCAGTCGTTTTTTCGGGTTTTTCAGTATTTGCGTGGCCTCGACCAGCGGGGTCGCCCTGTCCGGCAATCTGCTGACTTTCTTGTTGTTTTATGAATTGCTGACCCTCTCGACCTATCCGCTGGTGATCCATCGCGGCACCGAGATCGCCAGGCAGGCGGGCAAGGTTTATCTCGCCTATACCCTGAGCGGCGGGGTATTACTGTTGTTGGGCATTGTCTGGCTGCAAGGGTTGATCGGTGATCTCACTTTTACCTCTGGTGGGTTGCCGGCGCTGGCGGTGAGTGCGAAACAGTCACCAGTGGTGGTGATCACTATCTTCGTATTGCTGATCGCCGGGCTGGGTGTCAAGGCGGCCCTGGTGCCGTTGCACAGCTGGTTGCCGCAGGCGATGGTGGCCCCGGCGCCGGTCAGTGCCCTGTTGCATGCGGTGGCAGTGGTCAAGGCGGGGGCATTCGGTATCGTCCTGGTGGTCTATGAGATCTTCGGTATCGACTTTGCCCGCCAGCTTGGCGTCACCGGTCCGCTGGCGGTGCTGGCGTCGATCACGATTCTGTACGGTTCCCTGCGTGCGTTATATCAAAACGATCTGAAGCGGCGTCTGGCTTTTTCCACAGTCAGTCAGGTTTCCTATATTGCGCTGGGCGTGGCCATCCTCGGACCCCTGGCAACCATCGGCGGGCTGGTGCATCTGGTGCATCAGGGACTGATGAAGATCACCCTGTTTTTCTGCGCCGGAAATTTCGCCGAGACCCTGGGAATTCACAAGGTGGATCAGATGGACGGTGTGGGGCGGCGCATGCCCTGGACCATGGGCGCGTTTACGCTCGGCGCGCTGGGGATGGTTGGCGTGCCGCCGCTGGCGGGTTTTATCAGCAAATGGTATCTCGGCCTGGGGGCCTTGCAGGCAGAGCAGTCATGGGTACTGCTGGTGTTGATTGGCAGCAGTTTGCTGAATGCCGCTTATTTTTTGCCGGTGATCTATCGGGCCTGGTTCCGCGAACCTGTCTCTGACTGGCCGCAGGAACGTCACTTCGGGCGCAAGGAGACCGCCTGGTTGCTGTTGTTGCCACCGTTGATTACCGCCGCTTTGGCCGTGGGAGCCGGGTTGTTTGCTACGGTGCCCTTCAGTCCACTGTACTGGGTTCAGTTCATCGTGCAAGAGAAGGGTTACTAGGTGATGACGGAGCTCTTATTGCCACTCAGTGTGTTGGCGCCGTTTTTGTGCGGACTGAGTTTATTGCTGTGGCGCGGGGGCATCACGCTGATCCCCTGGGCCGTGTTGCCGGCAGTGATCGCGGCACTGGTGCTACCGGTCAATAGCACGCTGAGTTTGCCCTGGCTATTGCTCGGCAGCGTCTGGGGGCTGGATGCCAGCGGCCGGATCTTTTTATTGCTGACCGCGTTGCTGTGGCTGGGCGCCAGCGTGTATATGCGGGGCTATTTGCAGCAACGCCGGCGCCGTTTCGGTGTGTTTTTTTTACTGGCGATGAGCGGCAATCTCGGGCTGGTGCTGGCCCAGGATGTCCTGAACTTTTATCTGTTCTTCGCCCTGATGAGCCTTGCCTCCTATGGCCTGGTGATCCATGAACGCAGCCAGACAGCCCTGCGGGCCGGGCGCATTTATATAATTCTGGTGCTGTTGGGCGAGGTACTGCTGTTTGCCGGGCTGGTGATGCTGGTTGATGCCGGACCGGGTGGGACAACGTTTGCGGAGGTGGTCCCGGCGGCGGCGCAATCGACGTCGGCCAATGACATCTACCTGTTGTTGCTGATTGGGTTTGGTATCAAGGCGGGATTAATTGGGTTGCATGTCTGGTTGCCGCTGGCGCACCCGGTCGCCCCGATTCCGGCCAGTGCCGTGTTGTCCGGCGCCATGATCAAGGCTGGCTTGCTGGGCTGGCTGCGTGTTTTTCCATTGGGCGAAAGCATGATGCCAAATTGGGGTGAAGCGATTCTGATCCTGGGCATGGTGACGGCCTTCTATGCGGCGATAGTCGGTGTCTTGCAACGGGATCCCAAGGTGGTACTGGCTTATTCGAGCATCAGTCAAATGGGGGTGATGACCCTGGCCGTGGGGGCAGGTCTGCTGTCGCCTGCAGCCTGGCCTCTGTTGTTGCTGGCGGTAACGTTGTATGCGCTACATCATGGCCTGGTGAAGGGGGCACTGTTCCTTGGCGTGGGTCTGCACGCCGCCGCCAGCCAGGATCAGCGTCGCCGGGTTGGCGCAGGATTGTTACTGGCCGCATTGGCAATGGCCGGGGCACCCTGGAGCGGCGGCATGCTGGTCAAGGATCTGCTCAAAAGCGGATTGCAGTCGATAGACAGTGCCGGGATCTATGCCGATCTGCTGCCATGGAGTGCCCTGGCCACCAGTTTGTTAATGTTGCGGTTTTTGTTCCTGATAGGGTCCCGCGAACCGAGTACCGGTGGTCACAGGATCAACAACGCTATGCTGGCAGGCTGGTTGCTGGTGCTGATGGGCGCGCTTTTCCTGCCCTGGAGCATCTGGCTAATGGGCATCGATCTCGTCGTTGAGTTCAAATTCGCGCCCCTTGCCAGCCTGTGGCCGCTGGTCGGGGCGTTGCTGATCGGCGTGCTGTTCTGGCGCTGGCGACCGAGCCTGCCCGCGGTTGCGGCCGGCGACATCGTCGTGCCGCTGGAAAAACTGGTGGCCCGTTTACTGGTCGGTGTCCACACCATACTAAATGCGCTGAACCGGTGGTCGGGGCCACCACGGTGGATCCGTAGCTATCGGCTGACAGCGCTGGGATCGGCCGAGGTGTGGCTAAGCCGCTGGCGAAGTGCCACTGGCCTGTTCGTGGTGCTGCTGATCCTGTTGATCGTCGGCGGCGGTATGACAGGCGGATAGTGTCTATCGCTGCCTGATTCATCGTTCGTAATCTGCCTCGTTGAAACTCGCATTTACGCGCCGTGTCAGCGGGTAAACTGAATCGAGTCCATCACTTTATCGACTTTGCTACGGCTTGCCTCATCCGTATAGGTCTGAATAAAGGAGATGGCATAGCCGTCGGTGAGCATGGCGTGATAGCGCTGGGCGATATCGAATGTGCCTACGTGTAACGAGGCATCCATATAGCCCGCCGGCTTGCCGCCGATCGTGGAGGACTGGCACTCTCCGTCGAACTCGTATTTTAACTGGCCCTGCTGAAGAACCTGTTTCACCGCTTCAACGTAATCGCAGGCTTCCTTGATGCCGGGGTACAGCTTGATGTTCTCGGCTACAGACAGGACATTCGGGTTCATTTTTCCGGGTGTGCCGGGCGGATATTCGAAAAAGCCGAACAGTGGCAGAGAACTTTCCATCGCCGCCTCGATCATCTTTTGCATGTTTTCATCGTCACCGGCGAGCACCTTGTTGCCCTGCTGTTGCAACAGGATGGTTTCCTCGGCGCTCTGTGCGTACCAGTCGGCGGGTTTTTCCACCTCCAGGCCAAAGAAGCCGTTAACGTAGGTATTGCCGCTGGTGTTCATCGTGACCGGCGAGTCCGAACCGGACTTGGTGCAGCCGAAAGAGACCAGCATGGCCAGAATAATAACGAGAATGGATTTATTCAATGTGACGTCCTCTGTTCAGGGTTATCAGGCAGGTCGAAAACGGGGGGCGGTCAGTCGACGCCGAATTTTTATCGCAGATAATCAGGCTTTTTTAACAAACTCGGATTTCAGTTGCATGGCACCAATGCCCTCGATCCGGCAGTCAATATTATGGTCGCCCTCGACAAGACGGATATTTTTTACCCGGGTACCCACCTTCAGTACCGAGGACGCGCCCTTGATCTTCAGATCCTTGATCACCGTGACTGTATCGCCGTCAGCAAGCTGATTGCCATTGGCATCGCGCACCACCAGCTTATCGTCGTCGTTTGTTTCTGCGGCATCTTTCGGCCATTCATGCGCGCACTCGGGACAGACATACAGGCTTTGATCTTCGTAGGTAAACTCGGAACCGCACTCGGGGCATCGGGGTAAACCGCTCATACGGCATCCTGTGTCGGGTTGAAATTATCCATAATATTAGCAGGGTGGGGGGACATTTTCGAGCCGTTATGGGCAACAGGCCTTTTCAATGTGGCTGGAATTAACGCAGCTGTAGGCCCGATAAAGCAAAGCGATATCGGGCAATCTAATTATTGGGTACAGGTCCTGTGGCGGTTGGAGCGGATGATCAGAATCGTCCCCGTGATACCGGCGATAACCAGGCCGATATCCTCCCACATCCCCAGATGGACAGCCGCGCTGACACCGATCAGCGACCATAGCAGCGGAATAACCAGGCCAGGCACGGGGATTCGTGAATCGGCCAGCAGCAGGACACCGAAGGTGAAAATCGTGGTGGGGCAGGGCGCCAGGCCAAACACCGGCATGGCCGGATAGTGATGGCCCATCAGACTGTGAGAGTGTCCCGTGCCGGAGAATCGCAGGCGGTTGCTCAGCAGACCGGTAGTTAAAAACCACAGGCCCTGGAGAATAAAGGCGATCCCGAACAGGTAAGCGGCGTTATTGATTGAGCTGAACCACTGAAGATGATATCCCGCGCCCATCCCCAGCCAGTAGACACCCAGCACGGCGCTAATCAGGCGGTTGCCCGCCGGCGAAGGGCGCCATAAACAATAAATCGTCAGCAGCCCTGATAGATAAGTGACAAGCTGTATTGGAAAAAGCGCCTGATTGTAGTCGCGGAAGATGTCGAGAAATTGTTCGGTGGTAAAGGGGATATCCATCTTCCGGCTTGATCAGGTCTCGTCGGGTTTTTTGTCGGAGTGACCGAGATCTCTGTCCGGCGCGACGCGATCGCGCACCAGCTGCTTCAATTCCTTGATCTCGGGAAAACGTCCGGCCTCCTGGCGCGACCAGACCAGCTCGTCGTTGACCCAGATCTGAAAAATCCCGCCCTTGCCCGGTTTGAGAGTTAACTCGCTGATCTCATCATCAAATGTAGTCAACAACTCCTGTGCCATCCAGGCCGAGCGGAGCAACCAGCGGCACTGGGTGCAGTAGATGATTGTGATCTGGTTGTTCATAAGGTCTTTGAGGTGTTGTGTCGTTTTTATAATATCAGGATGATAGAGGAAATTTAAAGGTTAGGCCTGCGGGCGAACTGGATTTTGAAAGCGGGTTCTTACGCCCGCGTGGCAAGTCGGTTTCTCCAGTCGTAGCCAGGGGCTACCCGGCGGGCGCTGGCAGCTCAGGAATCAGTCTGCTACGGTATAAAATATCAAGAGAGAATTCAGGCTGATATGCTTGCCTGTTAATGGGAATCAATGGACCGTGGTTTGTCCTCGATTATTAGGGAGTCACTGATGGAAGGATTCACACCCTATCTTTCATTCACTGGCGGCATCCTGATCGGACTGGCTGCGATTGGCCTGTTGTATTTCAATGGTCGTATCGCCGGCCTGAGCGGCATTGTGGGCGGTGTGTTGCCTCCAAAACAGAAGGATGTCGGCTGGCGATACGTCTTCCTCGCGGGGCTATTGAGTGGCGCAATATTGATTCGTTTGTTCCATCCCGCAGCCATGCAAATTCAGATTGATGTCTCGGTACCAGCGGTCATCATCGGTGGCCTGCTAGTGGGGATTGGCACCCGCATCGGAAATGGTTGTACCAGCGGGCACGGTGTTTGCGGGGTCGGCCGACTTGCTCCCCGCTCGATTGTTGCCTCCGTGGTATTTGTATTCACAGCAATTGCCTCAACCTATCTAATCCGTCATGTACTGGGAGGAGTCTGAGATGTTGGGATATATTGCAGTCTATTTCTCGGGGATACTATTTGCACTGGGACTGGGGGTTTCAGGCATGACACTCCCACAAAAAGTATTAGCATTTCTCGATGTTGCCGGTGACTGGGACCCCAGTCTTGCGCTGGTGATGATCGGTTCCGCCGGTATCTATCTGATCCTGCATCGTCCGATTTTGCGTCTCTCCTCACCGTTGTTTGACACTCGATTTCACATTCCTTCCCGTCGGGATATAGACCCCAGGCTTGTTATCGGTTCCGCGCTGTTTGGAATCGGTTGGGGAACGGTCGGGTTCTGCCCCGGCCCGGCGCTGACGGCATTGGTCACCTTCGGTGACAAGGTCATTCTCTTTTTTGTCGCCATGCTGATTGGTATGTATCTCAGTACACCGGTAGCGCGGGTCCTCGACATGACTACCAGCGAGAAGAGCAACACGATTGATGGCTAGATAGGCGAGAACAGCGTTCGATCAGTGAGTTACTCGATGAAAAGCGAGCCTGTGCATTACAGTGTCACATATTTTGAATTGGGCTTAATGCAAAACATGATTTACCTGATTCACGATCATGCCAGCAATCAATTGGCCATTATTGACCCGGCCTGGGATATTCCGGCAATCATCAAGCATATACAGGATACCGGCGCAGAGCTGACGGATGTATTGATTACCCATTGTCATGATGACCACAGCAATGGTATCACCAGCTTGCAGCGGCATTTTCCCGCCCTGACCCTGCACTACAGCCAGAACGAAACCAGCATATGGCCGGAACGGCCCGTCGGGAAAGCACATGACGATGGTGAGATTATCCGGCTTGGTGACACAAGCATTCGGATACTGCACACCCCGGGCCATTCCCCGGGATCGGCCTGTTATCTTGTAGACAATAAACTGTTCACCGGTGACACCTTGTTTGTCTATGGTTGCGGTCGCTGTGATCTGCCCGGCGGCAACCCCGGCCTGCTGTTTGATTCATTGCAACGTTTGATTCGCGAAATGCCGCCGGAAACAGAAATCTATCCCGGTCATCATTATGCCAGTGAAGTGACCTCGACTATGGCCGAACAACTTCACGGCAATCCCTTCCTGCATATACAACAACGAGACGCTTTTATCCTGTTTCGCAATACCCACAGCATGAAGCGTCAGCCACCCTACCAGGCTGTCCCGATCGGCGACTCTGCCTGGTAAAAAGTTCTGAAAATCAGGACCGTCTGACTAACGTTACAAAAAACCGGAGTGTTTAAAGGATTTTGGCCCTTTTACTTTAGTGATGAAATATGTTCGACGACTTTATCCTGAACCTGAATGAGCTGTTCGATCATTTCATTTTCTTCGCGCAGGCCGCCGAGTGCTTCGATTAACCCGGCTTGTATGGCCTGAAACAGTTTGATGACATCAGGTTTTTCAACCTCACCGTCGCCCAGCTTGCACATCCAGATATCGGCACCAGTGGCAGAGATTTCCATCATGCGATCAAGGTTCAGATCGTCATTCTCGAAATACTTTCGAATTAACCGATCGCCGCCCTGGAGCATGAACGCCACCGTTTCAAGCGCCGCGTTGATCTCACCGTGAGTTTCCCCGGCCGCCGAGGCATAGGTCAGGCCAATGGCCTCCAGCAGATCCGACCATTCACTCTTGGGCTTGCCGCTGACCATGATGGCTGCCATGGGGGTTGTTACCAGCAGCTTGTAGCTGGGGGCGCTCATCATTTCCGAGTTTATCGGGCTATGTTGTTCTTCCATCTTATCCTTCTTCAATCAGCTGACGCGTGTAACGGTATATAACAGGGGGCTGTGATTCCTTTGGCTTACCTGTCAGTTCCGGGTTGAATCGGGGTATATAGTAGCAGGACGGGGTGGGGGATGAAAATGTTCGCCCGGTGGGCGGGTTTTTTTCTCTTATTCCCTCTCCCCTGAGAGAAGAGCGGATGACCGTCATTCCGGGCAAGCCGGAGGCGCGACCCGGAATCCAGTCTTGATAAGAGGTTCACCCTCCGGGCACCCTGAATTTTGAAAGCGGGCTCGCGCGCCCGCGCACATCGTCATTCCGGCATAGGCCGGAATCCAGTCTTTATAAAAGGATCACCCTTCGGACGACCTGAATCTTGAAAGCGTTGATTATCTTTTGTGGGAGGCGCTTGTAGCGGCGACTGTCTGCCGGTGCCACTTGACTATCAAAATGATCGCCCTGCGGGCGAGCCAGAATTTCGAAAGCGGGCTCTCGCGCCCGCGCGGCGAGTTCATTTCTTTGTCACGCGACAAAGAAACGAACCAAAGAAAACGCGCCCGAAAGACGCCGCCGGTTCAGCCATTTCCAATGGCTGAACCGGTTCCCTGCGCTTCTCGCTCCAGTCGGGCTCGCCAGACGGCACGTCCCTGT
>CAYOOC010000052.1:0-22570 GCA_964405505.1 uncultured Thiohalophilus sp.
CCATGACGGCGCCGGGAGTCAGCAGGCCGGCACTGACGGCCACCGCGACGGTGCCGCTGGCCAGGCTGCCTTTCAGAAAGGTTCTACGTTGCATGTTTATCCTCCTCCTATATAGGTGATGTTTGTATCGCAATTTCCGGGCCAAAATACAAAAGACCGTAAAAACAGTAAGATAGTCTCGCGTCAAGCTAGCAACCCCGGGCTCGGATCATGCAATCTGCACGACGGGATTGCAGGGTTCGCGACGGCAAGAGGGGGCGCCTATTGATGCGCGATTTCCTTCTCGGTGAACAGGTAATCCTTCAGTTCATCGTTGAGCTTGTTGTCGCGCCGGCGAATCCACTCCAGCACCATGGCGGCGTGTTCTTTTTCTTCGTCACGGTTGTGCTTGAGAATCGCGCGCAGCTCGTCGTCCTTGCAGGCATCCATGCGCTGGTTGTACCAGTCCACCGCTTCGAGCTCTTCCATCAGCGAGACGATGGCGCGGTGCATGTCGCGGGTCTCGTCGGACAATTCCTCAATCGCTTCGTGAAAACCTTCGTTTGACATCGATCGTGTTCCTCTGTGCTATTTCATTGGCAGTGGACACGTTACTGTAAAAACGGGCTCCTCGTCACGCACAAAAATGCGCATCGTGAGCAATGAATAAGCGGCTGTTCAGCGTGACAACAGCAACAGGACACCGGCGGCAATGGCGATAACGTCCAGCAGCTTGCGCAGATCGCCGAGATTCACAAAGGCCGACAGGCCGGTCAGAATCAGCCAGATAGCCAGAACAAGCGTTCCTACATGACGTGGCAGTAGCATAGAGTCCTCCTGGTCAGGTTTGAATAATCCATTGTAGCGTGCCCGGGCCGGGAATGGGTTTGCCCGGATTAACGTTACGGCGATCCGGCCTGCGGCGTTGTTCCGGTTGAGCGAAACAGGAATCGTTGACCGACTTGAAGGCCAAGCCGTTCCCGGCTCCCGGCAGGCAACTCGAGCACGTATTTGACCGGTTGGCCGCTCTGATAGACGGGGCATGGCAACGCGGGACAGGGTGGCACGTGGGTGTCGGCGCGCAGGAAAGCCCGGTGCTCGTCGAAGTAGAGAATATCGATGGGAAAACGGACATTTTTGTTCCAGAAGCGGGTCGGCCGGGCGCTCGCATAGATGAATAACATGCCACTGCCCTGTGCCAACCGATCCCGGTGCATGAGGCCGCGCCGCTTTTCCTCGTCGCTGACCGCCAGTTCAACCTGAAAGTGTTCGCCGGCGAGGGTTACCTGTGCTGATTCAAGGGCGTCTCCGGCCGACAGCGCCAGAGGCGATGCCAGAACCAGAACCAGAACCAGGAGCGCGGGGCCAAAGCGGGCTAATTTACGACAGCATTCGGACACAGTCAGTGATCTGAACCGGGCGTGTCGCCACGTTCCTGCCTGGCGCCGCATCAGGGTGAGGTGGCTTTGCCGAACAGATAACGCAACCGGGTCGGGCCGCCGACGTATTCGCGCTCGATCCAGGCCAGGTGCAGGTTACCCCGGCTATCCAGCGTGACGGACGGATGGTTCTGGATCGCGCTGCCGCTGGCCCCGGGGACTGACAGATCGTCGCTCCATTGGCCGTCGCTGTACCAGCTGAGCAGCACATTGGTTTGATCATCGCGGCCGTCATCCCAGGCCACGACCAGCTGGCCGGACGGGGTGCCGGCGACGCTCGGATGCCACTGCTGGGCGATGCCGCCAAACGGATCCTGGACTTTCTGGTTGGGGCCGAACAGGGTGTCGCCTTCGGCTGGATAATGACTGGCGTAAATGTCATAGCCTTCGCGAAAGTCGCGCTTGTCGGCCCAGGCGGCGAGCAGCTGTTGCTTGCCATAGGCGTCCATGGCGACCCGCGTGACACCGTGCCCCTCGCCGTAGGGTGGACGCGGGCCTGGCGGCGGTTCGCTGATGCGTTGCGGTTTGTCGAAGTGGCAGGCGCCGGGCTGGCGGTTCTCGGCCGCCATGATGATGGTATGGCCGTGGCGGCGATCTTCCCAGGCGACCACAGTGCGATTGGGCAGTTTGCTTACGCTGGGATAGAGCTGGGCCTGCTTGAGCGGTTCGGGGTCCACGCCACAGGCCGTGCCGGCATGGAGGATCAGACCGTCGGTCTCAAATTGCTGCAAATAGATACGGCGATGGCGACTGTTTGGATCGGCCGCGGCATAGACCAGTAACAGTCCGTCGCCCCCGGCGGTGAGATTGGCCTGGCCGGCCCGGGTGGCATCGAGGGTCAGAACGGGGCCGAGTTGTTGGCCGTCACTGAGGCGCAGTCGAACGCGCCCCGCTTCTTCCCAGGCGATGGCGAAACGATCTTCGCCCAGCGCGGTCAGTGACGGTTCATAAGCGTCATCCTTGCCGCTGATCCGCACGGCCGGGCTGAAGGCGCCGTCACCGAGGGATTTGCGTGCCAGATAGATCGCCGGGGTCTCGTTACGGTTATCTTCCCAGCTGATAGCCACCGTGTCGCCGGCGACGGCAATGTTGCGGCGTCCCGATGATTCCAGATGATGAAAGATCCCCTCGCCCTGTACCTCGGTGACCGCCACCGGCGGGTCAAACTCCCAGGGCTGGGCGACAGTGGGCGTGGCCAGGCCGTAAGCGGCGAGCAGCAGGACGCAGGAAGCAAGCCGAAACATCATGACGGGTCACCGGTTTGCGCCTGGATTTCCTCGTGGGCGTTGAGCAGATCCTCGATCCGCTGGACGCCGACCAGGCGTTTCAGCGGTTTGCCCTGCGGCGTCATAAAGGTGAATACGGGGGTCACAAACGCGTCGTAACGGGTGCCGACCTCATGTTCGGTAATCCGCTCACCGCTCGGCAATTGCAGGCGCTTGCCGCTTTCCGAATCGACATAGGCCAGCACATAGTTGTCGGTGTAGATTTGACGAACCTTGTTATCGGAAAACGCTTCCTTGTTGGTTTTCTCGCAATAGCCACAACCGTAACGGCCAAAGTAGACAAACAAAGTCTTGTTCTGTTCGCGGGCCTCTGCCATGGCCTCGTCGAAGGTGTGGAAGGGATAGCCCTCGGGCGCATCGGCCCAGACCGACGTGAACGGGATCCACAGTACGGATAACAAAATGAAGACAAAACGTCGCATGGCGGCTCCTGCTCTCGGATAGCTTTATTATTTAGTTAATAATTCTGCCGCAAAATTCGGGCCAAAATGTAAAGTCTAAAAAACAACAACATAGCGTAGTGCGGTCGGTTGATTCAATGGTGGTAGCGTGCGATTTGCACGGCCTGATTGCGCACAGGTCTCGATGACCTCGGTGCGTGATGCTAATTAAAGGGATTTGCGCGGCCTTGTCCAGTGCCGGGAGGTCATTGCCACATTGTTGTAACCACGAGAGGGAAAGCCCCGCGACATGAGCGAGGTATTGTCAGTATTTATGTGCGCGATTTGCGTGGCGGAGCACGATGAATCGCCCGATCCGCCACATCCAGCGTGGCTTCGTGGAAGGATTCGGAGAGGGTGGGATGGGCGAACATGGTCAGGGCCAGATCCTCGGCACTGGTGGCGAAGGCGCGGGCAATCACCGCCTGACCGATCAGCTCGGAGGCCTGCGGGCCGAGCATGTGCACACCCAGTACCCGATCGGTGCGTGCATCGGCCAGGACCTTGATCATCCCCTCGGTGTCGCCGACGGCGCGGGCCCGGCCGTT
This sequence comes from uncultured Thiohalophilus sp., assembly GCA_964405505.1. Taxonomy (GTDB): domain Bacteria; phylum Pseudomonadota; class Gammaproteobacteria; order UBA6429; family Thiohalophilaceae; genus Thiohalophilus. Next base: position 3,693 of record CAYOOC010000052.1, read on the forward strand.
GGCACTGAAGGGAAACTGGCCGACACGATAGTCGATGCCGGCATCCTTGAGTTGTTGTTCCGTGCGCCCGGTCCAGGCCATCTCCGGATGGGTGTAGATGACAAACGGAATGTTGTCGTAATCGACTTCGGCGAATTGCCCGGCAATCCGTTCGGCCACCGCCATGCCCTCCTCCATGCCCTTGTGGGCCAGCATGGGACCTGGGATCAGATCACCGACGGCATAGACTTTCTCCAGATTGGTGCGATAGTGATCGTCCACCTGCACAAAGCCGCGCTCATCGGTGCTCAGGCTCAGGTCGTCGGTGCATAACGCCTCGCTGTTGGGCCGCCGGCCCACCGCGACGATCAGCTTGTCGAATTCCAGGTTCTGGCTGCCCTGGTCATCGGTATAGTCCACCCTGACGGTGTTGCCGGTGTGGACCGCGTCGACCCGGGTGCCCAGGCGAATATCCAGACCTTGCTGGCCGAGCAGCTTGCTGGCCTGCTTGGCAATCGTACTGTCGGCATCGGGCAGGAAGGTCTCCTGCGCCTCGAGTACCGCGACCTCGGCTCCCAGGCGTTGCCAGACGCTGCCCAGTTCCAGGCCGATGACCCCGGCACCGATAATGCCCAGGCGTTTGGGGACCGATTCAAAGGCCAGCGCGCCGGTGGAGTCGACTATCTGCTCACCGTCGAACGGGGCAAAGGGCAGCTCGACCGGGCGCGAGCCGCTGGCCAGAATCACGTGTTCGGCGGTCAGTTGTGTGGTGGCGTTGTCGTGAGCGACGACGTCGACCCGGTTGTTTTGCCCGAGGGTGCCGCGCCCGGCATAAAAGGTGATCTGGTTGGCCTTGAACAGTGACTGGATGCCGCCGGTCAGATCCCGGACGACCTGTTGTTTGCGACTTTGCAGGGTCGCCAGATCCAGCTCCAGTTGACCGATGCGGATACCGTGCCCGGCAAATTGTTGTTGTGCCTGCTGGTAATGGTGTGAAGACTCCAGCAGCGCCTTGGAGGGAATACAACCGATATTCAGACAGGTGCCGCCGGGCGAGGGCTTGTTCCGTTCATCAAGATAGTCATCAATACAGGCGACCTTGAAGCCCAGCTGGGCACAGCGAATGGCGGCCACGTAACCGCCCGGGCCGGCGCCGATCACGATCACATCATACTGTTCACTCATAAGACGCTTCCTGAGACGGGGATGATTTACACATCCAGCAACATACGGGCCGGATCTTCCACGCACTCCTTGATGGTCAACAGAAACTGCACCGCCTCGCGACCGTCCACCAGACGATGATCATAAGAGAGGGCCACATACATCATTGGCCGGATGACGATCTCATCCTCGATGACCACCGGCCGCTTTTCGATCTTGTGCATGCCGAGGATGGCGCTTTGCGGCGGGTTGAGAATGGGCGTGGAGAGCAGCGATCCGAAGATCCCGCCGTTGGTGATCGAAAAGGTACCGCCGGTAATCTCATCCAGCGACAGTTTGCCGCTCTGGGCCCGTTCGGCATAATCGGTGATCTGTTTTTCGATCTGGGCCATACTCAGTGCGTCGGCGTCGCGCAGGATCGGGACTACAAGCCCGCGTGGTGAACCGACGGCAATGCCGATGTCGTAAAAGCCGTGATAGACGATCTCCTCGCCGTCGATCGAGGCATTGATCTCGGGAAAACGCTGCAGCGCCTCGAGACAGGCCTGGACGAAAAACGACATGAAGCCGAGTTTGACCTCGTGCTGTTTTTCGAACTTATCTTTATAACGGGTGCGCAGATCCATCACCGGCTGCATGTCGATCTCGTTGAAGGTGGTGAGGATCGCTGCGGTTTGCTGAACCTCGACCAGCCGTTCGGCGATGCGTGCGCGCAGGCGGCTCATGGGCACCCGCTTTTGCGGTCGATCGTCCGCCGCTTCAGTATCAACGGTTGAGGCCGATGCCGAAGCGGGCCGGGATGGTTGGGTTGTTTCAGCCGCAGCCGGTTTGTCGGTTTGATCGAGATAAGCCTGCACGTCCTCCTTGAGAACCCGCCCGTCCTTGCCACTCCCTTTAATCAGGTTCGGATCAAGCTGGTGCTCGGCAATCAACTTTTTCGCGGCCGGGGCGAGTTTGGGTTGTTCTTCACCCGTGGATTCGGTCCGTGACGGGGCTTCGGCTTTTGCCGGCGTCCCGGCGGATTCGGTATCGGACGGCGCGGCGTCGCCCGCCTGCATGCGGGCGATCACCTGTTCCGAGCTGACCGTGTCGCCCTGCTGGACGAGCAGGTCTCCCATGACGCCGTCTTCGGGAGCATTGACTTCGAAGACCACCTTGTCGGTTTCGATCTCGGCCAGCAGTTCATCCTGGCGAACCGCCTCGCCCGGTTGTTTGTGCCATTCGATCAACGTGCCTTCGGTGACCGATTCGGGAAACTGTGCGACCTTGATATCAATGGCCATGATCGATTCCTTTGTCTTTTATTGTCAGGAGGGGTTACCCAGCGCGTCGGCGACCAGGTTTTCCTGTTGCTGTTTGTGCAGGGAAGGATAGCCGACCGCCGGAGCGGCCATCAGCGGACGACCGGCATACTGCAGACCATGCTGCTCGCCGATTGCCCGGCGCATGTGATGCTGACTGGAATACCAGGCGCCCTGGTTCATGGGTTCTTCCTGACACCAGATGTAGTCCTGCACATTCGGATAGCGCTTGAGTGCTGCTTGCAAGGCTTTTTCAGGGAACGGGTATAACTGTTCGATGCGAAGGATCGCCACGTCGTCCCGTTGATCCTGTTGTCGCCGGTGATCGAGATCATAGTAGACCTTGCCGCTGCAGAGTATCACCCGTTTGACCGACTCCGGATTTTGAACCTGTTCGTCATCAATAACCCGATAGAATTTTCCTTTGCTTAACTCGCTTAATGGCCGGGAGGCTTCGGGCAGGCGCAGCAGGCTCTTGGGGGTCATGACGATCAACGGGCGGCGACACTGGCGGAGCATCTGGCGGCGCAACAGATGAAAGATCTGCGCCGCATGAGTCGGAATACAGACCTGCATGTTATTCTGCGCGCACAACTGTAAAAACCGCTCCAGCCGCGCCGAGGAGTGTTCCGGTCCCTGGCCTTCGTAGCCGTGAGGTAAAAACAGGGTAATGCCACAGAGGCGATTCCATTTTTGCTCGGCGGCGCTGATGAACTGATCGATCACCACCTGCGCGCCGTTGGCAAAGTCGCCGAACTGGGCTTCCCAGATGACCAGGGTTTTGGGATCGGTGGTGGCGTAGCCGTATTCAAAGGCCAGCACGGCCTCTTCCGAGAGCAGTGAGTTGATCACCAGAAAATTGGCCTGATCGTCGGAGAGATTACGCAGGGGCACATAGGCCTCGCCATCGTGCTGGTTGTAGAGCACGGCCTGGCGATGAAAAAACGTCCCGCGGCCACTGTCCTCGCCGGAAAGTCGGATGGGGTAACCCTCGTGCAACAGACTGGCATAGGCCAGGGTTTCGGCAAACCCCCAGTCCATCGCCAGTTCGCCGGCTGCCATGCGCCGGCGGTTGTCCATGATCTTCTCGACCGTGCGATGGAGTTTAAAGCCGTCGGGCAGACGATCCAGCTTCTCGTGCAGGCTCTGCACGGTCTGAGGATCCAGCGTGGTGTCGATGTCGCTGACACAGTCGCGGGTATGATAGGTACTCCAGTCGGCACTGTAGGGGTAATCGGCCTGCTCGGGCGGGATCATCTCGTGGACCACCGGCCGGTTGTGCTCCAGCGCATCGCGATAATCCGCGATCATCTGTTTGGCGTCGGCGGCATCGATAATGCCTTCACCTTCAAGTCGCTGCTGATACAGATCCCGGCAACTTTGCAATTTGCTGATGTGTTGATACATCAGCGGCTGGGTCGCCATGGGCTCGTCGGCTTCGCTATGCCCGTGACGCCGGTAACAGACCAGATCGATGATGACATCCTTGTAGAAGCGCATGCGGTAATCGAGCGCCAGCTGCGTGATAAACAGCACGGCCTCGGGATCGTCACCGTTGACGTGGAAAATGGGCGCATTGACCATTTTTGCCACGTCGGTGCAGTAGAGAGTCGAGCGGGCCTCGTCCTGGTTGCTGGTGGTAAAGCCAATCTGGTTATTGATGACAATATGCACGGTGCCCTTGGTGGAAAAGCCGCGCGACTGGGACATATTGAGCGTCTCCATCACCACGCCCTGCCCGGAAAAAGCGGCATCGCCGTGGATCAGCACCGGCACTACCTGATTGCCGTCCCAGTCCTGACGCCGATCCTGGCGGGCACGCACCGAGCCCTCGACCACCGGATCGACGATCTCCAGGTGCGAAGGATTGAACGCCAGCGCCACATGCAACAGGCCACCGGGGGTGTTGAGATTGGAGGAGAAACCGAGATGGTATTTCACATCGCCGGTGCCGTTGCCATGGCCGGGGTGTACGCCCTCGAATTCACGAAACAGCTCTTCCGGTGTTTTGCCCAGCACGTTCACCAGCAGATTGAGCCGACCGCGGTGGGCCATGCCGATTGCTATCTCTTTAACGCCGCTTTCGCCGCCATGCTGGATCAGCCGGTGCAGCATCGGGATCAGGCTCTCGGCGCCCTCCAGGGAGAAGCGTTTCTGGCCCACGTATTTATTATGCAGGTATTTTTCCAGGGTCTCGGCTGCGGTCAGACGGCTGAACAGATCGCGCTTCTGGGTTTCGGAGAGATCGGCATGGCCACGGGCGGATTCGAGATAGTGCTGAATCCAGCGTTTTTCCGTGGTGTCGACCAGATGCATGTATTCGGAGCCGAGCGAACCGCAGTAGGTGTTGACCAGAATATTGATGATCTCGGCCAGTCGCGCCCGATCCGGCCCCACCAGCGAGCCGGTTTCAAACTCGGTATCCAGATCGGCATCGCTGAGCTCGTGATGCGCCAGTGTCAGCTCGGGGATGTGACCTTTGTCGCGCAAGCCCAATGGGTCCAGATCGGCCAGCTGATGTCCCCGGAAGCGGTAGGCGTTGATCAGCTGCAGGACTTTGACCTGCTTGTGGATGAGTGCCACGTCGACATCGGCCTGCCGGCGTGTCGGGGGCAGGTGGCGGAACTGGGCACGAATCGCGGCATGGGAGATATCCTTGTCGATACCATCCACTTTGGGCAGGTCACGGAACAGTGCCTGCCACTGGGGGGCCACCGACTCGGGATCCTGCAGGTACTCTTCGTACAGTTGTTCAAGATAGCCCGCGTTGGCGCCGGCAAACGGAGTGCTTTTCCAGCGGGATTTCAGGCCTTTTTCATCGGACATTCGCCGACATCCTTGTTATGGTTATTGGCAGTTTCGACCTGCTGCGATATATATCGTTCATACCTTATTATTTCGGCAGATTCAGCAGAATTTTCAAGTGGAAAATCACTGAATCGCTATCTCAAGGGGACTGACAGAGGCAGCATGAAACCCGGTAGATATCACCAGCATACTACTGTCGATAGTCAGACAACACCTCGGGTTTGGGGTAAAGCGTACTCATCAGGACGGATTTGCCATCCGGCTGAACAAGGCGGCAATGCGCGCGGGTCAGAGCTCGCTGGTGAGGTACCCCGCAGGAATGGGCGATCAGCGCCGTGCCGTAATGGATCTTGTCGACGAAACTTTTGACCTTGACCGCTTTTTCCTCTGGATTCAGGCCTTTTTGCAGGCGGCGGTCGTGTGTAGTGATGCCGGTCGGGCAGGTGTTGCGATTGCATTTCAGGGCCTGAATACAACCCAGAGAAAACATAAACCCGCGCGCAGAGTTGACGAAATCGGCACCACTGCATAACGCCCAGGCAACGCCGGAGGGCGTGATTAGTTTGCCCGAGGCGATCACCCGTGTTCGATCGCGCAAACCATAACGGGTCAGAATATCGACAACCGTTGGCAGAGACTCCTTGATCGGCAGTCCGACATCGTCCATCAATGGCATTGGTGCGGCACCGGTGCCACCGTCGCAGCTGTCCACGGTAATAAAGTCAGGCGCATGCTCGATACCGCGCTGGTGTATTGCCATACAAAGTTGCGTCAGCCATTCGTCTTCACCAAGCACGAGCTTGAAGCCGGTTGGTTTGCCCGTCGCTTCGCGTACGACATCGATAAAATCCAGCAATTCGCCGGTGTCACCAATCTCGAGATGCCGGTTGGGTGAGATGGAGTCCTGGCCGGGGAGAATGCCGCGGATGCGGGCGATTTCGGGCGTCACTTTTTCTCCCGGCAGGATCCCGCCCTTGCCGGGTTTGGCGCCCTGGCTTAACTTGATTTCGAACATTTTAATCTGCGGCGAGGCGGCAAGCTCGTGCAGGCGGTCAACATCGAACTGGCCTTCGGGATTACGCACACCATACTTGGCCGTGCCGATCTGGAACACCAGATCGCATCCTCCTTCCAGATGGTAGGGCGCCAGCCCGCCCTCGCCGGTGTTCAGCCAGCAGCCGGCCAGTTTGGCCCCGCGCGACAGGGCACGCACGGCGGGCTCGGACAGCGCGCCATAACTCATTGCTGAAATATTGATTAAGGACGTCGGTTCATAAGGGTGCGGGCAGTAAGGCCCGATGACAACCGGTGGTGATTCGCTGGTATGCTCCGTCAAGGTCGGGAAAGAGGTATTCACAAACAATGGCGTGCCGGCGGGCGTCAGATTTTTCGTAGAACCGAAGGCCACGGTATTGTCAAAGCCGGAAGACGATTTGTAGACCCACTCCCGTTCGGCACGATTGAAAGGCATCTCCTCGCGATCCATGGCGAAGAAATACTGGCGGAAAAATTCGCCCAGCGAGCTGAACAGGTAACGAAAGCGGCCGATGACGGGATAATTTCTCCGAATGGCGTCTTTCTTTTGGGAGATATCCCGGATAAAAACAATAATAGTGATCAGCACCACAAGACCGACAACGAAAATAAATAATGTCGCCAGAAATATCAGCGCCTGCATGGTAACGTCAGACATGAGTGTCATTTTATATCCCCTTCTTGCATGAACTCGATCGGGTTTCTAGAAAAAATGTTTCATACTCTTTCGGTGGAACAGGGCGGCTGACAAGATAGCCCTGCATAATGTCGCAGATATATTCAACAAGCATCTGTTTCTGTTTCTGTGTTTCGACGCCTTCGGCGACAATCTCGAGTCCGAGGTGGTGTCCAAGCTCGATAATAGAACGCACGATGGCCCGATTCGACGGGCTGTTCTCCAGCTGTTTGACGAAGGATTGATCGACCTTGAGCGTCTGAATGGGAAATTGCTTGAGATAGGTCAGGGAGGAAAAACCGGTACCAAAGTCGTCAATGGCCAGTTTCACTCCCAGCTCCTGAAGTCGGTGCATGATTTCGATGGAGGAGTCGATCGACATGGCGATTCCTTCGGTGATCTCCAGCTCCAGGTATCTCCCTTGTAGTCCCGTGTCGTGCAATACTTGTGCTATCTGTTCGGGGAGTTGACGGGTAAACTGGCGCGCGGAGAGATTGACGGCAATGGTTTGCGACGGGTAACTTTCGTCCTGCCATTGTCGGATCTGGGCACAGGCCGTGCGTAAAATCCATTCACCAATCTGGCCGATACTGCCGGTTTCCTCGGCAAGGGGAATGAATTCGGCCGGCGATATTATTCCGTGTTGGGGATGTTGCCAGCGTACCAGTGCTTCGGCGCCGGTGAGTCGGCCGCTGGACAGATCGATTTTTGGCTGGTAGTGGATCAGCAGCTCGTTTTGCGCGATCGCCTGGCGCAAATCATGGGAAAGCTCAAGTCGCAGCAATGCATCGGCATTCATATCCGATTGATAGACACAGACACCGTTACCGCCCTGGCTGCTTATGCTGCGCATGGCGCTTTCAGCGTTTTTAAGTAACTGAAATATATCCTTGCCGTGCTCGGGGTAGTACGCCAGCCCGGCGCTGATTGAAAGTGACAGCGTGTGGTGATCGACAATAACGGCATCCCGGGTGACGCGTTGTAATTGTCCGGACAGCTCATCGGAAAACGCACCTTCCGCCTTATGCGCCAGAATAACGAAGTGATCGCCTTCGAGGCGATAAATCCTGATCGGGTTATCGGGTGCTGTTTTTGAAAAACAGTGTTCGAGACGACCAGCCACGGTTGTAATAAGTTGATCGCCCGCCAGATGTCCCAGACTTTGCGAAACCATGCTGAAACGATCGATATTGGCAATCGCAACAGCAATCAGACAGTCTGGTGTGGCAGCCGGAATCATTTTCGCAACGTCTTGTTCCAGTTGCCGCCGATTTGCCAGTCCGGTCAATGGATCGTGGTAGGCCAGGAATTCATTACGGTTCTCGGCAGTGCGGCGTGCCGTAATATCCTGCAAATAGACATGGCAGGTGTCAAAATCCTCCAGATATTGCAGGGTACAAAAAAAGATATAGGTAGCCACATCGTATTCAAAACGCATTAAAGGCGTCCGATTGGAGCGCATTGCCGTGATGTTTTCCGCTATATCCGTCGGTAACAGCACCTCCAGGTTGCGGGTGTCCGGAAAAATAACACTTTGCATGTTGTAAGCGGCAGGATTGGCAAACAGTACCTTGCCATGGGTGTCGATCTGGAAAACCGGGTTGGGATTGCGCTCCGGGAACAGGGCAAGCAGCCGTCGGGCCCGGGCATCGGACAGGTGCTGATAGGCGTAATGGCCAAAGAATATGGCCAGGACAAAAATCACCACGCTCACGGCCGCCACCGAGTAAAACATTTCCAACGTGGCGTCGGAGACATAATCGCCGCGTTCGGCAACCTGGCGTTCGATGGAGCGGACAAAGCGTTCCAGTCGATTATTGAGCGATTGGGATACCACGGCAACGTCACCGAGTATTCGGCGCGCCTCGTCCCAGTCTACCGTTTCAGCGGTCAATACCTGATCGAGCTGTTTGGCCAGCTTTTGTAATGATGAGTGTTCCTTCTGCAAGTCAACCATTTCAGGGTTATCGGGAAAGGTTCTGACCAGCCACTCTATTCCGTGACTTACTCTTTTTGTGTTACGTGCATAGGCGGCCAGATAGTTGTGACGATCGGTGTCGGTGTAATAGCGATAGAGGATCGGCTCGCGGGCGGTGACCGCCTGTTTGAGATCGGCGATGCGATGCAGATGCGCGATATCTTCCCTGCTCAGACGGAGTATCTCATCGCGTACGTTCTGGCCCTGCTGGTAGATATAAATCGAAAGTACCGAGCCGAGACCGAGTACGACGAGATAAATGAAAAACCACCAGCGGCGTCCAAGTGTTATAGTATCTCTTTTCATTTTATGCATGTGGAAGGTATGTGATACCCACCATAATCAGGCTTGTCAGTATCCAGGTGGTTATTAGACGTCCGGGAAGAGCTGACCTTACAGCCGGTAAGGCAACCTGTTCGAAATTGTTTGTAAGGATTCAGATTGTAGGGCGACAAATCTCCAAGAAGCCGGTAGAGGCCCGGCAAAATAGAACAGGGAGAAAAACATGAAAAATGTGCTTAATGGTTTGATCGCCGGCTTTGCCGCTACCGTCGTTTTGTCGGTGCTGATGGTTTTTAAAAGCATGATGGGGCTGATGCCCGATTTGAATGTCATCGCTATGCTGTCCGGCTATATGGGTTCGGGATCGGTGATGGGGTGGTTTGCCCACATTATGATCGGTGTTATCGGTTACGGTCTGGTTTACAGCCTGGTGTTTGGCAACTGGCCAACGGGCGGCCATGGGCTGCGTGGCATGCTGCTGGGTGTTGCGGGCTGGCTGGTGATGATGACCGTACTGATGCCGGTGATGGGGGCCGGCTTGTTTGGCACAGCCATGTCCAGCGGTATGATGGTGCCGCTCGCTACCCTGGTATTGCATGTCATTTTTGGCGCGGTCCTCGGTCTGAGCTACGCAAGGCTCAACCGTAGCGGAACATAAGCCGGGCTCACCATGAAGATTCTCATTCTGGGATTGATCATTGCGGGAATCGGTTTCCTGTTGTGGTGGCAATGGTCCGTGTTACGCAAGGCCCAGCGTAATGTGGGTCGGCCTGCGCCGGATACCACCGTGATCGACCCTGTGAACAGGGCGGGGCGTCGAATCTATTTCTTCCATGCGGTCCATTGCGGCCCCTGCCGGGCCGTGGCCCCGCTCGTGGATCGGCTGCGCCGGGAATACCCCAATCTGGTCAAGGTGGATGTGGCCAGTCATCCGGAGCTGGCACGCCGGTTTGGCGTGACCGCCACACCCTCTTTCATCGTTGTCGCAAACGACCGGATCGATGAGGTCAGACTCGGCGGTGTCACGGAGGGGTGGTTGCGCAACCGTCTGAATATTGAGGAGGCGTCTTGACAGCACACACCGTGAGGATACCGCCTGGCCAATGGCTCGGTTACAATGGGGCAAGTTTTCTACCCGGGGCTATTTCCATCATGCGCGAGCCATCACCGCGTGCCGACAACCCGCAGGCCAGCGGGCCTTTCTCCGACGCGAATATCGCCGCGCTGCGCCATGATATGCTGCGCTTTGCCCGCTTTCAGCTGCGTGATGAGACTGCTGCGGAGGATGCAGTGCAGGAAGCCCTGGCCGCGGCCTACCTTGCCCGCGACGGTTTTGCCGGCCGCTCCCAGCTCAAGACCTGGGTTTTCTCGATCCTGCGCAACAAGATCATCGATATGCTGCGCTATCGGACCCGGCATCCGACCCAGAGCTTGACCGCCGAGGATGGCAGTGATGTGGAGATCGAACAGCTCTTTAATGAGAAAGGCGAGTGGCGCAAGGAAAAGCGGCCGGCAAACTGGGGCGATCCCGAAAACGAGCTCGATAATGAGCAGTTCTGGCACATCTTCGAGCTGTGCCTGGCTGAGCTGAGCGAACAGTCGGCACGGGTGTTTACCCTGCGCGAATTTCTCGGCTTTGAAGCGGCGGAGATTTGTGCTCAGCTTGAGATCAGCGAAAGCAATTGCTGGGTGATACTGCACCGGGCACGTTCGCGGCTGCGGCTGTGCCTCGAAAAAGAATGGTTTGCACAGGGGTGATGCACGATGCTTAATTGTAAAGATACTACCAAACTTCTGTCGCAACAGCAGGATGAGTCACTGTCGTTCCGCAAACGGGTGGCCCTGCGGTTTCATCTGATGATGTGTTCGGGTTGCCGTAACTACAACAAGCAGATCGATTTTATCCATAAAGCCTGTCAGCGTTTCAGCGGTAAAAATTAGACACGTCGGCCTGTCAGGGCTGGTTCTCCCTGATTAAACCCTGGCAAACCGCCAACGTTGGCGATGAGACATAACCAGGCTGTGCCCTAGAAGAAAAAAAGCTGATCTCTCGCAGAAATCCCTCGGCGCAAAGCAATCGGATATTGCTCATTCTCCGCGTGCTCTGTGTTACTGCGAGGACAGAGTGGCCGGGTAGAGTGTGTCACACCAATCCGAGGGAATGGGCTAAAATCCCAGGGAGCGAGGCGCGTAAACTGATCTATGCCTCTGCGCACCTTTCAGGAGCGGTTATTCAGCTTTTCATCACGTATTACATTCATGTCACCGAAGACATCCAGACATAAAAAAGCCGGTCCAGGGTGGACCGGCAACGATTCACGAGGAGGTTGCGTGAATCAAGTGACCAGCTTGCGGCCAATCCAGTAATCCAGGCTGACATAACGTCCCGCGCCGTGGAAGAACAACACCAGCAGCATGATGAAATAGGTGGCGGCAAACTCAATGCCGTTTTTCAAAATTGTGATACTGCCATGTTCGGTCAACCAGCTGTAATTGCCGTGTTCTTTGAGGATGTCACGCGCCATGTCGCGGCGTTCAACGGCACCTTCGATCATGTCCATGCGCCACTCCCAGGGTACGGTCAGGGTGGTTTCCGGCAAAGCGTGCCAGCCGTTTTCCCAGTGCGCGGTGGTGGCGGCCATAATCATGGTGAACATCAGGGGGATGGCAAACCAGCGTGTAGCCAGCCCGATCAGGATGGCGATTCCGCCAAAGAATTCCGCGGCACCGGCCAGCAGGGCCATCAGCATGGGAGCCGGCATGCCCAGCATCTCGCCGAAATAATAGGCCGTATTATCCAGGGCAGTCAGTTTGCCGTAGCCCGCGAGAATAAAGATCGGTGCGAGAAACAGCCGCAGTAAAAGCGGCGCGATAAAATCAAGTTGTCTGCTCTTGTCCAGCAGACCTTGCAGTTTGAATAGCAGATTCATTGCATCCTCCGGAGTCGTTCCGTTGTTTTGATTGGGGGTTCCATTTACAGCAGGGGAAACAGGTATACACTGGTATTGAATGGCATGATCGAACATGCTGGTGAAGCGGGCAGAGCACTATGGTCAAAGAAGGAGACCGTCGTGATGCCCGCTCGCATCACTCGATGCCGTCAGGTAACAGGCTTAGCGGCTGCCACACTTGCCTTCACCGCATTTGCCTTCGGCACCCTTATCCTTGTCCTTGGATTTGCCGCCGCACTTGCCTTCACCGCATTTGCCCTCGGCGCCCTTGTCCTTGGATTTGCCGCCGCACTTGCCTTCACCACATTTGCCTTCACTGCCTTTGTCGGCGATCAGCATATAACCGCCACCCAGTTCACTCATGGCGAAGGGATTATCACCGGCGGGTGTGGCCGCGGAGGCGATATTACTGGCGGCCAGGGTGGTCACCAGTGTGGCACCGGCAGCCCAGGAGAGAGATTTGAGGGTTTTCTTTGACTGTGACATGAGATTCTCCATTAAATTTTATAAAACCATCCCGTTGGTTTTTTTGTGCAAAGCCGGGATGGGTGGTATTTGCACAAGTGTCTGATTACGTGTTGCTATATCCGGCGCCAGGGCGCCGCTACGGCAGGGATACACCGGAAGAAAGGTCAAAATACATGTCATCGACCGGTTATCTCTGTTGAACATTGGTCGTCCGCAAACAGGGTTCCTTACAGCGCGGTTGGTCAAAATAACGATCCTTGATCACAGGTTAGTTATGCCTGTTTGGCAGGTGCATTGCCGGCCCAGGCATACGGGTTCATGGCCTCGTCCAGCGGCGTTCTGGCGATGTGATTGAAATAATTACTCAGGGTTTTCATGCCCACCGCCAGGATCACATCGCCCACCTGTTGCATGTCGAAGCCGGCATCCAGAAAGGCCTGGATATCGGCCTCGTCGAGCCAGCCACGCTTGTCGACCATGTTGGCGGTAAAGACCCGCAGGGCTTCCAGTTTCGGATCGTCAATCGGTCTATCATCGCGCAACGCCTGAATCGCATCGGCTGGTAATTGTGCCATCTCGGCGACCATGGAGTGGGCAGCGACGCAATAGTCACAGCCGTTGTAGCGACTCACGGCCAGCAGGGCCACTTGCTGTTCCTGAGGAGTGAGACTGCTGTTGGCATAGAGCCCGGAGAGGGTGAGGTAACCTTCCGCCAGAGCCGGTGAATTGGCCATACCCCGAACCAGGTTGGGGACAAATCCGAACACCTGTTTGGCCTGTTCCATTGTCGGTTGTGCCGCCTGGGGTGCGGAGTGTTCATCATGAAAAGTAAATTGGGTCATTGTGCCCTCCTGGTTGTTGAGTGAATATTCAATAATTCCGAGTATGGCAATACTTGAATGATCGTTCAAGTTTGTTATGATTGAAATTAAAACAAATTTTGAGAGCACGCTGCCGCGCCTTGGTGAGTCTGACCGGGATGAGGGCCTGCACCGTGCGACATGCCATTCAATGACCTTATAAATCGAGGAAGATTATGCGAAGTTTACTGATCAATCACAGTTATCTGGGGACAGGTGATTTATTCGCGCCGTCGCGTTGGCTGGAGAAGCTGCGCCACCCGCATCAACATGCAACGCAGTGCCAGTACCGGGGCAAGGAACTGACCGTGCGCTGGACCCGGCGAGCCCAGCGCCAGTTGCAGGAGCGGGAGGAACCGTTACTGGTTGAAATGCAGCTGTATTTTTCCTGCATGGTCAAAAAACGGGTATTGTTTCACCCGGCGGATTTTGGGTCCGACAGTGAGATCATTCCGGTGACGCAACAATTGTCTGTTACCGTGCGCACGGTACAGTCCGATCAATGTGATCCGGTTGAATTTGCCCGTCATTATCCGGGTAAACGAAAGCTGGATACACCCGCGGCAAAAAGATGCGTCCCCGCGAGCTGACGATAGATTTTAAACAGGGTCAGTGGGAAGGGGAATTCTCAATCTAGAGCAGCAATCCCTGGTCCGCTTTAACTAAAGTCCTTGAGACAACAACGCCCGGCCGAGTGATTGTCATAAGCGCTAAATGGACAATGCCTGAAAACAAAAAGGGCCTGACAATTAATGTCAGGCCCTTTTTAGTCTCGCTATTTTAATCGAGACAGATCTTATGCACGCTTGCGCCGGCGTACCGCACCAAGGCCCAGGAGGCCAATGCCCAGCAGCGCGAGGGTGGCCGGAGCTGGAACCGGAGTAACATCCTGAATTTCCTGGAGTTTTGCGTTAACAAAGTCGTTGGTAAATCCTTCCGGATCGTTATTCAGATAGCCAAGGTCAAAAAAGCCGAGGTAATCGCTTGTGCTATAGGCGGCTTCATCCCACTCGGATTGACGGTTTTGCGGGGCGATGACATTGAGCAGGAAGCCGCCGGCGGTCATATTGGCACCAAGCTGGGTCTCGGTAATGCCGCTGCCCTGATCCGCCGCCTCGTCGGTGACCAATACTATGACTTTGGCGTATTCGCCGCCGGTCCAGCTGAAACCGGTGCGGGCCCAGTCAGCAGCATGATAGCCGCGCTCCAGGCCCCCATAAAGATTGGTATTGTTTACGGCGGTGGTAATATCGCCCACGTTGCTGGTGAGATCAAGGTAGGTGCTACCTGCAGGTGCACCAGGCTCATTTCCAGCAAATTCCTCGTAGCCTGCCAGGCCATAGTTTGCGGTGACGCCCCCTGCTGATAATGCGGTGTCGATAGCGCTGATGCTGCTTCCCAACCAGTTGTATTCGCCCCCCATACTGCCGGACTGGTCGAGAACAAAGGCAATATCGGCAAAACTGGCCGCTTTGGCGCCCGCCGCATTGAATATCAACATGACGCTGAACAAGGATGCGCCAAGTAGTTTTGTGAACTTCATGAGAATTCTCCCCTTATATTTAGCTGTGTAAGTACCAAGCAATACCTATGCCAACCGATATAGATATCATAACTATCTGTTTTTAAAGTAAGTAAAAACCTGGTCAGGGGCTGTGCAAATTTTATTGTAAAGTTGCTCGACGGCTCATCGGTGTTTGGCGTGAGTAAAATGACTTACATTTTGATGTTCTATTTTTAAGTTACTGATAATCAGGAGGAAGAATATGACACTCGTTGTTTGGCCCGCGTGGCGGACGCGCTGTCGGGGCTGCACTGAGTAAAACTTTCTGACAGCGCCGATCCGTTACCCTGGTTGACAAGTTTGTACCGGAAAACGAGTTCAGGAACGATTAATCGTAAGGGCATACTCGAAACAGGCCTGCAAGATGGGCTTGTTGCAGGAGAGTGGAGGCAGGACGGGCTTGCAAAATACTATCTGGAGTCGAATATGCCTTCTTTGCTGTCGGGAAAATCGCCCAGGCAACACCGACCCGCCGGGTTGCGGGTCTGGCAAGCACAGACACCCTGTCGGGTCTGCTGCTGGACAAAAGCCTTGATCCTCGAATCGCGCGCGTCAGCGCGCGTGACCCCGAAGCAGTAGCAAAGCAAGGCCATGTTCGAGGGATCCTTGAGTCCCACCGGCGTGCGTACGCCGGTTTGTTCGATGACAGAGTCGTCGTCACCGAAATAGATGACAGGACAGCCCGGATCGCTGCAGAAATAATAGTGCCGTTCGGCCAGATTCCACTGCCAGGGCTGTTCGAGGTGATGCAAAAGGGTGGTGGTTGAGACCGCGGGATAGCTCTTGCCATTGCGCGGGCAGGCATGCCGTCGCGCTGAAGAGGGATGGCAATCATCTGTGCAGTTTGTCATGGGTCGTCCCAGCGGATCATGTCTTGCGATCGGTGTCGTTATCCTCATTATCGGTTTCGTTGCTGTTTTTCAGTTCCTCTTCCTCGGCCATGGCCCGCTCAAGTTCAGCTTCCATTTCAGCTTCCATCGCCTCGCTGCTAAGCGGAGTCTCTTCCTGCTCTGTTTCCTCGTTTTCGGCAGCGGTCTCTTCGCGTTTGCGCTTCATGATACGGCCGAAGATGACACCGACTTCAAACAGCAGCCACATGGGCAGGGCCAGCAGGGTCTGGGAAATGATGTCAGGCGGGGTCAGTAGCATGCCGATCACAAATGTGCCGACGATGATATAGGGCCGCTTTTGTGACAGTGACTCGGGCGTCGTGACCCCGGCGAGGATCAGCATGATGGTGGCAATGGGTACCTCGAAGGCGACACCAAACGCAAAAAACAGTTTAACGGCAAAATCGAGATAGCTGGCGATATCAGGCCGGTAGTCGACCCCTTCGGAGGCAAAGTTGGAGGTGAACTCGAATACCAGCGGAAAGACCACGTAATAGGCGAAAGCCATGCCCAGGTAAAACAGAACGATACTGGACACCAACAGCGGCAGCGCCAGTTTTTTCTCGTGTTGATAGAGGCCGGGGGCGATGAATGACCATAGCTGATGCAGTACATACGGTACGGAGAGAAAAAACGCGGCAATCAGGGCCAGCTTGAACGGCGTGAAAACTGGCGAGATAACACCGATGGCCAGCATTTTGGCCCCTTCGGGAAGATAACCCTGAAGCGGTAATGAAAAGTA
The DNA here is from genome assembly GCA_964405505.1 of uncultured Thiohalophilus sp. Taxonomy (GTDB): domain Bacteria; phylum Pseudomonadota; class Gammaproteobacteria; order UBA6429; family Thiohalophilaceae; genus Thiohalophilus. Next base: position 20,391 of record CAYOOC010000052.1, read on the forward strand.
ATAATAGAGATCATTGGCGACGGCCATCAGGGCGACGGTCAGCACCAGTACGAGACCGACAATACGCAGCAGGCGATCGCGCAGCTCGACCAGGTGTGAGAGAAACGGTGTCTCCTGTTCAACACTCTGATCGTTATCGTTGCGGTTTTTCTGGCTCATTATTCGGGGTGTCAGTGTGTTGGGGAGTATCGCTGTCGTCGCTGCTTGCGGCAGAGGGCTCTTCCTTGCCGGCCTCGACCTCTTCATCGCCGATTGACTTGACCAGGTAATCGGGTTTGTCTTCTTCTTCGATGGTGAAGCGATCGCTGTTCATGATCTGCTTGAGCTCATCCAGACCGGCGTCGCGCTCCAGCGCCTGACGGAGATCTTCCTGCTTCATCTCGCGATCAATATCGGATTTGACCTGGGTGACAAAACGGCGTGTGCGCCCGACCCACTTGCCCACGTTGCGGGCCACACCGGGCAGGCGCTCGGGACCGATCACCACCAGGCCGACGACGGCAATGATGATCAATTCAAGGAAACCGATATCAAACATAAATAAGGGACGAGGGACGAGGGATGAGTGACGAGGAGACGAATCGTTGTCCGGCTCCGCGCAGATTTACCATGATTCAGAACCCTCTCAGGTTTTGTCCTGGTCCTTGACCTTGGTGGCTTCGCCCTCAATGGTCTGACCGTCGTCGTCGCTGCTTTCCAGTTTGGCGGAATCATCCTGTTTGCCGCTCTCTTCTTCCTTGACTGCGCTCTTGAAGCCTTTGACGGCTGAGCCGAGATCGGAGCCGATGTTGCGTAGCCGCTTGGCGCCAAACAGCAGCAGTACAATCAGCAGAATAATAACCAGTTGCCAGATACCAATACCCATGATGTTACTCCACGTCCTGAACGTTAACGTTTATTGAAGCGCTGTCTGTATTATTTAAAACAATCAACGCTGTGACTATTCAAAGCCGGGCATATTCTTTCCGCCCATCAAGTGGATGTGCAGATGGAAAATAATCTGCCCGCCACCTTCGCCGGTGTTGATAATGGTGCGAAAGCCGTCATCCAGTCCCTGCTGTTTGGCGATTTTCGGTAGTTGCCGCAGCATATGCCCCATCAGGGCATCATGTTGCGGATCCAGCTCATTGAGGCTGGGAATGTGCTCGCGTGGAATCGCCAGCAGGTGCACCTCGGCCTTGGGATTAACATCCTTGAAGACGATCATCTGCTCGTCTTCATAGACCCGATCCGAGGGAATTTCATCAGCGAGAATTTTGCAAAACAGGCAGTCGCTCATGATGACCTCATTGGTTCCGATTGGCTTTCTCTTCCAGCCCCGAAAGGCCGAAGCGGCGCGCCAGCTCATCGAGCACCTGATCCGGGCCCAGCCCCTGGTGCGCCAGCATCACCAGCGTATGAAACCACAGATCGGCGGTTTCATAAACGACCTGTTGCGGGTCCCCGTCCTTGGCGGCCATGACCGTTTCGGTGGCCTCCTCGCCGATTTTCTTCAAAATCGCGTCCAGCCCCTTGCCATAGAGTCCGGCGACGTAGGAGCTGTCGGGATCGGCCTCCTTGCGCTGCTCGAGCACGCTGGCCAGCTGTTGCAATATGTCGCTCATAGAGGGGGATTATTCCACGTTTAGCGCCGTTTGTGGGGACACTATTTATATATAGCGTCGGGGTCCTTGATGACCGGCTCGACCTCGACCCACTGATCGCCCTGTAACTGCTTGAAAAAACAGCGATGTCGGCCGGTATGGCAGGCGATGCCGCCTTTTTGTTCCACCTCCAGCAAAATCACGTCGTTGTCGCAATCGACCCGGATATCACGGAGGATCTGCTCGTGACCCGATTCCTCGCCCTTGCGCCACAGCCGCCCACGCGAGCGCGACCAGTAGATCGCCTTGCCCTCCTGCACGCTCAGCGCCAGCGATTCGCGGTTCATCCAGGCCAGCATCAGCACCTGGCCCGTGCCCGCCTCCTGGGCAATCACCGGCACCAGCCCGTCTTCCGTCCACTTGATCTCATCCAGCCAGCTTGTGCTCATAATCTGTTCACCACTAGATATACGGGTTTATAACGCAGAGGTCGCAAAGACGCAAAGGACGCAAAGCAATTTTGAATGTTTAATGTTGAATTCTGAATTAAATGCAGATGTCACAATTCAAAATTTAAAATTCAACATTCAAAATTAT
>CAYOOC010000053.1:0-22308 GCA_964405505.1 uncultured Thiohalophilus sp.
GTTGGGAATATGATATTGCTTGTGCCGGGTCTGGTAGCGCTCCACCACCTGATCCGAGTATTCGAACTCGCTGCCCTTCTCCTCGGGCTGATCCTCGAAGCCGATCGAAAAGGTGCGCAGGTCCTTTACCCCCGCCTCGGCCAGCAAGGCCACCAGCAAACTGGAATCCAGCCCGCCGGAGAGCAACACCCCGACCGGCACATCGGCCACATCCAGCCGCTTGCGCACGGCATCGCGCAGCGCATCATGGATCGCGGTGGTCCACTCGGCTTCGCTTTTCGGTTGTGCCGGGCGTTGGGCTTTTAGATGCCAGTAACGGCGCTCACGTGGGGGCTTACCAGGGTCGATGGTCATGGACGTGCCGGGCACCAGCTTGCGCACGCCCTTTAATATAGTGTGCGGCGCCGGCACCACGCCGTGCAGGGTGAACTGGTGATGCAGCGCCACCGGATCCACATCGGTATCCACGCCCCCGGCTGCCAGAATCGCCTGCAGGTTGGAGCCAAACAGCAAGCGGTTATTGTCCAGTGAATAATAGAGTGGCTTGATGCCCATGCGATCGCGGGCCAGGAAAAGGCTTTTGTTTTTCATGTCCCAGATGGCAAAGGCGAACATGCCATGCAGATACTCGGGACAACGCTCACCCCATTTGTGATAGGCCTTGAGGATGACTTCCGAATCACCGTCGGACGTAAACGTATAACCTTCCTTGATAAAGTCGGCACGCAGTTCACGGTAGTTATAAATGGCGCCATTGAAAACGAGCACCAGCCCGAGCGACTCGTCGACCATTGGCTGGTTGGAGCGCTCGGAAAGATCGATGATCGCCAGACGCCGGTGGCCCAGCGCGATCTGATCCTTCGACCAGCTGTTCTCAAAATCCGGCCCGCGCCGCGCCAGGGCCGGCAGCATCTTTTGAACCGCAGTTAATTCCGCTTTTTTACCGTCGAGTCTTAATTCGCCGCAGATGCCACACATAAAAAACAGGTCCGAGTTACGAGGGACGAGTGACGAGGAAACCCATCACTCATCCTTACAAGATTTGAATAAAATTACTTTGTCATAAATGTTCGGATAGATACCACAACAGCCCAATCTTTTTTTCGTTTATTCCCATCTTTGTTATTACCGCTTTTCCTCGTCCCTCGTTACTCGTCCCTCGGCCCTCCGTTGCCCATACCCACCTCCGCCCGGAGTCTCTATGGTCAACACATCCCCGCTATCCACATCGAGACAAACCTTGCCGGGCAACGGATCCCCGTTGAGGCGATTGACGCCCGGCTGTCCTGCTTCGCCGCCTTCGAGCCCCCAGGGGGCATGGGTGCGCCGCTCGGTCAGCAGGGTCACCGAGGCGGGGGCGAGGAATTCGAATTCGCGGATCAGGCCGTCGCCGCCGCAGCGCATTCCCACGCCGCCGGAGCCGGTGCGCAGGGCGTAGCGACGCAGGCGCAGGGGATAGTTGGATTCGAGGACTTCCAGCGGGGTGTTGCGGGTGTTGGTCATGTGAGTCTGGATGCCGGACAGGCCACCGCCGTGACGGCCCGCGCCCATGCCGCCGCCGATGGTCTCGTAATAATCCCAGGCGGGATAGACGCTGTCCCCGGCGTAGCCCATAGCCAGGTTGTTCATGCCGCCGTGGCTGGCAGCGGGAATGTGCTGGGGCAAGGCCTCGGCCAGGGCACCTATGACCACATCCACGATGCGGCTGCTGGTTTCGACATTACCGGCGGCCACCGCGGCCGGGCGCCGGGCATTGACCAGGCAGCCTTCGGGGGCGTCGAGTTTGATCGGCCGAAAGCTCCCGGCGCAGGCCGGGGTCTGTGCCGGCATCAGGCAGCGGAAGACGTAATAGACCGCGGCGGCTGCCACCGACAGGGGGCAGTTCACATTCCCCGGCGTCTGCACCGCGGTGCCGGTAAAATCGACCGCGACCGTCCCGTTGTGCACCTGCAGCGTAACCGCGATGGCCAGGTCGGTATGGCCGAGCCCATCATCGTCCAGATAATCGACAAAGCGATATTCCCCGTCGGGGATCACCCGCAGGGCCTCGCTGGCCAGGCGTTCGGCGTAATCGTTCAGCTCGACCAGTCCGCGGCTGAACGCTGCCGACCCCAGTGCCTCGACCCGCTCGGCAAGCCGCGCCAGGCCGGCGCGATTGGCGCTCATCTGGGCGGCGAAATCGCCCCGACCGGCCGTGCCGCTGCGCACCCGGCGCAGGATACTGTCCAGAAACGCGCTGTCCAGCTGCCCCGCCCTGACCAGTTTGGTCGGGGCCAGGACCAGCCCCTCCTCCTCCAGGGAGCCCGAGATCGGCATGGAACCCGGTGATTCGGCGCCGATGTCGGCATGGTGGGCTCGGTTGGCGACAAAGGCCAGCAGCTCATCGGCCACGAACAGGGGCGCGATGACGGTCACATCGGGCAGGTGGGTGCCGCCCAGATAGGGATCGTTGACGATCACCATGTCGCCCGGCTGCCAGTCGATCTGGCGCACGATATCCGCCATGGCATAGGCCATGCTGCCCAGGTGCACCGGGATGTGTGCCGCCTGCGCACACAGCTGTCCGCGGGCATCGAAGATGGCACAGGAGAAATCCAGCCGGTCGCGAATATTGGGTGAAAAAGCGGCACGCTGCAGTACCGCACCCATCTCATCGCTGACCGCGTTGAGTCGGCTGGAAAAAATACTCAGGCTGATCGGGTCCATACGCTGTATGGTACCAGAGCTGTCGATAGAGAGGACTTGCGGGTGTTAGACTTTGTCTAATATTATTTACTATTATACTGCGAAATATTCTAAAGCGGCCTAAGCGAACCACGCAGAGCGTCTACACTTACGGCCAAACCCGTCAATTATCTGAATCAGATGCGCAAAAGGAGTGTATTGATGAAACACGAGCTACCCGATCTCCCCTACCCACAAGATGCCCTCGAGCCGCATATCTCGGCCGAGACTCTTGAGTACCATCATGGTAAGCACCATGCCGCCTATGTAAATAAACTTAACGAACTGATCCCCGGCACCGAGTTCGAAGACATGTCCCTGGAAGACATTATCAAAAAGGCCAGCGGTGGTGTCTTTAACCAGGCAGCCCAGGTATGGAACCATACTTTCTACTGGAACTGCCTGAGCCCCAACGGTGGCGGCGAACCTACCGGTGCGATCGCCGATGCCATCGGCCAGGCTTTCGGTTCATTCGATGCGTTCAAGGAGAAATTCAATGCTTCGGGTGTAGGTAACTTTGGTTCCGGCTGGACCTGGCTGGTCAAAAATTCCGACGGTTCCGTCGAAATCGTCAATACCTCCAATGCCGGCAATCCCATGACCGACGGCAAAACACCGCTGTTAACCGCAGACGTATGGGAACACGCCTATTATATTGACTACCGCAACGCCCGGCCGAAGTACCTTGAGAGCCTCTGGAACCTGATAAACTGGGATTTCGTTAACCAGAACTTCAGCGGCTGAACCCGAGAACTCTCGGCAAAAGCAGGGGCTAGCAGCCAGGTACCAGTTGCCAGGAAACTGCATGTCAAACGGCCCGGTTGTCTCTGACAACCGGGCCGTTTTTATTTAATCCAGCCTCCAACAAACCCGTCTCGTCACTCGTTCCTCGTCCCTCGGCCCTCCCGAAGTCAACAGGTTTTGTTGACTTCGGGCCGTGGGGGGCTAGAATTAACGGTTTTCCGGCAGTCCGCGCAGGGCTGCCGTTTTATTTTCCTGAACCGGTAAATTAGCGGAACCTGAAAATGGCCGATCATTTGATGCACAACTATGCGCCGTTGCCTGTCACCTTTGTCCGGGGTGAAGGGGCGTGGCTGTGGGATACCGACGACGGATGCTATCTGGATGCGCTGAGCGGTGTCGCGGTCTGCGGTCTGGGGCACGCTCATCCGGCCGTTGCCGAAGCTATTGCCGAACAGGCCCGCACGCTGGTGCATACCTCCAACTGGTATCACATCGCCAAACAGGAAGAACTGGCCGCGCGGCTGACGGCGATTGCCGGGATGGACAACGCCTTTTTCTGCAATTCCGGCGCCGAGGCCAATGAGGCGGCGATCAAGCTGGCGCGTCTGCACGGGCGGCAAAAACAGATCGAGACGCCGACCATCGTGGTCATGGACGGCAGCTTCCATGGCCGCACCCTGGCGACCCTGACCGCCACCGGCAACCCGAAGGTGCAGGCCGGCTTTGAACCGCTGGTGCCCGGCTTCGTGCATGTCCCCTATAACGATGTGAAGGCCATCGAACAGCTGGCCACGGAGCGGGATGACATCGTGGCGATCATGGTCGAGCCGATCACCGGTGAAGGGGGGATCCGGATTCCCACCGAGGACTATCTGCCGCAGCTGCGCCGTCTGTGCGATGTGCACGACTGGCTGCTGATCGCCGACGAAATCCAGACCGGCATGGGCCGCACCGGACAGTGGTTCGCGTTCCAGCACAGCAATATTCAGCCGGATGTGATGACCCTGGCCAAGGGCCTGGGTAACGGCGTGCCCATCGGCGCCTGTCTGGCCCGGGGCCAGGCCGCCGGTTTGTTCCAGCCCGGTCAGCACGGCAGTACCTACGGCGGCAACCCGCTGGTCTGTGCCGCGGCCCTGGCGGTGATCGAAACAATCGAACGCGAACATCTGGCCGCGCGGGCCGGCTGGCTGGGGCAGTACATGCTCAACCGGCTGTACGAATCGCTGGCGCAAACCCCGGGTATCGTCGAATGCCGGGGCAAGGGCCTGATGCTGGCGGTAGAGCTGGACCGGCCCTGCGGAGAGCTGATGCAAAAGGCCCTGGAGCGGGGATTGTTGATCAATGTCACCGCTGGCAACGTGGTACGCCTGCTGCCGCCGCTGATACTCAGCGATGAAGAGGCCGAACAGATTATCAATGGCGTGAGTGAACTGATTCAGGGCTTTCTGGCCTGAGGCCGCGCCGCAAGAGGAAACGCAATGATGGTGAAACACTTTTTGACCCTGCTGGATATTGAAGGCCATGTACTCGATCAGCTGATCGATCGGGCCATCGAACTCAAACAGATGCAGCACCGCGGTGCCGTGTACGAACCACTGAAGAACAAGGTGCTGGGGATGATCTTCGACAAATCCTCCACCCGCACCCGCGTTTCGTTCGAAACCGGCATGGCCCAGTTCGGCGGCCATGCGATCTTCTTGTCGCCGCGCGATACCCAGCTCGGTCGCGGTGAGCCGGTGGAAGACAGTGCCCGGGTCCTGTCACGCATGGTGGATATCATCATGATCCGCACCTACGACCACGATACCGTGCAGCGCTTTGCCGAATTTTCGCAGGTCCCGGTGATCAATGCCCTGACCGATCTCTACCATCCCTGCCAGTTGCTGGCCGATATGCAGACCTTTCGCGAGCATCGTGGGGCCATCCGGGGCAAGACCGTGGCCTGGATCGGGGACGGCAACAACATGTGCCATTCCTATATCAATGCCGCCCGCCAGTTCGATTTTCAGTTGCAGATCGCCACGCCCACCGGATACGAACCGGATCCCGCGATCGTCGCCGCCGCGGGCAATCGGATCACGATAAGCAATGATCCCGAAGCCGCCGCCCGGGGCGCGGATCTGATCACCACCGATGTCTGGGCCAGCATGGGCCAGGAAGAGGAACAGGAATTGCGCAAGCAACAGTTTGAAGCCTTCCAGGTCAACAGTCAGCTGATGTCGCTGGCCAACAAGGATGCCATTTTCATGCATTGTCTGCCGGCCCATCGCGGCGAGGAAGTCACCGCCGAGATCATGGACAGCCCGCACAGCGTGGTCTGGGAAGAAGCGGAAAACCGCCTGCACAGCCAGAAAGCCCTGCTCGAACACCTGCTGGCGATACCGACCGAACTGGAGCCGCAGCTGCGCTGAGGTTGATCCTCTTATCTACCGTGCTGTATGTAACGCGGAGGTTTCACATTTGTAACACTGAACACACCGAACCCACTGAATACACCGAATCGAAAATTTATTTTTCGGTGAGATTCGGTGAATTCAGTGTTTCGGTGGTTAGAACCGATTCTGGATAGCATCAGGCGGTATCGGGTACGCTTGCTGTGCAGGTATTAAGATTCACAGTTTTGCGGCCGTTATACTCAAAGCGGATTCACTGGCGGGAGATAACCATGCGCTCACTCGGACTTCAACCACTTTTGGCCTGTCTGCTACTTATGTCCGTGTCTGTGGCTTTAAGTGGACCGCTGGAAGACGGCCGGCAGGCCTATGAAGCAGGGGATTATCAGGAGGCGCTGCGTCACTGGCAGACGCTGGCGGGACAGGACGATCCCGACGCGCTGTTCAATATCGGCCTGTTGTATATGCATGGCAAGGGCGTCAAACAGGATGCGCGTACCGCCATGGAGTGGTTCAAACAGGCCGCGCAGTACGGCAGTGTCGATGCCGCCTATAACCTGGGGGTGCTGTATGCCGAAGGTCGTGGCATTTACCCCAGTCCCAAGGACGCGATCTACTGGTGGCGACAGGCGGCCGAGGTGGGGCATGCCGAATCGCAATACAATCTCGGCGTGATGTTCGCCTATGGCCGGGGCACCGCCCGCCAGGTCAGCGAAGCCCTCACCTGGTGGGAAACCGCGGCCAGGCAGGGTAATCCCAACGCCATTCGCGCCCTGGCGATGACTTACGAACAGGGCATGTTCGATATTGCCCCCGATCCCGAGCAGGCGCAGCAGTGGCGACAGTTGCTGGAAGATAATTAACTTTTCGACCCGTTTAAAAACAGCGAAACTCAGAACAGCGGCACCAGTTTTTGGGCATATTTTTATCAGGACACTGAAAACACCGAAGCACCGAAGCACCGAAGCACCGAAACCACTGATTATTAACTTCATTGTTTTTTCAGTGTTATTCGGTGCTTTTCGGTGTTTTCGGTGGTCAAACCTCTTCCCCAGAATGACATATACGATCCAACCAGTTTTATTCTCTGCAATCCTCTGTGCCTTGCGTTCTTCTCTTTTATGAAAAACAGGCACAAAAAAACCCTGACGCTCTCACACGTCAGGGTACTTAAGCACACATAACAACTCTCGGAGCGACGGCAGCGTCCCTGTTGCCGACTTTCCCTGCTCTTTTATTCTTTCAATCCGGTTTTAGAATTTCAGAACCAGACCGGTGCCCATGAAGCTGTTTTCATCAGTAGAACCCGCCTGCTCAAATTCAGTGTTAGAATACATGACGTAGCCACTGACCTTCTTGCCGAACTTGTGATCGACACCGACAGCCATCAGAGTACCTTCGGTCGAGGAGGCAGCACTATCTTCAGTCGTGATGTACTGCAGCTTGAACTTGTTCTTGCCGCCAAACTTGCTGGCAAAGCTCACACCCAGCCAGTCTGTTTCATCATCATTGGTACCGGCACTACCATCACCAAGACCGGTCTGATAGAACAAGCCCATCTGCATGTTACCCATCTTGTAGGTACCGACCAGACGAGTCGTGCTGTTTGCTTCTTCACCAGCGGCGTCATCGTAGGAGTCCTGGGCCAGAGCCACGTACAGCGGGCCATCGCTATAGGCGATAGAGGCTGAGATGGTATCGGCCGGGCCGTCACCGCCAGCGGTACCGTCGTTTTCACCCGGAATCGCGGCAATGGCATACTTGATGTTGCCGGATTTACCCAGATAGGCCAGCACGTTGTCCAGACGATTTTCACCGTCCATCCCGTTGTTAACTGCGTATTTCAGATCAGCGGAAGGCCGATCGCCAAACTGATCGAACTTGCCCTGGGCCATCTTCAGCGGGGTGTCGTGACGACCGAAACGGACCTGGCCCCAGCTGCCTTTCAGACCGGCATACTGGTTACGACGTTTGATGCCGGCTGAACCACTATCGACAGTAGCATCTTCTTTGTTATCGCTGTCCGGGTTGACTTGAAATTCCAGCTTGTAGATTCCTGCAAGGCCGTTGCCCAGATCATGCTCGCCCTTGAAACCAACGCGAGAGGCATGACTCTGCAGCTGCCAGTTATCAGTGTTGGTGACACCGCCGGATTCTTCTTCCACGCTGCCGTAAGACAGATGAACCTTGCCATAGACTGTCGGAGCGGCCTGGGCCAGCATCGGTGTCATCAGTGCGCCGGTAACGGCCAGTGCAATCAATTTCTTTTTCATGTCTCTTCCCCAAAAGTTTGTGGTAACAACGCAACACGTGTTGTGTGCAAATGAACGGGGATGAGTTTGTTGTTGGTCTCTTACAGCAGCGTTAACGAGGGATGAAGTTTTTGTGACACGGCGGCCGGATTCGGCGCCAATGCCCGGCTCGAAGGCTTACTCGGCCCGATGAATCTGCTATGATGCGCCCCTGAAACGTTGGAATATCAGGGTGTTACGTGGACCATCCGCTGCTCGAACTGAAAAATGTCGAATGCCGTCATCGCGGTATGATTGCCGTTGAAAACCTGAACCTGCATGTCAACCAGGGGGATCTGGTCTGTCTGCTGGGCCCCAGCGGCTGTGGCAAGACCACGGCCCTGCGTGCCATCGCCGGCTTTCAGCCGTTGCACGCGGGCGAAATCCGTCTGCGCGATCAACGGATCTCGTACCCCGGTTATACGCTGGCCCCGGAAAAACGCCATATCGGCATGGTGTTTCAGGATTACGCCCTGTTCCCGCACCTGGATGTCTGCGCCAACATTACTTTCGGGCTGCGTAACCTGGACAAGTCCGAGTACAAACGTCTGGCGAATGAAATGCTGGAGGTGGTCGGCCTCGCTGGGATGGGCGATCGCTATATCCACGAGCTGTCCGGTGGCCAGCAACAGCGCGTTGCCCTGGCCCGGGCACTGGCACCGCGCCCCGAGCTGATCCTGATGGATGAACCGTTCTCCAATCTCGATATTGATATGCGCGAGCGTCTGAGCAACGAGGTGCGTCAGATTCTCAAGCAACAGGGGACTAGCGGTATTCTGGTGACGCACGATCAGCACGAGGCTTTTGCCATGGGCGATCAGATCGGCGTTATGAGCGAGGGGCATATTCTGCAGCGGGATACCGCCTATAACCTGTATCACTCACCGGCCAACCGTTTTGTCGCCGATTTTATCGGTCAGGGCGTGTTTGTCCGGGGAACGTTGCTAAGCCCGGACACGGTCAAAACCACACTGGGTACGATCAGCGGCGACAGAGCTTATGAATGGGAACCCGGTACGGAGGTAGAGTTGCTACTGCGTCCGGATGATATCGTCTATGACCCGGAGGGGCCGTTACAGGGTACGGTATCACAACGGGCGTTCAAGGGCGCGGAGATTCTGTATACCCTGCAGCTGGAAGACAAGACCGAGGTCCTCTCTCTGTTCCCCAGTCATCATGATTTTGCCATCGGCGAACAGGTCACGATCAGCCTGGCACTGGATCACATGGTGGTATTTCCGATCTAATAAGAGGGGCTAGCTACCAGGGACTAGTAACCAATTCGTAGGCCCGATAAAGCACCCTGCAGGCATAAACTCCGCAGTGTCTGGTACTCTCCGACGAATGCCCGGACACCGCTATGCTTGGTCCATCCTATTTCTTTCGCAAAGTCGCAGAGACACAAAGGCAATCATAGCAGGCTCTGCGCCTCTGCGAGATCAATATTTCCATGCTGAAAGATCGTGTTGACGGATCTATTTGTCCCTGGAGTGGTTCTGACTGTGCTCACGGGCGTCGCGCTCGACCTGTTCCAGGCTGATATGCCGCACGTCCTTGCCCTTGACCAGGTAAATCACGTACTCACAGATATTGCGCGCCCGATCGCCAATTCGCTCGAGTGAGCGGGCCGACCACACCATATTGATCACCATCGGGATCGAACGGGGATCTTCCATCATATAGGTCATCAGCTCACGCATGATGCTTTCATATTGCTTGTCGATTTTCAGGTCCTGGCGAGCCACCTCGATGGCCATATCGGCATCCATGCGCGCAAAGGTATCCAGTGCATCGTGCAGTATTTTCAGGGCCCGCTCACCCATGTGCACGATACCGGTAATCATTTTGTTATCGGCGCCGGATTCAGCAAAATGCATGGCCATTCGTCCGATACGCTCGGCCTCATCACCGATACGCTCGAGATCGGTAATGGTCTTTATCACGGCGATGACCAGGCGCAGGTCACTGGCGGCCGGCTGGCGCTTGGCGATAATCTGGGTGCATTCCTCATCAATCTGGACTTCCAGTGCATTGACCTTGTAATCACTGGTCACCACGATTTCAGCGAGTGTTGCATCCCGATCCGTCAGTGCCTTGATAGCATCGGTCAGCTGCTGTTCGACAATCCCGCCCATCTGCATGACGCGGTTGCGGACGTCTTCCAGTTCCTCGTCAAACTGATGGGAAATGTGTTCGCCTAATTTATCCATGTCATATCCCTGCTCTAAATGTTGCGTAATTACTTGCTGTTCCCCGACATTTTAGCCATAACGGCCGGTAATATAGTCTTCGGTCTTTTTCTGGCCCGGATTGGTAAACAGCGTATTGGTATCCTGAAATTCAACGACCTCGCCAAGATACATAAACGCTGTGTAGTCCGAAACCCGGGCGGCCTGTTGCATGTTATGGGTAACAATAACAATCGTATATTTTTCCTTGAGCTCGTAAATCAGCTCCTCGATCTTGAGCGTGGAGATCGGATCCAGCGCCGAGGCCGGCTCGTCCAGCAACAGCACTTCCGGCTCAATAGCGATGGCGCGCGCGATCACCAGACGTTGCTGCTGACCGCCGGACAGGCCCAGGGCATTTTCCTGCAAGCGGTCCTTGACCTCGTCCCACAGTGCGGCACCTTTCAGGGCCTTTTCCACACTCTCGTCCAGTCGCCGCTTGTCCTTGACCCCCTGGATGCGCAGGCCGTAAGCCACGTTTTCATAGACACTCTTGGGGAACGGATTCGGTTTCTGGAACACCATGCCCACCTTGCGGCGCAACTCGGCGACATTGACCTTTTTTCTGTAGATATTCTCGCCATCGAGGGTGATCTTGCCCTCGACCCGGCAGATATCCACCAGATCATTCATCCGGTTGAAACAGCGTAGCAGTGTGGATTTACCGCAACCACTGGGACCGATAAAGGCCGTCACCTTGTGCTCCGGGATCCCCATGTTGATATTAAACAATGCCTGGGTCGGCCCGTAGTACAGATTCAGGTCTTCCACCTGGATAACCAGATTCTCATCTTCAAAGTGCACGTTATCCTGTGCCCGATCCAGGTTATCCAGATTGATACCGTGTGTCATATTATCAGGAGTCATAGTCTTATCTTCTGCCAGTTTTTAACCGCCTTCAAGCGCCCGGTATTTCTCACGCAGGCGATTTCGGATGTATATCGCGCTCAGATTGAGGGCAATGATGACCAGAATCAACAGCAGCGAGGTCGCGTAAACCAGCGGCCGGGCCGCCTCGACATTGGGGCTCTGGAAGCCGACATCGTAAATGTGGAAACCCAGATGCATGAATTTACGTTCCATATGCAGGTACGGGAAATTGCCATCCAGCGGCAGCGAGGGTGCCAGCTTGACCACCCCGACCAGCATCAGTGGCGCCACTTCGCCGGCGGCACGCGCCACAGCCAGAATCAGGCCGGTCATCATCGCCGGGGAAGCCATCGGAATCACGGTGCGCCACAGGGTCTCGGCCTTGGTGGCGCCCAGGGCCAGGCTGCCTTCGCGAATCGAGCGAGGAATCCGGGTCAGGCCTTCCTCGGTGGAGACGATCACCACCGGCAGGGTCAGCAGGGCCAGGGTCAATGACGACCAGAGAATGCCCGGTGTACCGAAGGTAGGCGCCGGCAGTGCCTCGGGGAAAAACAGCTGGTCGATATTGCCGCCCAGAAAATAGACAAAGAAGCCCAGACCAAACACCCCGTAAACGATCGACGGCACGCCGGCGAGGTTATTTACCGCGATGCGGATGGTACGAATAATCGGCCCCTGGGTGGCGTATTCACGCAAGTAGATGGCGGCAATCACCCCGAAAGGCGTCACCAGGACCGACATAATCAACACCATCATCACGGTGCCGAAGATGGCGGGGAAAATGCCGCCCTCGGTATTGGCTTCCCGAGGCTCGCCGCTGACAAACTCCCAGACCTTGGCAAAATAGAATCCCATCTTGCCCATAACACCCATGCTGTTGGGATAATAGATCCGCACAATTTTTGCCAGAGGAATTTCGATCTGGCGGCCACTCATGGTCTCAGCCAGGATACTGTCGCGACGAATCTGGCCGTACAGTTCATTCATTGATTCACGCAGGGTTTCGTATTCGGCGTTCAGTGCATCACGCCGGTTGGCAAGTTCCTGCTGCTTCTCTGGCGTCAGTTCATTTTCAAGTTCCAGTCCACGCTCTTCCAGACGCAGGCGTTCCATCTGGTAGTTGATCGAACCGATCTCGTCTTTCTGGATATCCTTGATGCGATCGTGCAGTTCAGTGGCCCGTTCCAGACGGACTTCCAGTTCCTGGCGGGCGTTCTCACTCTCGGCGACAACTTGCCCGTTTTCTTTGACCTGACGCAGAAAACCGTAAAAATTGCCCCACTCATGGCGTTCGATGACCAGCAAGTTTTCGGGGTACTCGATATCCTGGACAAAATCGGCGAAGACCACCTGAAAATCGGCGCCGGTGACATCGCGATTGCCGGTTTTAATCAGATAGCGGGTCAGACTTTCCCGTCCGGCTTCAAATTCATAACCGCTGTTCTGGGCCTGAACCCGCGGAATGGTCTCGACCGAGTCGATCTCGCCGACCAGGCGTGTGGTTTCGCCCGAAGGCAGTACATACTGGGCATCAATCACATTACTGGGCCAGAAGTAACTCAGCCCCCGCACGCCAATGAGCAACATCAGTCCGAATACCATGATCAGACTGACGCTGACGGCACCGGCATTGAGCCAGATCCAGGGATGTCCCGATTTGAACCAGCTATTCATCGAATTTCCTCAAGATTCCCATTCGGGTTACAGACTGCTGTAACGTTTGCGTAAACGTTGTCGGACAATTTCCGCGGCGGTATTCACCACGAAGGTAAAGGCAAACAGCACCAGCGCCGCCAGGAACAGAACACGATAATGCGTACTGTCGACTTCCGACTCAGGCATTTCCACCGCGATATTGGCTGACAGGGTACGCATACCCTCGAAGATATTCATATCCATCACCGGCGTATTACCAGTGGCCATCAGCACGATCATGGTCTCACCCACCGCGCGTCCCAGACCGATCATCACCGCCGAGAAGATCCCCGGACTGGCGGTCAGCAGGACGACCCGCATCATGGTCTGCCAGGGGGTGGCGCCCATGGCCAGCGAGCCCTGTACCAGGTGCTTGGGCACGGCGAAGATCGCATCCTCGGCAATGGAGAAGATAGTCGGAATCACCGCAAAGCCCATGGCCAGGCCGATCACCAGCGAGTTGCGCTGGTCATAACTGATACCCAGTTCCTCGCTCATCCAGATACGCACATCTCCGCCGAAGAACGCGGCTTCCATCCAGGGACTGGCGCTGAAAGAGGCATAGCCGAGTAACAGAACGATCGGGATCAACCAGGCGGCTTCCCAGCCTTCGGGGAGCGTATGGCGGATTCGATCCGGCAGACGATGGAATCCATAGGCCACCAGCAACAACCCGAAGGGCATGATGATCAATAAGGAGAAGATCCCCGGCAGGTGTCGCTCCAGAAACGGCGCCAGCCAGAGGCCGGCCAGAAAACCGATGATGACCGTCGGCAGGGCCTCCATGATTTCGATGCTGGGCTTGACCGTCTGGCGCATGCGCGGGGCCATGAAATGGGCGGTATAGATCGCGCCCATGATGGACAGTGGAATCGCGAACAGCATGGCGTAGAACGCGGCCTTCAACGTCCCGAATGAGATCGGCACCAGGCTCAGCTTGGGCTCGTGGTCGTTACTCGACGAGGAGGATTGCCAGACATACTCGGGTTCGTCATAGCTTTCGTACCAGACCTTGCCCCACAGCGAGGACATGGAGATTTCCGGATGTTCGTTCTCGATATGGTAAAAATGCAGACGGTCGCCGGACTGCAGCAACGCGGCCTTGGCGCGCGGTGATATCGCCACCTGCTGCAGGGCGTCGGCAACCGGCCGGGTCAACAGAGTACGGTTCGCCGTGGTGTGAAAGATCCCAAGCTGACCCTCGCCGTCCACGGCCAGAAATCCCTTGCGGTTGTATTCCGGCGCGATCCCTTCAATTGGCCCGTTCAACTCATCGAAAGAACGAATCTGGCGAAACACCCGTTTGTTGCTGTCACGTTGCTCGGGCACGGGGAACAACTGCAAGACCGTGCCCTGATCCGAGCCGGCCAGCAACGAGATATCCCCGGTTAGAAATTCCAGGCTGGTCACCCGCTGATTACCACCAAACAGCGAAAGGTGCTGTTGCAGCGAAGGGGCTTCCTTGTCAAACAGATCGTAATGACTCAGGTTGTCATCGCCACTGACGATATAAAGATTGCGTTGCTCCTTGTCCACCAGCAAATGCGAAATAGCACCGCGCGAGGTCCGTGGTACTTCTGCCCGGGTTTCCTCCAGGGTGACATCGCCGCCCAGAAACGATTCCTCGCGGCGGATATTCAATAGTTGAATCTGTTGCTCGCCCGCCAACCCGGCAACCGTGGTCTCTTCCTCACCGGATTGCACTGCGAGATGGGTAATCGGCCGCCCCTGGGTATCCAGTTGCAGCAGGTCCTCGCCAAGCGGATATTGGATTTGTGGCGTAATTTCCCGCACCGGCTTGCCGCCTTCCACCAGGGCCTCGCTAAAGCTGATCTGGTAGTGATGCTTGAACACCAGCGCCTGGCCATTGGACAACCCCACGCCCAGCACCCGGCTGGCCGGGTCACCCGCCGCCCAGCTGGTGATTTGCGCATCGTCGGGAATCGGCAGGGGCACGATCTTGCGAATCGTCCCATCCCAGGTATTGAAGAAAATCACCCGGCCCGCATCGGTCAGGCGCAGACCGACCACGGCCTGCTCCTCCATCGCCAGATGCAGCGTTCGCTCGTCGCTGCCGGGGACGCTGTAGTCGGTGACCTTGTCGATCGACGCCGATTGAAACATCGGCAGCACCACCGCCAGCAGATAGACCAGGATCAGGGTGATCGCCACGATCACCCCCAGACCACCCACCGCCACGCCGTGGCGTGCCAGGGTGTCCTTGAGCATGCGCCAGCGCATTAGCAGATTGCTGTGGTCGATACGGGTCATGACAGGCTCGCTTGTCCCCTGATTACTGGAAGCCGCCAGCATAAAGACCGGATATGACAAAAATGTGACAAAAAAGTCTCCGTTTGTGGCTGCTCTAATACGAGCCCGGGAGCGGCTATTTTTTGTTCGCCAATGCCAGAAAATGGCCTCCCGCAGAGGCGCCGGGAAATCCGGGAGTTATCCTTTTGCGCGCCCGGCGCTCAGCCAGGGACCGTCAGCCCTGGTTATTGGCGGCATAAAAAAAGCCCCGCCAGAGGCGGGGCTTTCAAGACACGAGAGGTGCGTCTTTGACTTACTGGATTTTGGCCAGTTCTTTTTCCACTACCTTGGAGGGCAACGGAATATAGCCATCCTTGACCACGACTTCCTGGCCGATTTTGGACATCACCATCTTGATGAACTCGCGTTCCAGCGGCGGCAACGGCTTGTTCGGATGCTTGTTCACGTAAACGTAGAGGAAGCGGGCCAGCGGATACTTGCCTTTCAGGGCGTTTTCCGTCGTTGCCGCGATTGCCTCGTCACCTTCATTCCTGGCCAGAGCAACTGTCTTGACACCGGACGTCTTGTAACCGATCCCGGAGTAACCAATGCCATTCAGGGATGAGGAAACCGACTGAACCACCGAGGCAGAACCGGGCTGTTCGTTCACGCCACTCTTGTAGTCGCCTTTACACAGGGCATGCTTCTTGTAGTAACCGTAAGTGCCGGAAACCGAGTTACGACCGTAGATCTGGATATCGCGGTTGGCCCAGGCACCGGTCAGTCCCGCATCCCCCCAGGTGGCGATGTCCTTGTCGTAACCACATTTACGAGTGGAGGAGAAAATCGCATCCACCTGCGGAATGCTCAGGCTTTCGATCGGGTTGTCCTTGTGAACGAATACCGCCAGGGCGTCGATGGCCACCGGAATGGCGGTCGGTTTGTAACCGTGTTTCTTTTCAAACGACTCGACTTCCTTGGACTTCATCTTGCGGCTCATCGGCCCCAGGTTGGAAGTGCCTTCGGTCAGTGCCGGGGGTGCGGTGGAGGAACCGGCCGCCTGAATCTGAATGTTCACATTCGGATACTGACGTTTGAACTCTTCCGCCCAGAAAGTCATCAGGTTAGCCAGGGTATCGGAACCTACACTGCTCAGATTACCGGAGACGCCGCTGGCGCGCTGATAATCTTTCAAATCGGGATCGACTTTGGCTTGCGCGAAAGCCTGGCCAGAGACAAAGCTCAGTGCCAGTAGCGAAGCCAGAAGCTGCTTTTTCTTGAACATGGATGCTCTCCTTACGAGATTTGTGTTTTGTTGGGCGTACTGTATGAATCTGTTGTGACAAGGTTATGAACCAAATGTGACCGGAGTATGACAGACCCCTCCGGGCTCCGCCCGGAGGCGAGTGACGAGGGACGAGTAACGAGGGCCGAGGGAAACCATCCCATAACTCAGGATAAGGCTCGCTTCCCTCCTCGTCACTCGTCCCTCGTCACTCGCCCCTGTTCGTCAGAATGACGAACAATTTCAGGAGGGAAGTCGCAGATAAAGGTGCTGCCCCGCCCCACTTCACTGTCGATGCGCAAACTGCCGTTGTTGCGCTGCATGGCGTGTTTGACAATGGCCAGGCCCAGGCCGGAGCCGCCGGTATTGCGCGAGCGGCCTTCATCGACACGATAGAAGCGCTCGGTCAGGCGGGGAATATGGCGCGGGGCAATGCCGATGCCGGTGTCATTGACTTCGAAATGGGCTCCCTTGTCGTCCTCGAACCAGCGAATGCGAATCGCGCCACCACTGGGCGTGTAGTTGACCGCATTGACAACCAGGTTGGTAAAAATACTGTCCAGCTCCCGGTGCTCCCCCAACAGACAAAGCCGGGGCTCGGCTTCCAGCAGGATCGTGTGGTTACGCTCGGCGCTGAGAATCTCGGCCTGCTCCTTCAGGCTGCTAAGCATTTGCGGCACATCAACCACCAGCTGCTTGCGATCCCGGCGTGGGTTTTCGTAACTGGACAGCAACATCAGATCCTCGGTCAGCTGGTGCATCCGCCGGGTCTGCTGCTGCATGACCTTGAAGGTATGTTGCATTTGTTCGTCATCGGCGTTTTCTTCCAGCAGGCTTTCCATATAGCCGCTTAACACCGTCAGGGGCGTACGCAATTCATGGGAAATGTTGCTGATAAAATCACGCCGCATCTGCTCGACCTGTTCGAACAGGGTCACATCGCGCACGATTACCAGCGTCTGGTTCTGGCCATATTCGACCATGCGTATACTGAGCCGGGTCCCTTCCTGATACGGGGAATTGATCGTAACCTGCTCATCCGACCATTCTCCCCGCCAGTACGCCGCCACGTCCGGATGCCGCAGCAGGTTGGCCAGGCGCAGCCCGACATCCTGCGGATACTTGAGCCGCAGAAGCCGCCCGGCTTCGGCGTTCCACCATTCGATTTCACCTTCTTCACGCAGCACCACGACCCCGTCGGGCAAGGCCGCCGTGGTCTCCCGAAAACGATTGATCGCCTTGACCAGGCGTTTGTTGCGCTTGCGGGCCCGTTGCTGCAGACGATAAATCCCGGTGAAAACCTCTCCCCACAAGCCGCTGGCGTGCGGTGGCTCCTGCTTGCGATCGAAACGCAACCAGTGGTCCAGTTTCACCAGTCGGACGAAGTAACTGATAAGCCACAGGGAGACGACCAGCAACAGTGCCGGCATGACATAACCCGTCAACCAACCGAAGAACAGCGCCAGCGCCAGACTGGTGATAACCCGCCATACTTCATTGGTCCAGTTATAGGGCATGCCTCAGGCCTGTTTGGAAAACCGGTAGCCGGCACCGCGTACGGTTTGCACATGTCGGTCAAAACCGTGGGGCGCCAGCGCCTTGCGCAGACGACGAATATGCACGTCGACGGTGCGATCCTCGATATACACCTGATTACCCCAGACCTGGTCCAGCAACTGGTCGCGACTGTAAACCCGTTCGGGGTGGGTCATAAAAAAGTGTAATAAACGAAATTCCGTGGGTCCCAGGTTGATGGGTTCGCCATTGAGGCTCACCCGGTGACTGGCCGTATCCAGGGTCAAACCGGCAATCTCCACCGTTTCGGAGGATTCCCGACTGGCACTGCTACGGCGCAGAACCGCGCGGATCCGTGCTACCAGTTCCTGGGTGGAAAACGGCTTGGTCACATAATCGTCAATGCCGGCTTCATAACCGCGCAATTTGCTCTCTTCCTCGCCGCGGGCCGTGAGCATAATTACGGGCAATTCCCGCGTGGCGTCCTCACGGCGCAACCGTTTGGCGAATTCCACACCACTGATCCCGGGCAGCATCCAGTCCAGCAGCACCAGATCCGGTTTTTGCTCGCTCAACTGCTCGCTTGCCTCGCGGGTATCGCCCGCCTCGATGACCCGAAAACCGGCCCGCTGCAGCGTAAACCCGAGCATTTCCCGAATAGCCGTCTCGTCCTCGACGACCAAGATTGTAATATCCTGACTCATGGGATTCGTGACACTCCGGTGACAATGGCTGTTTGTCGTTGCATGACGGGGGCATTACAGCCGACCAATATGACAACCATATGACAGGCCGGCGCCGGATACCATAGGCCAGGGCCGCCCGGGTCCGGCCCGGCAAAATGTGATTTGGCGCGCACCGGGTAATTCGCGCTAGACTATACAATCGCCAGCCGGGAGCCATGCTCCGGAATGCTATCAATAATAAATATAGAATACAGACCGCTGCAGGACAGAAAACGACTATGAGACAGTTCTTCATTGCCCTGGCGCTGCTTGGTGCCGCCGCTTCCGCCGTCCACGCTGCTGAGTATCAGTATGTGTCGGACAAACTGATTATCACCCTGCGTAACGGTCAGGGAAACTCGCATCAGATCCTCAAGACCCTGCCAACCGGCACCCGTCTGGAAGTGCTGGAGAGCACCGACGAGGGTTACACCCGGGTGCGCACCAGCGACGGCACCGAAGGCTGGGTACGCAGCCAGTACCTGATGGAGAATCCCACCGCCGCCATGCAACTGGATGAAGCGACGCGTAAACTGGACAACCTGCAAAATGAAACCGAGAAGCTGCGCAGCACCCTGAGTGAAGTGCAGGCCGAACGCGCCGAACTGGCCACCCAGCGCGATGAACTGCTCGGCAAACTCGAAGACGCCGAATCCCGGCTCGATCATCTCAACGAGGTCGCCGCCCGCCCGATCGTGCTGGACAAGGAAAACCGGGAACTGCAACAGAAAAACGTGGCCCTGGAAAAAGAACTGCAGATCCTCAACCAGGAAAACCAGGCGCTCAAGGATCGCGCCAAACGCGAGTGGTTCATCGCCGGTGCCGGCGTCCTGCTCGGCGGCCTGCTGCTCGGCCTGCTCATCCCGCGCATCCGCTGGCGCAAGCAAAGCTCCTGGTAAAAACAGGGCCGAGGGACGAGTGACGAGGGCCGAGGAATAACGCGGGTTACACTGGCAACAGCCTGCGTGACATAACCTCGAATGCAGTGTCACCAGGTAGCGCTACGCGCAACCTGGCCTGGCAACGGCGACCTCGTAACTCGCCTCTACCCGATGCAGGAGCGCCTGCAGCGCGATACACCCTGTCCTGACGCAAACCCTTTCGCGGCGTAGCCGATCCTGCCCTTCTTCGGGCTTTAAGCTTTTCCTCGTCCCTCGTCACTCGTCCCTCGGACCTTCAAAGTGCTGGGCCCCAGTACCTGCTCGTGGTTCGATATGTCATACTAACGTCAGATAATAACCCCTGACCCGACACGACAGATGGCACCCAAAGCCCCCCCCACCGATACCGATTTTGTCCGCTGGTTTCGCGATTCCTCGCCCTATATCAATGCCTTTCGCGGCAAGGTATTCGTGATTGCGTTCGGGGGCGAGATGCTGGCGGACGAGCAGTTCGCGCCGCTGGTGCACGATCTGGCCCTGCTCAACAGTCTGGGCGTCAAGCTGGTGCTGGTGCACGGTACCCGCCCGCAGATCGAAACCTGTCTCAAGGCCCGGGATGCCGAACTGGTCTACGTCAACGGGCTGCGGGTGACCGACGCCACGGCGCTGCATTGCGTCAAGGAGGCCGCCGGCAGCGTACGGGTCGATATCGAGGCGCTGCTCTCCATGGGCGTGGCCAACTCGCCCATGGCCGGGGCACGCATCCGGCTGGTGTCGGGCAATTTTGTCACCGCCCAGCCACTGGGCGTGCGCGATGGCGTGGACTACGGCCACACCGGCGAGGTCCGCCGGGTGGATCGGGGTGCTATTCGCCAGCACCTGGATAACAACGATCTGGTCCTGCTCTCGCCCATCGGCTATTCCCCCACCGGCGAGGTCTTCAACCTCAGTGCCGAGGATGTGGCCACCGCCGCCGCCAGCCAGTTGCAGGCCGACAAACTGATCCTGCTGATCGATGGCAAGGGCATTACCGACAATCGCAAACGGCTGTTACGGGAGCTGACGCCTGACAACGCCGAGACCCTGCTGGCGGGGAGCAACAAGCTGACAAGCGAGCAACAGCAGGCCCTGCGCAGTGCCACGCATGCCTGTCGGCATGACGTCAAGCGTGTGCATATTATCAACCGCCATACCGACGGCGCACTACTGCTGGAGCTGTTCACCCGCGACGGTTGCGGCACCCTCATCAGCAACGACCCATACGAGGATCTGCGCCGTGCCACTATCGATGACATCGGCGGCATTCTGGAATTGATCAAACCCCTGGAGACGGACGATATCCTGGTGCGTCGTTCACGCGAACGGCTGGAAACCGAGGTGGATCATTTCACTGTGGTCGAACGCGACGGCATGATCATTGGCTGCGCCGCCCTGTATCCGTTCATTGATGAACAGGTGGGTGAACTGGCCTGCCTGGCGGTGCATCCTGATTACCGTAGCCAGGGCCGGGGGGACGCCCTGTTACAGTACCTGGAGAAGACCTGTCGTCAGCTCGGCGTGCGGCAACTGTTCGTGCTGACCACCCGCACGGCACACTGGTTTCGCGAGCGCGGTTTCAAGTCGGGGGATATCAAAAATCTGCCAGTCAAACGCCAGCAACTGTATAACTATCAGCGCCAGTCCAAGGTGTTCATCAAGGAACTGGACTGATGGCTGTCCGCTCCGACGCTGTGGCTCCCCTGCACAAAGCCGGTCGACCAGCACGTCCGACTCCCCGGCGACCGTTTCTCAAGTGGGCGGGTAACAAATTCCGGATCCTGGAACATATTCTGCCAATGCTGCCAGAGGGCAAACGCCTGGTGGAACCGTTTGCCGGCTCGGCGGCGCTGTTTCTCAACAGCGATTACGACCACTATCTGCTCAGCGATCGCAATGCCGATTTGATCAGCCTGTACAACCTGCTCAAGCAGGAAGGTGCCGGGTTCATCGAGTATTGCGCGCAGTATTTCATTGCGCGCAACAACCAGGAAAAACGCTATTACCGGCTGCGCGAACAGTTCAACGAGTGTGATGAGCCCCGTTTGCGGGCCGCTCTGTTCGTCTATCTCAACCGCCATGGCTACAACGGCCTGTGCCGCTACAACGCCAGCGGCGGTTTCAACGTCCCCTTCGGCCGCTACAAGCGTCCTTACTTCCCGCAAAAGGAGATGCTCGCCTTTCATCACCGGGCACAGCGCGCCGAGTTCCTGCTGGGAGATTTCGAACAGACCATACAACAGGCCAGAGCGGGCGATGTCATCTATTGCGATCCGCCCTATGTGCCGCTATCGACCTCCGCCAACTTCACCACCTACAGCGCCGGCGGCTTCAGTCTGGACGATCAACAACACCTGGCCGATCTTGCCCAAAGCTGTGCAAAGCGAAATATCCCGGTATTGATCTCCAATCACAACACCGCCTACACCCGCAAAATCTATCAACAGGCGAGTAAAAACAAACGCTTCAAAGTACAGCGCTATATCAGCTGTAACGGCAAAAAGCGTAACACCGCCGGCGAGATCCTGGCGCTGTTCAAATAAAACGGGCTGCATAATTGCAGCCCGTTTTATGTCTTACTCCATCAATTCCACTGACGCGGTGCGCATTATTATTTTGGCTCTTCCCCAATTGTAGTGGGTTTGCTAGGTTAAATCGATAATGGACGAAA
>CAYOOC010000054.1:0-22137 GCA_964405505.1 uncultured Thiohalophilus sp.
TCGTTAATGCCCGAGAAATACGAAACGTCGACCCACTACAACGGGTGAAGACCCACATAAATTATAGTGCTCCGGAGTAGGCATAATACGGCCTTAAACCCCGGTTTTCAGCCACAAAAAGGACCGGGTAAGTCGGGGCAGTATACTTATCCGCTGACCCGAAGCTGTATCTGGCAGATACAGGGAAATCAGGGGCAGGTCTTGTCTTTTGCGGAACTTCAGGTGACCCGCTACCGCGTCGCGCCTCTCATCGCTCTGCGGCAGCGGCAATCTGAGTGTAGTCGTGATGAATGTCATTGAAATGCATAGAAAAATCCAACTTGAAATGTACATTGTTCGTACATACACTTAACTGATGGACTACGAATGGGACCCACGGAAGGCGGCTGAGAATCTCGGTAAACATGGTGTTGATTTTGCCGATGCCCTAATCGCTCTTGAGGATGAAAATGCTTTAACGATTGAGGACTGCGATGCAGAGGAATTGCGATTCAAAACACTGGGAATGGGTCCCTACTTAAAAGTCCTGTATGTTGTGCATGCCGAGCGAGGTGAAGACTGTATTCGTATCATCTCTGCCCGGCACGCAACGAAATATGAAGTTAAGCAATACTATCAAGGTATCGATTACTATGGTTGAAGATTTTTCAAAAGGTAAGCGCGGTCCTGTTGTTAAGGCTGATCCGAATAAGGTCCGGATTACGATACGACTTGATTCTGACATTATCGAACATTTCAAAAATCGTGTGCATGCAACAGGCGGTGGAAATTATCAGACGCTGATCAATAATGCATTGCGTGAGTATATTCAAGCGCATGATAAGGAACTGGAAAGTACTTTACGTAAAATAATCCGTGAAGAATTAAAGCGGGCTGTATAAAAATATAAATACTTATTTAATTTCATTCCGAAAAGCAGCGAAAACAATAAACTGATCTGGTGGTCGTGCGAATAAGTATATGGAGGCCTTACATGGATGTTTATCGCAAAAGCAATGGTGCTGAAGTAACCAAGGAATTACACATACAGGGTCATGTTTTGACTCTATATGCATTTTATGAGGGTGGATGTGGTTGGCTATTGTCCATCCAGAATGAAAAAGGCGTAATGACTAACTGGATTGAGTATTTTGCTACGGCGGAAGATGCCATCAATACCGGGCTGAAAGCAATAAATAAAGAAGGTATAGACGAATTCATGGTCTACGACGATTTTGGTTATTTGTATGATGACGATAACCGACTCATATGAATCCACAGACAGTTTGCTCTGTCAGAGAAATTCCGGGAACTATGTAACTGTTATCTAGAATGAAACTGTAGATAGGCAAAGAAACTTATAAAAAGTGACGGACTTATTTTTTATTTTCAAACTTTCAGAGGGGCGGGTAATCCTGAGAGAGTAGATCTGCTTTGTTTATATTCAGTTTCATAATAGCAGGCAGACCGCCTGACTGTTGCCATGCAAGACAATCACCCATCTAACTGACTGTGAGACTTTATAGCAATGAGTATCGTCGAGATATTGTCCCTTTTCGTGATTATGGTGTCGCTTGCGGTTGTGCCGAGTACAAGTGTTGCGTTCGTTGTGATTCGATCAGCTACATCGGGTGTGGGTCATGGCGTCGCTGTTTCCGCCGGAATCGTTCTGGGTGATCTGGTTTTTATTGCTCTGGCGATATTTGGACTGTCCGTAGTAGCGGAAGCTATGGGTAACCTGTTCATGGTTATAAAGTATATGGGGGCGCTGTATCTTATCTGGTTCGGGTTTTCATTATTAATGAAAAGTCCAGGAGCAAGAGAGTCGGTTAATGCCTCCAGGGGGAGAGGCAGTTTCATTGCCAGCTTTCTTGCCGGTTTTACTCTGACATTGGGTGATATTAAGGCAATCTTTTTTTATGCCAGCCTTTTTCCGATGTTCGTTGATTTGACTGCACTTCAAACAGCAGATGTGTTTGCTATTGTGTTCGTGACAATTGCTGCCGTTGGTGGTGTCAAAATTGCCTATGCGCTCTCAGCGCAAAAAATCGCGGCATTGGCTAAAGAGCTCAAGTTTGAACGTGCGGCCAGAAAAATAGCGGGTGGCTTTATGGTGGGGGCAGGGAGTTATCTCATTGAAAAAACCTGAGTATGTGCCGTATTCGAGGCTCCAGCCGCTGCGATCCTTCTTCCCGGATAAGTCTTGTCTTCGAGACGAAATGAATCGAGTTATCAATGAACAGTGATATCAGAATTTGCTTCGTTGGCGATTCGTTCGTCAATGGCACCGGAGACGAAGCGGCTCTTGGCTGGGCTGGACGCTTGTGCGCGGCCGCCAATTCGCGCGGTTTTCCAGTTACTTATTACAACCTTGGTGTTCGGCGAGATACGAGCAAGGATATTTTGCGGCGTTGGGAAGCGGAATGTTCTCTCCGGTTACCGGGTGGGTATGACGGCCGGGTTGTGTTTTCGTGTGGGGTAAACGATACAGTATTCGAAAACGGAATCGTTCGCGTGCATCCTGATGAATCGTGCGCGAATGTTCGTGAGATACTTCGTGGATCGAAGAACTTCAAAATGCTCATGCTAGGTCCGCCGCCTGTGGCTGAAGACAGGCAAAATGAACGAATTATGGCTCTCTCGGAGGCCTTCGCCAAAGAGGCTGGTGTATCTGGTGTTCCGTACATCGATCTTTTTACACCGCTTGTTTCCGATACCGCATACAGGCGAGAAGTTACCGATAATGATGGTTCTCATCCACGAAGCGCTGGTTACGCAAAGATGGCTCAGATCGTACTTTCATCACCGAACTGGTGGTTCCATGCACCCTGATAACACCGAAATTCCAGGTGGGGGAGGTAACAGACTTATTCCCTGGCCTAGAGCTGTATCTGTGAGATGCCGGTATGATGCTCCTGAATTCGAGGGTATTTTTACAAATACATAACGGGTAAGCCATGTTTCGCTGGATTATTTTCATCGCATTGCTGCCATACTCGGTCTGGCTGATATTTTTCTACGAGTACCATTTTATCGATCACGTCAATCTGGCGTTCCACGAGGCGGGGCATCTGATCTTCACGCCGTTCGGGCAGACCGGGCATTTTCTTGGCGGTACCATAGGCCAGCTGTTTTTTCCGGTGGCGATTGCGGTCTATTTCTGGCAACAGGGCAAGGCCTTCGAGAGCGGTGTCTGTGGTGTCTGGTTTGCCGAGAGCCTGATGAATGTCGCGCATTACATGAGTGATGCGCGCGACATGCGAATGCCGCTGGTCGGCGGGGGAGTGCATGACTGGAATTTCCTGTTCGCGAAATGGGGTGTGCTGTACCGGGCCGAAGCGGTTGGTACATTTTTTCATGTGCTGGCTGCGTTATTGCTGACAGGCGTGCTGCTGTTTATGTTCCGGCAGCTCAAAAACGGCAAGCCGGACCACACAGAATCTTTACTCTGAAACCTGTTCAGCAGATAGCGGGTTGACGACACGAATTCCGCGGAAAGTTTACTCAACAATCACAGTGCCGGCGTAAGCCGGCAAAATACCTCGTTACTCGTCACTCGTACCTCGCCCCTCCCCGAAGGGGCAGCCGACTGCAAACTGTGACTGCCAACTTTCTCTACTTCCTGAGAAGTTTGCCGGATCCCTCCAGATAGAGCTTGCCTTTTTGTATAACGGTAGCGTCTTCAGCCCGCTCGGAGGCTTTGTGGACTTCTTCGAGTGTGTCGGCCAGCTCGTCAACTTCGTCTTCGATACGCTCCAGGGCATTTTCCAGGGTATAGGTGAGAATATGAATTTCCCCCATCTTTTCAGGGGTCATTTCACCTTCGAGCAGTTTTTCCAGCTTTTTGTTATAGGTAGTCAGGTTACTCAACGCTTCTTCCAGCGTTCGGGACGGTTCGCCTTCGAAATGTTCGGGTTCATCGTCGGCTAGCGCGGTGAACGTGGGCATGGCCAGGGTGAAGGCGGTGGCAAGTAATAACGGACGTTTTGGGGATAACATGTTCTGGGGTCTCCGGTTGCAGTGCACTAATAATGAGGTGCCGATGTTTCTGAATTTGGTATAGAAGTTAACCATAATATTGCAATCGGGTAAATACGGGTAAGCAGTTACTGTGTGAGAGGATTTCTGGATTGAGAATACCATCCAGAAAAACCACATATCGCGGTGTTATTTGAGTTTTTGATTTTGACGCGGGAAAGTCTCGGCGTGGGAGGACGCATTGCAGGTAACAGGTTGATTCTATATTGCGTATCCGGCGCTTTAATATCGATCGTCGCCAGTCTCTTCGTCGTTCAGCGGCAATCGTAGCCTGAAACGGGTTCCCCGGTCGCTGCTGTTAACGATAGCCAGTTCACCGTTCATTTTCTGGACAAGACGGCGGCTGATGGCCAGACCCAGACCACTGCCGCTCTGATTGGTGGCGTTTTCGCTTCCGCGGCTGAATTTTTCAAATACCTGTTCCGTATCGGCAATGCCCGGGCCGTTATCACTCACATCCAGTTCGTAATGACTGCCGGTATTTCGGCTTTCCACCTGGACCCATGGCAGGGGATTGGTGTTATACAGGATAGCGTTGGTCAGCAGGTTGATGAGTACCTGATAGAGTCGTTCGGCATCGCCGCGTACCTGCGTAACCGTGGCGCGCTCGCCGCTAATGAGCCTTACCTGGTGTTGTTCCGCCAGGCCGTGGCAGGTATCCAGTGCGCGATCGATGAGAGTTTCCGGATTGACGGGAGTCGATTCGATCTGCAGATGGCCCTGTTCCAGATGGCTCATCTCAAGGATTTCATCCAGAAGATGGGTAAGTCGGAGGCTTTCCTCATGAATGATGCGGATGAACCGTTGGGATTGTTCGTTGGACAGCGCGTCGTTGTTCAACAACAATTCGGCGAAAGAACGAATGGAGGTCATGGGGGTGCGGACTTCGTGGCTGACCTGGCTTAGAAATTCGTCCTTCCGGGCATCGAGCTGATGCAGGCGCAGATTGGCGCTGCGTAGCTCATCGGCGGTGGCTTGCAGTTGTATTGATTGTTGTTCCAGGCGGTGGCTGTACTCGACGACCTGCTGGGTCTCATCCACCAGTTTGATGATCTCATCCATGCTGATAGTTTCACCGGTGGCAATCTGGGAGACCAGGGCATGCGCTGTGGAGGCGCCGATATTACCGGCCAGACGCCGCTCGATAGTAGCAATGCCTTTGGCATCCAGGGGGGGAAGTTGTTGCAGGATCAACTCGCCGCCAGTGAGTTCCTCAAAGAGCTTGTGGGTCTCCGCCGGGCCGAGAATGCGCTGGGTGAGTTTATACAGGTCCTTGATCGCCGCATGGCGGTGTATTACCTGGGCTTCGCTGCCCACCAGATTGCGAAATACATCAATGAATAATGCGCTTTGCAGTTTCTCGAGTGGCCGGTGCGTTGTCCACACCGACACCAGGACAAACAGCGCGGCGTTGCTGCCCAGGCTCCAGAACACCGAGTGAACCAGCGGGTCCATGCCATCCAGGCCGAACATCGCCTGGGGTTTGAGCAGCTCAATTCCCCAGGGACCATATTCGACCAGCGAGGCCAGCGCGCCGCCGGCTTCACTCAGACTGGGTATGAACGAGGTATAGATCCACAGGATAAAGCCGACGGAGAGGCCGGCAATCGTTCCTCTGGTGGTGGCATTACGCCAGTACAACACACCCAGCATGGCGGGGAAGAACTGGGCGACACCGACGAAGGCGATCAGTCCCATGGCCGCCAGTGCGTCGGATTCGCCGCTGAGATGGAAATAAAGATAACCGAGTAGCAGGATCACCGCGATAGAGATGCGACGAGTAATCAACATGAGATGTTTGATGTCTCCACTGGTGTTCAGGTTCTGACGTGGCATACGCAGAAGGAGCGGCACGACAATGTGATTGGAGACCATAATAGACAGGGCGATACTTGAGACGATGACCATGGAAGTGGCCGAAGAGAAGCCGCCGATAAAGGCCAGCAATGCCAGCAGATTCTGATCAGCCGACAATGGCAGAGTGAGCAGAAACATGTCAGGGTTCGTCCCTTGCGGCAGCAGGGCGGTTCCGACAATGGCGATGGGCAGCACAAACAGGCTGATTAAAAACAGATACAGGGGAAAGGCCCATGCCGCGGTGCGCAGGTGGTTTTCATCGGAATTTTCCACCACGGTAATCTGAAACTGGCGCGGGAGGCAAATAATGGCGATGGCGGAGAGTACCATCATGTTAATCCAACGCCAGCCGAACAGCTCGTTGTCATAAATGATGCGCTCGGCCGTGGGCAATTGAAAGACCTCATTCACCCCGCCGGCGATCCCGAACACAACAAACAGGCCCACGGCCAGAATAGCGAAGAGTTTGACGATCGCTTCAAAGGCAATGGCCGCCACTACACCCGGGTTATGTTCATTGGCATCGAGGTTTCGAGTTCCAAACAGGATGGTGAACAGTACCATGGTCAGTGCGACCCAAAAACCCGGATCGGTATCGGCAATGATGGAAGTGGAAGCACTGTTGTCGCTGGCCAGATTGAATACTTCGAAACTGGCTGTTACCGCCTTGAGCTGCAGGGCAATGTAGGGGGTTGCGGCGATCACGGCAATACAGGTAACCAGAACGCCCAGTACGGCGCTTTTGCCAAAGCGCGAAGAGATCAAGTCGGCGATCGAGGTGATGCGGTATGCATGCCCGATTCGCACCAGCTTGCGCAGCAGGAACCACCAGCCGACGAACACCAGTGTTGGTCCCAGATAGATCGTGGCGAATTCCAGTCCGTTGCGGGCCGCGGAGCCGACGGCACCGAACAGTGTCCAGGATGTACAATAGACAGAAATGGAAAGTGTATACACCAGGGGGGAACGCAACAGCCGATCACGGCCGGCCCGGGCCCGACGTTCACTGATAAACGCCAGAGCGAATAATATCACCACATAGGCGAGAGCAATGAGCAGGACGAAGTTGGTACTGAGCATGTTCTGCTAACTGCTTAGCCGGTGGAGTCGGGCTTCAGCTGTCGCGATAGCAGCCATATACCGATGATCAATACCAGCCAGAGCCCGAAGATATAAAATACAGGCAATGGGATCCCCCACAGAGTAATCTGCCTGGCAAAAATCAGTGCTAGCGGCGGAAGTAGCAGCGCAATACCCAACGCGAGGAGCGATGCCGCACTTTTGGGGGCTCTAGTGATCATACGCCGCGCTCTGTGATTGTCCGACCAGTCGTTCCACGCACTGCAGTACTTCGGCGTTGGAAAAAGGTTTGGCAATAAAAGCATCAGTGCCGAGCTGCTCGGCCATGGCGCGATCCTTGGCCTGACCCTTGGCTGTGAGGACCAGTACCGGTAGTTGTCTGAATTCCTCGTCGGCTTTGAGTTCCTTGAGTATCTCGAATCCATTTTTGGTCGGTAGCATAATATCCAGGATGAGCAGATCGGGCCGGGTCTTGCGCAACGCCTCCAGCACCGCGCTGCCATCGGATTCGGCGATCACTGTGTGGCCGGCCTGACGCAGGATAAAGCTGAGTGCATCGACAATGTAAGGTTCATCTTCAGCAATGAGTATTTGTCCGCTCACACACGGCCTCCCTGTTTAAATTATCATTATTCGATTTTATTTTGCTTTTCCGCCCGATCAGCCAAAGGCGGGTGTCTGTTAACACAATCTATCAGCAACCGCGTTAGATTTGAATGCCCGAAGACTTTGCTCAAAAGATGGCTTTGCCTCGCACACAATGTTTGAAAATAGTGGTGTCACTGCGAGTCACAACGTGACAAAGCAATCTCTCCGTCCCGGCTTTGGGAACTTCCGTTCAGACCGTCTGGGCGGCCCCACGCCCCGACGTGATGGGAGGTTCCTGGCGATGCTGGCAGTCAAGCCGCAGGCATTGGCGACAGGTTGACCCCACTGGTACGGCCGCCCCGGCCGCGCGCAAGTCGATGCCCTCGGCATAGATCGTCCGATCGGCATACAACACTTCACAGGCTAGCATAACCGAGAACATCACCGGTTGGGCGCGGAAGGTGGCTGCGCGTTTGGTTACGGTACGCGCAATCATTAAATAGCGGTTGCCGTTTTGGAATTCACCCAGCTCGCGAACTACCCGGCCGGGTGTCTGAAAAGCGCTGAATACGGGCCACAACGGGCAGGCATGACCGAAGCGCGGCAGGGAAAGACCAAACAGGGGGAAACGTTTGGAAATATGGCCCGAGGGGTCGACGCGCAAAAACGCGAACGGTACCCCTTCGGCCCCGGGCGCCCGCAGTGTGATTAATCGATGGCATATCTGCTCAAAGCCAGCCTCGTATTTCTGACGCAGTATCTCGATGTCATAACGCTGGTTTTGTGCATCTTCCAGAAAGGGTGTGTAGGGGAACAGCGCGGCACCGGCCAGGTAGCTGGCGAGCGCGCCCCTCGCCCGGGCGTGGGCGGCATCGGTGGTCAGTCTGGGATCGGCGAGCAGGGATTGCAGGGTATCTTCAAAGCTCAGTTGCGCGGCAACCCGCATGGTCTGAAACCGCCGCGTAGTGGGCGGGGCATTGGCCAGAAAATGAAGCACCCGGTTATTTTCATCAAAATAGCTCTGGTTGCGCCACAGCGCGCCAGGGGACTCATCATAAGCGCTGCTCTGGATACGCACCGCAAACTTTTCTTCGAGATATTTCACCAGTGCCGCGTCGAGATTGCTTTTGTCGAGGCGCTCCAGTTCCCGGCGCAGTTGCAGGCCGGCCTCTTCCAGTACCGGAAAGTAGTTGCGTTCACCAATGATGAAATCGTCCACCTGCTCGGCAGCAGCGAGCGAAGGGTCCAGGTTGTTTTGTACTTCGAAATGCGCAACCAGTTCCTGGGTCGTGTCGGTCAGCCGGGTGCTCTCGTTATGCAGCATGCTTTCAAACCGGGTGCGCTGCGGCGGGTCAATCGTGCCGTCACTGACCAGGATCTCGGAGATGGAGCGCAGGCTGGTGATCCGGGTGAGGATGGTATGCATGGTGGCTTGCAACCACGGGTCCTGATTGAGGCGATCGTTCAACAGGGACAGCGCCTGGTTACTGTCCAGATAGGCGCGATACAGTGCCAGGATCAGGCGGGCCCAGTTAGGATTACGGGCAATGATTTGATCGGCGAAGTTGCTTTCGAGATCGATATGTCCCAGCAGCGGGTCCGCGCCAAGCTCATGCAGATCGTCGCGCAGGCGCTGTTCGGTGATGCCGGTCAGTTCTCCCACCTCCAGCCCCAGGGCGCCGGCGAGTCGAGTGGCGAGCCGACCGCCAACCGTACGCTTGTTGGCCTCGATCAGGTTCAGGTAAGAGGCGGAAATTCCCAACTCACTGGCCAGGGCGGCCTGGGTTATACCCCGTTCCTTGCGTCGCTCGCGGATTCTGTAACCTATCGCGCCTGCAGCCATGAGCCGTACGATCTCCCGAAATTTGTCAATTATTTACATTGTTACTGGAAATTCGTTCCATCAATTTACAATGTATTGGCTTTTATATCAAACAGTTATTGCTTTAGTTTACAGGCAGCTCTACAGTTGCGGAGCAATATCGCCACACACCGGGGCTCGTCGCTTGTATTCCTCGTGACCTCGGGGCGGGAGGAAAACCTTTACCAACCCACACCATCTGGAGGAGAACCAGACTATGAGTGATGATTTCAACAAGAAGCGTCGTGACTTCCTCAAGTCAACGGCAGCACTCGGTGTCGCGGGCATGGCGCCCACCGTGTTTGTTCGCAATGCCTGGGCGCAGGATTTCGTCAATAACCCCGGCAAAGCCGCGGCGATCACCCTGGGCTTTAATGTTCCGCAGACCGGGCCTTATGCCGATGAGGGAGCTGACGAGTTGCGCGCCTTCAAGCTGGCTGTCAAACACCTCAACGGTGAAGGTGACGGCGGTATGCTCAATACCATGAAACCGATGGCCCTGCAGGGCAACGGTATCCTGGGCAAGAAGGTCAATTATGTGACCGGCGATACCCAGACCAAGTCGGACGCGGCACGCGCCTCGGCCAAGCGCATGATCGAAAAAGACGGCGCCCTGATGATCAGCGGTGGTTCCTCGTCGGGCGTGGCCGTTGCGGTACAGTCCCTGTGCCACGAGGCCGGGGTGATGTTCATGGCCGGCCTGACCCATTCCAATGACACCACCGGCAAGGACAAGCGCAAATATGGCTTCCGTCATTTCTTCAATGCCTATATGTCCGGCCAATCCCTGGCGCCCGTGCTCGGGGAGCGTTACGGCACTGAGCGCAAGGCCTACCATCTGACGGCCGACTATACCTGGGGCTGGACCCAGGAAGAGTCCATCAAAAACGCCACCGAAGCGCTGGGCTGGCAGACGGTTGAAACCGTGCGCACGCCGCTGGGTGCCGGTGACTTTTCCCAGTACATCACCCCGGTGCTGGACTCCGGTGCGGACGTGCTGATCCTCAACCACTACGGCAAGGACATGGTCAACTCCCTGACCCAGGCCGTGCAGTTCGGTCTGCGCGACAAGCAGGTCAACGGCAAGGACTTCCAGATCGTGGTACCGCTGTTCTCCCGTCTGATGGCCCAGGGTGCAGGCGAAAACATCAAGGGGATCCTCGGCAGTACAAACTGGAACTGGGCGTTGCAGGACGCGGCATCACAGGCCTTCGTCAAGTCCTTTGGCCAGGAGTATGGCTTTCCGCCCTCGCAGGCGGCGCATACCTGTTATGTGCAAACCCTGCTGTATGCCAATGCTGTGGAAACTGCGGGCACCTTCTATCCCTGTGAGGTGATCAGTGCCCTGGAGGACTTCGAGTTCGACGGTCTGGGCAACGGCCCGACACTGTATCGCGGTGCTGACCATCAGTGCTTCAAGCCAGTGCTGGTGGTAGAGGGTAACGAGAATCCCTCCAGCCAGTTCGACCTGTTGAAAGTGGTCAAACAGGTACCGACCGAGCAGGTCATGTACGATCCCTCCATCTTTGGCGGGGAACTGGGTAGCTGCAAATAAAATTTTGCGGAGCATACCCCGAGACACCGGCCCGGTTTCACGGGCCGGTGTCTGATTATTTGCGACCTGCCGGTATCAGCCGACAGGTCATCGTTGTCAGCTTAACGAAATCGGTAGATTTAACGTGGATGCATTTGTACTGCAGATCCTCAATGGCCTGGACAAGGGCAGTGCGTACGCCCTGATCGCACTGGGGCTGACCCTGGTATTTGGCAGTCTGGGCGTGGTTAACTTTGCCCATGGCGCCAAGTTTACCCTGGGCGCCTTTTGTGCAGTCAGTTTTCAGCAACTGTTGACCACCTCCAAGAAGGTGAAGGACGAGAGCGTCACCTTCTTCGATGCCTACAAGGAGATTCCCTACCTGGAGATATGGTGGGGCGATACCGGCAGTATGATCATCGACTGGGCGGTGCCCCTGTCGATTTTCCTGGCCATTCCGGTCATGTTACTGATTGGTCTGGTGCTTGAGCGCGGTCTGTATCAGTTCTTTTACAAGCGCTCGCATGCCGAACAGATCCTGGTGACCTTCGGTCTGGCCATCGTGATTCAGGAGATGATCAAGACCTTTTACGGTGCCAACCCGATTCCCACCCCGGCACCGGATATGTTGTCGGGCACCGCGCCGATTGGTGCCTGGCTCGGTCTTGGCGAGTCGGTGGCCTATCCGTACTGGCGGATGGTGTACTTCGTGTTTGCCCTGCTGGTTATCGGGCTGGTATTCGCCTTCCTGCGCTATACCACCTTTGGCATGGTGGTGCGGGCCGGCATGTCGGATCGGGAAACGGTCAGCCTGCTGGGGCTCAACGTGGAGCGACGCTTTACCATTCTGTTCGGTATTGCCTCGGTGGTGGCCGGTCTGGCCGGGGTGATGTATACACCTATCCTGCCACCGGATTATCACATGGGGATGGAGTTTCTGGTGTTGTCCTTCGTGGTGGTCGTGGTCGGCGGCATGGGTTCCCTGCCCGGGGCGGTGGCGGCCGGTTTTTTGCTGGGCATTCTCCAGTCTTTTGCCTCCATGAATGAGATCAAGTCGGTGTTACCTGGTCTGGATCAAATCATTGTGTATTTAATTGCCGTAATTGTGCTTCTGGTTCGCCCACGCGGGTTGATGGGCCAGAAAGGTGTAATGGAGGAATAAGCGGTGAAGATGTTCAGTCTTTCACGTAATGACAAGTTGTTAATGCTGGGCTTCACCGCCGTGGTCTTGCTGGCGCCGTTGTGGTCACAACCCTTCGGTGCGGGTTATCCCGATCTGCTGCAGAAGTTTGCCATCTTCGGGCTGTTTGCGATCGGCTACAATATTCTGTTCGGCCTGACCGGTTACCTGTCCTTCGGTCACGCGGCTTTTCTCGGGGTCGGCTCCTACACGGCGGTATGGTCGTTCAAGCTGCTCTCGCTGAATGTCATTCCGGCGGTGATCCTGGCCACCCTGCTGGCCGGATTGTTCGCGGTGGTAATCGGTTTTCTCAGCCTGCGTCGCAGCGGCATCTATTTTGCCATCCTCACCCTGGCCTTCGCACAGATGAGCTACAAACTGGCCTATTCGGTATTGACTCCCATTACCAATGGCGAGACGGGACTGCGCGTGCTGCGCGACGATCCGCGGATCATCGACAACATGCTGGGAGCTACTCATGAAGGTTCGCCAATCGGTTCGCTGTTTGGCATCGGTATGCAGGGTTATCCGGCCTTTTATTTCTCGGCGATAATGTTGATACTGGGGTTTTATATTTCAGTTTTGATCTTCCGTTCGCCCTTCGGCCTCAAACTGCGCGCGATCAAATCCAATCAGAACCGTATGCAGTACACCGGATACAACACCCGGCCGTATCTGCTGTGGGCGTTTGTCATCTCCGGCATGTATGCCGGGATGGCCGGCTCGCTGCTGGCCGTGACCGATCCTCTGGCCGGAGCCGAGCGCATGCAGTGGACTGCCTCCGGTGAAGTGGTGTTGATGACCATCCTTGGTGGAACGGGCACTTTGCTCGGCCCGATCATCGGTGCGGCTTTGATTAAATACTCGGAAAATATCTTTTCCGCATTCAATGAGTCTGCCTTGCACGAGGCTTTCTCGTTCCTGCCGGGCTTTATCGAGAATTTCCTTGTCACTATCGTTCACCCCTTTGTTGGCGAAGGCTGGCATCTGACACTCGGCGCTTTGTTTATGATTATCGTGATCTTTTTGCCCGGGGGACTGATGGATGGTCTGTCACGCATCGCCAGGCGCTGGCAGGCGAGAAAGCACCGGTCCGATGAAGCGGACAGCTCACAGGCGGAGGGCTGAGTTATGACATCGGATATCGTTTTAAATATCGCCTACGTGGACAAGAGTTTCAGCGGGCTGCACGCCCTCAAAGATGTCAATCTGCAGGTGGAGAAAGGCAAGACGCACGCCATTATTGGTCCCAACGGGGCCGGCAAGTCCACCCTGTTGAATGTCTGTATCGGTCGGCTGGCGCCGGATCGCGGTACAGTGACGTTCAATGGCGAGGTCATTACCGGCAAATCCGCCCATGAGATCAATCAGGCCGGGGTGGTCCGGGTGTTTCAGACACCGGAGATTTTCCACGATCTGACGGTACTGGAAAATGTCATGATTCCGGCGCTGGCCACACGCGATGGCTCGTTCAAACTGAATCCGTTTGTACGCATGGATGCGGAGACCGACATCCTGCACGAGGCGGAACAGGCGCTCGAGGAGATGAACCTGCTCGAGAAAAAACATATGCACGCGGCCACCATGTCACGCGGCGACAAGCGTCGCCTGGAACTGGCCATGGGACTGGTGCAGCACCCGCAACTGTTTTTGCTGGATGAACCCACCGCGGGTATGTCGCGCGCCGACACCAATGCGACCATCGCTTCTTTGCAGCATATCAAGGAGCGAGGGATGACCAAGGTGATCATCGAGCACGACATGCAGGTGGTGTTTTCACTGGCGGACAAGATATCGGTGCTGGCACAGGGTCAGATTATCGCTGAAGGAACACCGGATGAGATTCGCGGCAACCCCAGGGTCCAGGAAGCCTATCTGGGAGGTACCCACAATGAGTAATCAGGCTGAAAAACATACCGTTCGTGGCACGGGCTCCGATCCGGCCTTTTTCTCCTGCTGGAACCTGCATGCGTATTACGGCGAGAGCTATATCGTGCAGGGGGTCAACTTCGATGTGCGCGAAGGCGAGATCGTCGCATTGCTGGGACGTAATGGGGCGGGCAAGACCTCGACCCTGCGCAGCATCGCACAGATCGGTTCACCCCAGCTGCGTCATGGCGAAGTCTGGCTGGATCATCAGCCGCTGCATACCATGAAATCCTATCAGGCGGCCCAGGCCGGTGTGGGCCTGGTGCCGGAGGATCGGCGTATCATTCCCGGGTTTACGGTGGAGGAGAACCTTAAACTGGCGCAGATCGCCAAACCCGTCGGTTGGTCACTGGAACGAATCTATGATCATTTTCCACGTCTTGGCGAGCGGCGCCACCAGGAGGGCACCACGCTCTCCGGCGGTGAACAACAAATGCTGTCAGTGGCCCGCGCCCTGGCCCGCGACATCAAGCTGCTCCTGCTGGATGAACCCTACGAGGGGTTGGCGCCGGTTATCGTCAAGGAAATCGAAAAGATCGTCGAGAACATCAAGGAACTGGGCATTACCACCATCATCGTGGAGCAAAATGCCATCGCCGCGCTGGAGCTGGCGGACCGGGCGGTGATTCTGGATATGGGACAGGTCGTATTCGATGGCTCGGCCCAGGAGGTTCTGGACAACACCGAGTTGCGTCATCAGTATCTTGCGCTTTAAAAGGCGCTATTGAAACGGTTGTTGCCGGCCGACTGAGGATAGAAAAAAGCCCCGCGTTGCGGGGCTTTTTTATTTACTTGATTTCGACGTTGGCGTTTTGTCGAAGTTGAATCACGTATTGCTGGATGATCTGGCTGGATTTCATGCTGCGCAGCTGATCCTTGACCTCTTCGAACTTGGGCGGGGTGACCTTGCGTTCGTCTTCGAGCTTGATGACATGCCAGCCGAACTGGGTTTTAACCGGCGTTTTGCTATAGGTGCCTTTTTTCATGTTGGCCACGGCCTGTGTGAAGGGCGGGACCATCTGATTGGCGTTGAACCAGCCGAGGTCGCCGCCGTTTTTGGCAGTGGGCCCGGTGGATTTGGCCTTGGCGACATCGGCAAAGACGGCACCGCCATCCAGTTCCTTGATGACGTCTTTGGCTTCCTGCTCGCTTTTGAGCAGGATGTGGCTGGCCTTGTACTCTTTGGCGTCGTTGGCGGCCACGCGCTGGTCATACTCTTTTTTCAGGTCGCTTTCGCTGATCGGCTTGCTTTGCGCCTCTTTTTGAATCAGCGCCTGGATCAGGGCATCGGCTTGCAGTTGCTGTATGCGGAAAGCGACATCCGGATTCTGCCCCAGTTTCTGCTTTTTGGCTTCCTGTAACAGCAGCTGGCGGTTAACCAGTTCGTTGATCAGCGCTTCACGATCGATCTCGCCGGATTTACCTTGTTGCTGCTGGGAACGGTATTTGAGATAGCGTTCGTAGGTTTGCTGCGAGATCGGCTCGCCGTTGACGACGGCAACGGGATCCGCGGCCCGGGCGCCGCTGCTGAGCAGCAGTCCGGACACCATGACGGCGGCGGATAATGAGATGAGATTGCGTTTAAACATAATAAATCTTCCTTTCTTGATGGGAACGGGAGTTACGGAAACACCTTCTTAAAAGGCTTGACGGTAACGGATTGATAGACGCCGGCGGCGACATAGGGATCGGCATCGGCCCACTGCCGGGCATCCTCCAGCGAGGCAAATTCAGCGACGATCAGCGAGCCGCTGAAACCGGCCGGGCCGGGATCCTCGCTGTCGGTGGCCGGATGCGGGCCGGCCAGAATCAGGCGCCCCTGATTCTTGAGCTGCTGCAGGCGCTCCACGTGCGCCGGGCGCGAGGCCAGACGTTGTTCCAGGCTGCTGTCGTTATCCTGGGCGATAATGGCATATAACATCAGGAGTCGTTACCCGGTTCGGTTGAGGTTGTCAGTTGATCCTTGTTTTCTTCGTCCTTGACGTGCAAGGAGAGGTAGACACCGAGGCCGATCAAAAAAACGACACTCAGGATCAGCATACCAAAAAGTTTGAAGTTGACCCAGATGGATTCCATGGATTTGGCCTGCCGACACAGCTCC
This sequence comes from uncultured Thiohalophilus sp., assembly GCA_964405505.1. GTDB lineage: Bacteria > Pseudomonadota > Gammaproteobacteria > UBA6429 > Thiohalophilaceae > Thiohalophilus. The sequence continues at coordinate 16,148 of CAYOOC010000054.1, forward strand.
ACTGCAGTTCCGCTATAGGTACTGGCGCAGTTTTCCAGGTTGACAGCCTGTTCGCTGACGGCAATCAGCGCCTGTTCGGCCACGAAATAAAAGTTGGCTACATACAGGTTGGCGACACCCAGTAACACCGAGAACAGGGCCATGCTGAAATTGGCATTACGCCAGATGCGCGGCGGTACTTCGATCGCATGGCCCATCATACGCTGGATCAGCGGCTTTTCCCCGACGAACTGGCTGGCGATAAAGGCAATGGCAAAGGCCCAGTAAACCGCGGTAGGCTTCCACATGATGAACGCCTTGTTCTGGAACAACAGGGTGGCGCCACCCAGTATGACGATCAGCCCCAGAGTCACCAGGTGCATGTTTTCGAACTTGCGATGGCGATACCAGTAAAACGCGTTCTGCACAATCGAACCGGCAATGGCAACGGCGGTGGCCGGGTAAATGCCATACAGCTTGTAGATAATGAAAAACAGCAGTATGGGGAAAAAATCAAACAGAAACTTCATGGCGGTCCAGCGTTAAATATATCAGGAAAAAGAGCAGGCTCAATGCAGAGTCGGATTATTGGTCATTTGATAATATTTTTCCATGATTTCCCGCACATGGCCCGGATAATCGATTGCCTCCACCTGTTCCATGCCCTCGCGGAAAAAGGTCGGGGCATCCTCGGGCAGGCGCAGCAGGATCTGTTCGAAGACCGATTCCATAATGGCGGGGTCGTGGGTCCGGGTGGCGACGATACCATGGTTGAGATTGAGCATTCGCCAGGGCCGCCCGGCATGGCTCTTGTCCTCGTCGGCCTTGATCTGTGGCGCGGCGGCATTGGCAATCTCATCCATAATGCCGCTTAACTCGGCAAGAAAGTCCTCATCCTGGGTCTGGTTGGCGATCCGTGACAGGGCATCCACCACGTTGCGCAGTTCCTGCAGGCTACCGATGTTACGCGCGGTCCACAGGGCAATCGGGATCGATAATTCATCCAGTGTGACCTGTAGCTCGTCCTGTTCCAGCAGGCGGGCCCAATCACTCAGATCCGCCAGCTGGGCGAGACCGTAATCGCCCAGCTGGCTGAGATCCTGCAACTTGTCGGGCAGGGCCTCACGGGATTTGCCATCGCTGGTGCCGTGGTACTGAGCATCGACATGCTGCACCATTTGCGCAAACTGTTTGAGGTTCTCGCCGATCACCTGCGGCCTCTCCAGTTCACTGTGTTCGATCGGGTTGTCGTCATAAGCCTGGTCGAGCGCAGCGGTGACTTCCGTCACCACGTCGGCGAGGGCGTTGAGATCGATCTCGACAATGCTCATAGCTTGGTGCACCGCGTTTTTGCAGGTATCAGATAGCCGATTTTAACACAGGCGCCGGCGGGCCTTCAGCCACGCCGGGCAGGGGCCTGAATTCGGGCTCCCGTTTTCCCCGGCGAACACGTTACACTGGCGCCCAGCCACAAATTACCGGATGATGGCAGGCCATCTCCGCAGAGCCGTATGCCGTAACCATGACAGAGCGATTCGATTTGCACACCCATTCCACCGCCTCCGACGGCACCCTGAGCCCCGCCGATCTGGTTGCCCGGGCCGTCGAGCGGGAGATTGACCAGCTGGCGTTGACCGATCATGACACCACCGCCGGGCTCGAGGCGGCCCGGGCGGCGGCGCGGGAACAGGGGCTCGGGCTGATTCCCGGGATCGAGCTGTCGGTCAGCTGGGCGCACCAGACCCTGCATATTGTCGGTTTGCACATCGATCCGGAGCATCCTGCCATGCAGGCCGGCATTGCCCGGCAACTCGATTTTCGACGCTGGCGGGCCGAGGAGATCGGGCGGCGCCTGGCCAAAGCCGGTATCGACGGGGCCTATGACGGGGCCTGCGACTACGCCGACGGGGAACTGGTGGGGCGGACCCATTTTGCCCGTTATCTGGTGGAGCAGGGGCACGCGCGGGATCTGAAGCAGGTCTTCAAACGCTATCTGGTCAAGGGTAAACCGGGCCATGTGCCGGGCGAGTGGGCGACGCTGGAGCAGGCACTGGGCTGGATCCGCGAATCCGGCGGACTGGCGGTCATCGCGCATCCGGCCCGCTACAAGCTCAGCACCACCCGGCTGCGCCAGCTGCTGGGGGAATTCGGCGAGCTGGGCGGCGCCGCGCTGGAGGTGGTCTCCGGCAGTCACAGCCGGGATGATATGCTGCGTTTCGGCCAGCTGAGCCAGACCTGGAACCTGGCTGCCTCCAGCGGCTCCGACTATCACGGTCCGGAAAATCCCTACCGGGATATCGGCCGCCTGCCCGAGCTGCCGCCTGGCTGCCGGCCAATCTGGGAATCCGATGCCTGGGCGCGCTGCAGCGGGGAGGCGGCATGAGCCAGTTTTTCCAGATTCATCCGGTGACACCCCAGCCACGGCTGATTCGCCAGGCGGTGGAGTTGCTGCGCCAGGGCGGGGTGGTCGTCTATCCCACCGACTCGGCCTACGCGCTGGGTTGCCACCTGGAAGACAAAAAGGCGATGGAGCGCATTCGTCAGATTCGCCGGGTTGATGACAAGCACAACTTCACCCTGGTCTGCGCCGATCTCTCCCAGATCAGTGCCTATGCCAAGCTGACCAACAATACCCTGTTCCGGATTCTCAACAGCTACACGCCGGGCCCGTACACCTTTATTCTCAACGCCACCGGCGAGGTGCCGCGCCGGCTGCTGCATCCCAAGCGGCGCACCATCGGGATTCGCATCCCCGATAACCCCATTGCCCAGGCGCTGGTGGCCGAGCTGGGTGAGCCGATCATGAGCTCGACGCTGATCCTGCCCGGTCAGGCGGTGCCCATGACCGATCCCGAGGAAATTCGTGAACAGCTGGAGCATCAGGTGGATCTGGTCATCGACGGGGGTCATTGCGGCTTCGAACCCAGCACGGTGGTCGATATGACCGACGAGCTGCCCCGGGTGATCCGTCAGGGCAAGGGGGACCCGGCGCCGTTCGAGACCACCTGAACCACCCCGATTTGCCCGCCGCGGGGGCCAACAGGGTATAATGCCCGGCCTGTCCAGCGGGGGTACCCGGTGCGACAGAATAATGATAATGATGATCCCCGTGGCCGGCGACGGCCCGACGATAAGCACGGCTGTGCCCCGGGCATGACCGGCGATTTTCTATTCTGGAGCCTGAATTGACTGCCTTGCCCAATCAGAAACAACGAGTGCTGTCCGGCATGCGGCCGACCGGCACCCTGCACCTGGGTCATTACCACGGGGTGCTGAAAAACTGGATCAAACTGCAGCACGAGTACGAGTGCTTTTTCTTCGTCGCCGACTGGCATGCCCTGACCACCCATTACGAGGATCCGCAGATCATCGAGCAGAGTGTCTGGGAGATGGTCATCGACTGGCTCTCGGTGGGCGTCAATCCCGGCTCAGCCACCCTGTTCATCCAGTCCCGGGTGCCGGAGCATGCCGAGCTGCATCTGCTGCTGTCGATGATCACCCCGCTGGGCTGGCTGGAGCGGGTGCCGAGCTTCAAGGATCAGCAGGAGAAACTCAAGGAGCGGGATCTCGCCACCTACGGTTTTCTGGGGTATCCCCTGCTGCAAAGCGCCGACATCCTGATGTACAAGGCCGGACTGGTCCCGGTCGGCGAGGATCAGGTCGCCCACGTGGAGCTGACCCGCGAGGTGGCGCGCCGGTTTAACTATTTATATGGTCGCGAACCGGGCTTCGAGGAAAAGGTCGAGGCGGCGATCAAGAAAATGGGCAAGAAAAACGCCAAACTTTACCAGGAGCTGCGGCGCCGTTTTCAGGAGCAGGGCGATGATGAGGCGCTGCACACCGCCCAGGCGCTGCTCGACGATCAACAGAACATCACCCTGGGCGACAAGGAACGGCTGTTCGGTTATCTGGAAGGCAGTGGCCGGATTATCCTGCCCGAACCCGACAGTCTGTTGACCCCGGCGCCCAGGATGCCCGGTCTGGATGGACAGAAAATGTCCAAGTCTTATCACAATACCCTCTCGTTACGCGAAGATCCCGCCGAGATCGAGAAAAAACTGCGCACCATGCCGACCGACCCGGCCCGCGTGCGACGCACCGATCCCGGCGATCCAGAAAAATGCCCGGTGTGGAAACTGCATCAGGTATACTCCCCGGACGAGGTGCGGGATTGGGTGCAGCAGGGTTGCACCAGTGCCGGCATCGGCTGCCTGGAATGCAAGGCGCCGGTGATCGACGCGGTCAAGGCCGAGCTGGCACCGATCCACGAACGCGCCATGGAATATCAACAGGATACGGGACTGGTGCGCAAGATTATCACCGAGGGCTGCGACAAGGCCCGGGATACCGCGCGCCAGACCCTGCAGGAAGTCCGGCAGGCTATGGGCCTGGAGTATCGCTGATTCATGACCGACACCATCGAGCACCACGACAGCCAGGAGACGCCCGAGCAGCAGGAGATGCCCTTCGCCGTGGTGCAGGGCACGCCGATGACGGCGCTGCCCAAGGATCTCTATATTCCCCCCGATGCGCTGGAAGTGTTCCTGGCGGAAACCTTCGCCGGGCCGCTGGATCTGTTGCTGTATCTGATCAAGCGCCAGAATCTGGACATTCTCGATCTGCCCATCGCCACCATCACCGCCCAGTATATGGAATATGTGGGCCTGATGACCGAGCTGCGTCTGGAACTGGCGGCGGAATACCTGGTGATGGCGGCCATGCTGGCCGAGATCAAATCACGCATGCTGTTGCCGCGGCCGGTCAGCGACGAGGAAGAAGAGGGCGATCCGCGTGCCGAGCTGGTGCGTCGACTGCAGGAATACGAACGTTTCAAAAAAGCCGCCGAGGATATCGACGAGTTGCCGCGGGTCGGGCGCGATGTGTTTCCCGCCGAGGTCAAGGCGCCCGATCTCAAGGTGGTGCGCACGCCGCCGGAGGTCGACATCAAGGATGTGCTGGCCGCGTTTACCGATGTCATGCGTCGCGCCTCCATGTACGAGCATCATCATATCAAGATGGAGCCGTTGTCGGTGCGCGAACGCATGTCGCGAGTGCTGGGCGCGGTCAAGTCCGACAGCTTTACCGATTTCAACGCGCTGTTTACCCTCGAAGAGGGACGCAGCGGCGTGGTCGTGACGCTGCTGGCGATTCTGGAGCTGCTTAAACAACACCTGATCGAAATGGTCCAGACCGAAGTCTACGGACCGATTCATGTCAAAGCCAGACAAGCCGAGAACAACCCCGAGTAATCAGGAACAACCAGGGCCGAAATGATCCATGACTGAACAGGAAATCAAACGCATCATCGAATCCGTGTTGTTTGCCGCCGACGATCCGGTGAATCTCAACCAGTTACAGGGGGTATTTAACGAAGACAATGCGCCTGATCTTGATGCGATCAAGGCGGCACTTGCCGCGTTGCAGGAAGACTATGCCGATCACAGCCTGGAATTGCGCCAGGTGGGTTCCGGTTATCGTTTTCAGGTGAAACAGGATTACGCCAACTGGGTTTCCAAGCTGTGGGAGGAAAAGCCGGCCCGCTATTCCCGCGCCACGCTCGAGACCCTGGCGTTGATCGCCTATCGCCAGCCCATCACCCGGGGCGAGATCGAAGAGATCCGTGGCGTTAGTGTCAGCAGTCAGATCATCAAGACCCTGCAGGAACGCGAATGGGTCAAGGTCGTGGGCCATCGCGACGTACCGGGCAAACCGGCGCTGTACGCCACCACCAAAGAATTTCTCGATTACTTCAACCTGCAAAGCCTGCAGGATCTGCCGCCGCTGGCGGAACTGCGCGATATCGATTCCATCAATGCTGAACTGGACTGGGGTGAAGAAAGCCAGCAGCAAGAGGATGTCTCGCAAACAGAGACGGCTCCGGATGAACAGTTTGACGCACAAGCGTCGGATGAGGCGGCAGCAATGAATGACGCTGACGCCGTCGAACATGAAGTTGACGAAGCCGCCGGGTACGAAGACACTGAAGCCGAAGCCGAAGCCGAAGCCGAAGC
>CAYOOC010000055.1:0-4246 GCA_964405505.1 uncultured Thiohalophilus sp.
CCGAAGCCGAAGCCGAAGCCGAAGCCGAAGCCGAAGCCGAAGCCGAAGCCGAAGCGCAGAGCGATGCCGATGATGAGCCCGAAGAAACCGACGATGAAGAGAGCCGCACGACCCGGGTGCTGAGCGCCGAGCACTGACGCCCGATGGCCGAACGCGTACAAAAAGTCCTGGCCCAGGCGGGCTACGGTTCTCGCCGGGAGATCGAGTCCTGGATCGAGCAGGGCCGCATCGAGATCAACGGCAAGCCGGCCCGGCTGGGTGACAAGGTGGAACCGACGGATGAAATCCGTCTCAATGGTAAGCCGGTGCGCCGGACGCTGGACCTCGCCCCGCGTCGTATTCTCGCCTACAACAAGCCCGAAGGTGAAATCTGTACCCGGGACGATCCCGAAGGCCGCCCGACGGTGTTCAACAAACTACCGCCGGTCAAAAACGGCCGCTGGATCATCGTCGGCCGCCTGGATATCAACTCCTCCGGTCTGATTCTGTTTACCACTGACGGCGAACTGGCCAACCGGCTGATGCACCCCTCCTCTGAAATCGAACGCGAATACGCCGTGCGCGTGCTGGGCGAGCTTTCCGACGAGCATTACCGACAGTTACGCGAGGGCGTGCAACTGGATGACGGTCCGGCCCGGTTCGATGATATCGTCGATGGAGGCGGACAGGGCGTGAACCACTGGTATTACGTGTTATTGCATGAAGGTCGCAATCGCGAGGTGCGCCGCCTGTTCGACGCCGTCGGGATCACCGTGAATCGTCTGATCCGCACCCGCTTCGGCAACCTGTTCCTGCCCCGTAACCTGCCACAGGGACAATGGCGCGAACTCGGCGAGAAGGATATCAACCACGTCCTGGCCATGGTCGGCATGGACGAAGCCCTGCCCGACACTCCACGTCCGGCCAAAAAGAAAACCGGCAAGAAAACGGCTCGCAAAAAACAACCCCGCAAGAAAACTTCCCGCCAGGCTAACCGGTAAAATCGACTTTTCCTGCACGCTGGAAAAAACGCAAAGGACGCAAAGGCGCAGAGAACGCCAAGATTATACTTTTAAGGAATTGATTTTCTTTGCGTCCTTCGCGTCTCTGCGTCCTCTGCGTTATTTTCCAGAATGCTTAATAAAGCGGATTAACTTGCTTGTTTGATCTGGTGTTTGGAGCGCAGGGTGTAGGGTTTGAGTTCTTTGGGGAGTTCGATATATTCGCTCAGCAGGATGACGACCTTGCGTTTTTCACCGGCGCCGATCTGTTTGAGTTTATCGACGACTTTCTTGTCTTCCATGGCCGCGTTGAAATCTCGCAGGATATAAACCCCGAAATGGGGGGTATTGTCGATATGCTCGAGTGCTTCCAGCGGGGTACGGGTGCGGGGCAGGGTGATATGGGCGGCGCCCAGACGATGCATGCCCTGATCCGGCAGGTGCATGTAAAACGCCTTGTTGCTGAAACGGCTGAGCTGGGTGAACAGTTCGCTGACCCGGTCGGTATCGTAGGTTTCGATGCTGACCAGCTTGAAGCGGCTGTCGAGGACTTTTTCCAGTTGTTGCAGGTAATTCATTAGCGTTGCTGCCGGGGCCGGGTTTGGCTAACAGTATAGCCTGTTTGCCTTTCGACAGCAGTCTGTGGGTGTGACCGGGTTCAAATTCCGGTGATCAGCTAACTTCACTCTGCCTGGCCTGCTTTGCAAAGAAGGAGACGACCCGGTTGCGACCGGCTTTTTTCGCCTCGTACATGGCATGGTCGGCCTTGTCGAACAGGGACTTGCTGTCATCCTGGCAACCGAGGCTGGCAACACCGAAACTGGCGGTGACCGGAATATTCAATCCGTTACTGCTGAAGAGGGTCCGGTTGACCGCTTCGCGCAGGCGCTGGGCAACGAGTTCGGCGCCTGCGCGGTCGGTGTTGCTCAACAGGATGACAAATTCCTCGCCGCCATAACGATAGACTATGTCGCTGCTGCGCATGTTCAGCATCAGGGTTTCGGCAAAGATACGCAGCACGTCATCGCCCACCGCATGGCCGTGCTCGTCGTTAATCAGCTTGAAGTCATCCAGGTCGGTCACCACCAGGGACAGGGGCGCCTGGTTCCGATGGGCCAGATCGACCTCGCGCACCAGACTGGAGTCGAAGGCCGCCCGGTTGTGGACGCCGGTCAACTGATCGAAATGAGCCGCGTGCAGGGCGCGCTGATACCAGATTCCGTTACGCAGGGGGTAAATCAGCTGGCAGAGCAGGTTTTCGATCTTCTGCAGCTCCTCCTCGGCAAACCGCTGGCGGCGGGTGAAAACCAGCTCGCCGAGGAATTCACCGGCAAGTTTTAGCCGGTAGGCACAACTGTGCCGCTTGCGACTCCCGTGCTCGAATTCCATTCCCAGCGCGTCATAACTGTAATGGGCGCTGTCAAAATCGACTCGCAGGCGTGCACTGTCGAGGAAATGCCCGAGTATCTGGTTGATTTCCAGGGTCGTTTGCAGCAGACCCGCCAGCTCCAGCGTGTGTTGCAGGTCCGTCGGCGCAATGCCAAGCTGGTCCTGGCCGAGATTCCCGGCGGTAACGGAAGTGTCCTGGCTGCCTGTTGTACTGTTTATCGCCATGTTTTCGCCCTTCACATGCATTGCTGGACTCAATATGCGAAAAGTGTGCCAGTCATGAGAGAGTTGTTAAGTACATTAAAAACAAAGAGTTACAACAGCTTTGTGGAGTGATGTACCAGGACGTCAATTCACTGACGCCCCCGGACTTGTTTTTCCGGAACGGCTGGGTAACAGTGCGGTCTAAAAAATCTAATCAGCATTGCGATTCAAAAGGGGGAGAACATGCTGTTGAAGAAATTCTGGATAATTGTCCCGGCGGCGCTGTTGCTGCTGGCCGGCAAACCCGCGCTGGCCGCCGACGGTGAGGGGCTGGATGAGGGAATGAACAACCCGGGCTATCACGAGAAACCGGCCTGGTTCAAAAACTCATTCCTGGATATTCGCGAGGATATCGAAGAAGCCGCGCAGCAGGACAAGCGGTTGATGCTCTATTTTTATCAGGATGGTTGTCCCTATTGCGCCAAGTTGTTGCAGGATAACTTCGGTCAGAAAAATATTGCCGATATGACACAGGAAAACTTCGACGTCATCGCCATCAATATGTGGGGTGATCGGGAAGTGACCGACCTCAATGGCAATATGCTGACCGAAAAGAAGTTCGCCGAGAACCTGAAGGTCATGTTTACCCCGACGCTGTTGATGATGAATGAAAACGGCCAGGTCGTGCTGCGCATCAACGGCTATTATGCGCCGGACAAATTCATGGCGGCCCTGGAATACGTCAGCCAGAAAAAGGAAACCCAGCTGAGTTTTCGCGAGTACTACAAACAGCAGGGCGGCGAGAAAGCCAGTGGCAAATTGCACCAGGCTGATTTCCTGATGGAACCACCGTACAACCTGGAAAAACTGGCCAGCAGGGAAAAACCCCTGTTGTTAATGTTCGAACAAAAGCAATGCAAGGCCTGTGACGAGCTGCACGGGGATATCTATCCGCGCGAGGCAACCCGCGAACAGCTGAAGCGGTTTGACGTGGTACGCCTGGATATGTGGAGCGATCAAAAAGTCCTCGCTCCCGACGGCACGACGACCACTGCCAAACAACTGGCCGGTAAACTGAACGTCAAATATGCCCCGACACTGATCTTTTTCAATCACGATGGTGAAGAGGTGTTCCGGGCCGAGGCCTATCTGCGTGCCTTCCACGTCCAGTCAGTGATGGACTACGTCGCTTCCGGCGCCTACAAGGAACAGCCCAACTTCCAGCGCTACATCTCCGCCCGGGCCGACAAACTCGAAGAACAGGGCGTGCACGTGGACCTTTGGGAATAAAAACAGGGGCTAGATACTAGCTGCTAGGACCTGGTGGTAGGCCGGACATAGCGCAGCGGTGTCCGGCAACTTGCGGAATGCCCGATACCGCTTCGCTTTATCGGGCCTACGACTTTCATACGTTCTGGAAATCAACGCGGAGGGCGCGGAGACGCAGAGACGCGGAGTAAAAATGAACCAGATAAACACAAAACCCCGGCATTGCGACAATGGCCGGGGTTTTTGTTTTGAATATTATTTTCTTTGCGCCTCCGCGAACTCCGCGTTTAAATCCTCAACCTCAAGTGGTAGGCCGGACATAGTGCAGCGGTGTCCGGCAACTTGCGGGATGCCCGATACCGCTTCGCTTTATCGGGCCTACGACTCGAAGAACAGGGCGTGCA
>CAYOOC010000055.1:4346-21855 GCA_964405505.1 uncultured Thiohalophilus sp.
ATGCCCGATACCGCTTCGCTTTATCGGGCCTACGACTCGAAGAACAGGGCGTGCACGTGGACCTTTGGGATTAGTTCCATCTTTTGACGCTCTGGGAATGAACGCAAAGGACGCAAAGACGCCAAGAACGCAAAGTTGAGATTATAAAACCCTGGCATTACATTAATGTCAGGGTTTTATTTTGAATAAATATTTCTCTGCGTTCTTCGCGTCTTTGCGTCCTTTGCGTTATTTACAGCACCTTCAGCTAGTACCCTGGGCCTGCAGGATCTGGCCGTTGACGTTTTCGCTGTCGGGGCCGAGCAGGTAGAGGTAGGCGGGCAGCAGGGCTTCGATCTTGGGATGCTGGTTGGGATCTTCGCCGGGAAAGGCGGTGCGGCGGGTCTGGCTTTGCACCGGGCCGGGGATGAGGCTGTTGACGCGGATGGGCGTGTTGGTTTCCAGTTCGCTGGCCAGCAGCTGCATCAGGTTGTCGGCGCCGGCCTTGCTCACGCTGTAGGCGCCCCAGTAGGCGCGGCCGCCCTGGATCTCGCTGGCGGAGGTAAAAATTACCGATGCCGCTTTCGATTGTTTTAATAGCGGTAACAGGGCGCGGGTCAGCAGGAACGGCGCGGTCAGGTTGATTTGCAGGACCCGGGCCCACAATTGCAGATCATAATGTTCCACCGGCATTAACGCGCCAAGGTAAGTGGCATTATGCACCAGCCCGTCCAGGCGACCGAACTCCTGTTGCAGGGAGTCGGCGAGTTCCTGATAGTGATCGGCCGTGGCGCCTTCCAGATCCAGCGGCACGATGGCCGGCTGCGGATAGCCGGCGGCGACGATCGCATCGTAGACTTTTTCCAGTTTTTTAACCGTCCGTCCCAGCAGGATCACGGTCGCGCCATGGGCCGCGAGTGAGGTGGCCAGGGCGGCACCGATACCGTCGCCGGCACCGGTGACAAGAATGATCCGATCCTGCAACAGATCCGCGGCAGGCTGATAATTTATAAGTGATGTTGTCATGAAATAATGTCTTGTTCCGAAGTCTGCAGCGCCCGGTGGGCCAGGGTAGCGCATTGTACCCCACTTTTGACTGCGCCTTCGAGCGTGGCGGGGTAATCGGTTCGGGTATAATCCCCGGCCAGCCACAAACCGTCGATGGCGGTGCGAGCGTCGGGGCGCTGCGGGTTAATGCCAACCCGACTGGCAAAGGTGGCCCGTTTTTCCCGAATCACCATGGCCTGCTCATGCGCGGGCCAGTCGGGGAAATGGCCTTGCAACTCCCCGGCGATGCGGGCGATCAACTCGGCATTGGTCAGACGCATGTGTTTACCCCGGGTACTGATTACAACCGCCAGCAAGCCATCTTGGTCATACAGGCGTCGATCGAAGACCCATTGGCCCAGACCGCCGAGCAGGCCAAGCATGGGTTGCGGTAGTTGCACCTGTCGGGGGTATTGCAGGTAAATCGTGCAGATCGGTTCGTATTCGAAGGCATTACATTGTTGTTGTAAGCCGGTCAACTCGGGATGGGATTCACACAATGCGGCAGCCGCACGCGGCGGCACCGCCAGGATCACCTGTGGGGTCTGAATTTCTCCCTCGCCGGTGATCACACCCCTGATTTGTTGTTGTTCGATGTGTAACTGCAAGACCCGCCGTCCCAGTCGCACTTCGCCGCCCTGGCGTTCGATGTATTGCATGGCGGGCTCGCTGAACAGCTTGCCCAGATCGCGGCGTGCATACAGCAGATCCGAATCCGCCCGTTGGTGCATAAACGCATCCCGCAATACCCTGAGAAACAACTCGGCGGAGCTTTCCTCGATCGGGGTATTCATAATCGCCAGGCACAACGGGGTCCAGAAGGCCTCGATCAGTTCCTGTGGCTGTTGCCATTGTTGCAACAGGGTGAGAACGGATTGATCGGTCTGCGGCATCATAGTGTGGCGCGACAGGCGCCAGCCAAATTTCAGGGCCTGCCAGCGACTGCGGGCCGACAGACCCTGCGCGCCAAGCAGGGCCCACAACAGGTGCAACGGGGCGGGCAGGCGAGGGGCACGCAGGGACAGTTTTTGGCCCTGCGGATATCGCAGGGTCAACTGCAATTGCTGACGCTCGAATAATTCGTCAACAGGCAGATCAAACTGTTTGAGCAGGCGCAGGGTATGCTGGTAAGCACCGATAAACAGGTGTTGTCCGTTGTCCACGGCCTGGCCGGCGAACGCGATCTTGCGCGCCCGGCCGCCGGGTTGTTTGCCGGCTTCCAGAAGCAGGGGCTGATGGCCACGCGCGGCCAGGTCCGCCGCGGCCGCCAGGCCGGCCCAACCGCCGCCGATGACCACCACCGGGGCCTGTTTCATTGGGACTGTTCCCTGTCCGGTTGTGCGCGTCGCCATCGGCGCCGTTCGTGCCAGACGGTGCTACCGGCCAGCCACAACTTGGCCAGCGCGGTCAGATTGATACGCCGGGTCAGGACATGAAAGCCGTCTTTTTCCAGCTCATTGAGCAGGCGTTCATAAATGCGACTCATGATCAGGCCGGCACGCTGGGCACGTCGATCGGTTTCGGGCAAATGGGCATGGGCGCGTTGATAAAACTCACGGGCCCGTTGTGCCTCGAAGGCCATCAGTTGATAAAACCCGGGGGTTTCCTTGCCCTGCAACAGATCCGCTTCCTGTACACCGAAGCGCTGCAGATCTTCGTGGGGCAGATAGATGCGTCCGCGGCGGGCGTCTTCTCCGACATCCCGCAGGATATTGGTCAGCTGAAAAGCCAGGCCAAGATCCCGGGCGTATTTGAGCGTATGGCGATCCCGGTAACCGAAAATTTCCGCTGATAATAACCCGACCACACTGGCGACCCGATAACAGTACAACGACAGTTCCTTGAAGGTGGCATAACGCTGTTGTTCGAGATCCATCTCCATGCCATCGATGATCTCGATAAAATATTCGCGAGGCAGATCGAACTCGGTAATCGCCGACTGCAAGGCCCGGGTCACAGGATGCTGTGGCTGACCGTCGAACAGACGATCGATTTCATCCTTCCACCATTGCAGCTTGACCCGGCTCACTTCCGGTGTCCTGTTATCGTCCACCACGTCGTCGACTTCCCGGCAGAAGGCATACAGGGCGGTTATCGCCCGGCGCCGGGGGCGGGAGAGAAACAGGAAACTGTAATAGAAACTGGAACCGCTGGAGGCGGTCTTGTCCTGACAATATTGATCGGGAGTCATGATGCGCCCAAGTGTATCAGATTCCACAGCCCGATTTGCCCGGGCGCTTGCGACCGGTGACGCGCGGCAGAGCCGCCTGCGCCACCATGGCCAGCTTGTCACGCGAGGTGAGTCGCGGGCGGGCGAACGCGTCACGGCTGTTCTCGTGCAGATGTTTGAGAATACGGGCGCCGCCGGCGATGATCAGCCGCAATTCGAAACCAAAACGTCCACCAAGGATCAACCCCAGCGGGGCGCCGGATTCGAGCAGCCGGCGAGCCCGTTCGATCTGCTGGCGCATCAGTCCCTGCATGGCAAAATCGGTCGTACGGTTGGCAATATGCTGTTCGCTGACACCGAAGCGTTGCATCTCGTCCTGTGGCAAATAAATCCGGTTGTTTTCCCGGTAATCCTGATCGATATCCTGCAGAAAGTTGATCAATTGCAGGGCGGTACAGATAGCGTTGGAATAGCCGATGTTACGTTCGCTGTCGGCATTATTGAGCTGCAGCAGCAGCTCGCCGATCGGGTTCGCTGAATTGCGACAATAATCCATCAGCTCGCCAAAATCGGCATAACGGGTTTTCTCCACATCCTGAACAAAGGCCTGCAATAACCGCTGGAAGGGTTCGACGGGCAGGTGGTGGCGTGCGATGACATCCTGCAGGGCGATGAAAATCGGGTCATCGAATGATTCTCCCCTCTGCAGTTGTTGCAGGCGATGCCGGTACTCATCGAGCCGGGCCAGGCGTTGTTCGCGACTCAAATCGCCTTCATCGGCGACATCATCGGCGCGGCGGGCAAAGGCATAAATGACGGCTACCGCCGGGCGAATCCGCGCCGGCAGCAGACGACTGGCAACGGGAAAATTCTCGTAATGATCGCGCGCCATTGCCGCGCAGTGGGCGTAGGCATCAGCCAGTTTGTCGCTTGTCATGAGAGTCGTCTGTGGTATTGTAAGAACATCATGAATAATAAGGTATCAGACAATGAAAAAACTTAAACTGATCCTGTCTGGCGTCATCATCGGCCTGGCTGTCGGTTTGTGGACGGGCGTAAATATCGGCAAGGGCAAGCCGTTGCTGAGCAACCCCTTCGATGAGCCGACCCTGAAGCAGCGCCTGAAAGAGAGTACCGGCGAGGCCATGGAGCGGGCCGGCAAGAAAGTTGAGGAGCTCGGTTCGGACATCAAGGGTAAAATCGACGAATAACCGGTTACTGGTCGCCGTCGGTTTCGATCTGACGGACGCCGCTTTCGATCTGTTCCTGGGCTTCGATCTCCTTGCTGGAACTGATGCCCATCTCGCGAAATTTCTGCACACTGGGCAGGATGCGGCTGTCAAACGATCCCACCGTACTGTTGAAGTGCTTGACGGTCGTATCCAGGCTACGCCCCATCTTTTGTAAATGGCCGGTAAAGGTCGCCAGGCGCTGATACAGCTCCTCGCCGATCTTTTTGATCTGCTCGGCATTTTTCGCCAGCTGTTCCTGGCGCCAGCCATAGGCCACCGCGCGCAGCAGGGCGACAAAGCTGGTGGGGGTCGCAAGAATCACATTTTTACTCAGCGCATCTTCCATCAATTGATAATCGGTTTCCAGCGCCGCGCTGAGGAACTGATCGCCGGGAATAAACAACACCACAAACTCCGGTGACTGACTGAACTGACTCCAGTACGCCTTGCTGTGCAGCTCGTTGATGCGCTGGCGGACGTTTTTGGCATGGCGCTGCATGTGCTGCTTGCGCTGCTCCTCGTCGCTGCTTTCGATAGCACTTAAATAGGCATCCAGCGGCGTTTTGACATCCACCACGATCTCGCGCCCGTCGGGCATGCGCACGATCATGTCCGGTCGTTGCCGGCCCTCGTCGGTCTGGATGTTCTCCTGCTGGTAGAAGTCGCAATGCTCGACCATGCCGGCCAGCTCCGCCAGCCGCTTGAGGGTCAGCTCACCCCACTGACCCCGTACCTCCGGGCGACGCAGTGCCTGTACCAGGTTATGGGTCTGGTTGCGTAACTCCTGCTGGGTCAGATTCATGGTTTCGATGTGCTTGTGCAGTGCACCGTAGGCTTCCTTGCGCTCTTTTTCGATACTGTGGATCTGCTGTTCGGTTTTCTCCAGCGAGTCGCGGATGGGCTTGATCAACTGTTCGATCGCCTTTTCCTTCTGCGCCAGATCGCCCTTGGCCTCATTCTGGAATTTTTCCAGATTCTGTTGCGCCAGACGCAGGAACTCCTCGGAGTTGTGTTTCAGCGCCTGGCTGGAAATGGAGGAGAAGGTTTCCTTGAGCTGCTCGCGGGCCTGGGTCAGCGTTTCCAGTTTTTCCGCGGCGTGTCGACGCTCCAGCTCCAGCGTCGTGCTCAGCTCACTGTTTTCCCGTTGCAGGGCACTGATGCGCCCCTGCAACCACAGATAGACCACCAGCGCCCCGACCAGCAGGGAACCAGCAGCAATCGCAGCGTATATCAGTTCTTCACTCATTTATTACAATATTTCACAGAATCGTTGATTTGTATGAGGGACGAATCAATCAGTCCGCCAATAAACGCAAATATACGCGAATGTATATCTGTAATGTTTATGTTTTTCACCATTGAGTATTCCTGCTTCGAATCAGCTGATTTGGTTTAAAGGCCAAAATATACTTGGCGTTCATTAGCGTGCATTTGCGGATTGTAATAATGAGATTTTTCTATTCTAATCATCTCTTCTTGAGGATGCGAAACGCAGAAATAATTGGTTACTTGGTGTCTTCGTGGTTGGATTTTCAATCATCCAGCCATTGCAGGATCGCTTCGGGGGATTCCACCATCCCGTCGGCGCCCCAGGTGTCCGGTTGTTCATACTCGCCAATATAGCCGAACAGGGCAACCAGTGTCTGCATGCCGGCGCGGCGACCGGCTTCGATGTCTCTCTGGGCGTCGCCGACATACAGGCACTGGTGGGCCTCGCTGTGGCACTGCAGGCAGGCATGCAACAGCGGTGCGGGATCGGGTTTGCGTTGTGGCAGGGTGTCACCGCTGACCACGCAGCCGGCGCGCTGGTCGAGCTTCAGTGCCTCCAGCAAGGGATCGGTCAGCCAGCCGGGCTTGTTGGTCACCACGCCCCAGTTGTGGCCACGGCTTTCGAGGGTATCGAGCAATGCCACCATGCCGGGGAACAGCACGGTGTGGGTTGCCAGGTCGCTGTGATAATGCTGCAGCAGTTGCTGGCGTAATGTCTCGAAGTCCGCGTCGATATGGGTTTGGGCAAAACCCAGCTCGATTAACGCCTTGCCGCCGTGCGATACCACGGGACGGATTAGGTCGAACGGCAGGGCGGGCAGGTCGTGGCTCAGGCGCACGGCATTGAGGGCATGGGCCAGATCCGGCGCGGTGTCGGCCAGCGTGCCGTCCAGGTCAAACAAGACTGTCCGAATGGCGCGTGAGCTGGCGAGATCGCGAGATGGCGAGGTCGATGGATCGCGAGATCGCGAATTCGCGAGTTCGTGAGAATGCGAGTTAGGCCTGGCTGGTTTACTGTTGTTAGTCATATAATCTCACGCCCTCACGCCCGTAGCGATTGATGCAACTTGTAGAGCAGTTTGTCAATACGCTCCAGCACCTGATCCAAAGCCTGGCGCTGAGGGGCCGTAAGGTAACCCAATAGTTCAGCAATATCCATCTGGGTGTCGACTTCGCTGACGGAACCTCGCGCAATGTTGATGAAGTGTCGAAATTCGTTGCTCCCGGTTCTCGCCGCGCCTTCAGCAATGTTGGAGGCTATGCTGATGCTTGCACGTCGTAACTGGTGAGTTAGTCCAAAGCGTTCATTATCAGGAAAATTCCGGGTCAGTTGATAAATTTCAGTGACCAGTTGCATTGAAGTGTTCCATGCATGCAGTTTCTTGTGCGGCTTATCCATGTCCGCTTCTCCTTGGATAGTTCGTGAAATCGCGAGGTCGTGAGAGTGACAGAGCGTGAGCTGGCGAGATAGCTAGATGGTGAAACCCACGATGCCAGCCTGTGAAGTTACTCCCTTGAAATATCGATCTTCCCGCTTACATTCCTCACGCCCTCACGCCCTCACGCCCTAACGCTTCTGGGTATGCAGCAGGTAATTGACGCTGACGTCGTGCCCGAGGGAATAGGTTTTGGTCAGCGGGTTGTAACTCATGCCGGTCAGCTCCCGGGTCTGGAGCTCGGCGGCCCGTACCCAGCTTTCCAGCTCGGCGGGGCGAATGAATTTGGCATAATCATGCGTGCCCCTGGGCAGCAGCTTGAGAATATATTCGGCGCCGATGATGGCAAACAGGTACGATTTGGGATTGCGGTTAATGGTGGAGAGAAACACATGGCCGCCGGGTTTGACCAGTTGCGCGCAGGCGCGAACGATCGAGGCGGGATCGGGCACATGCTCCAGCATTTCCAGGCAGGTGACCACGTCGTATTCGCCGGCCTCCCGATCGGCCAGTTCCTCGGCGGTGATCTGCTGATAATCGACCTCCACACCGGACTCATACTTGTGCAGCCGGGCAACGCTCAACGGCGCTTCCCCCATATCGATACCGGTTACAGTCGCGCCCCTGTGCGCCATGGCCTCGGAGAGAATTCCGCCACCGCACCCCACATCCAGTACCTTCTTGCCGGCCAGCGTCACCCGCCGGTCGATATACTCCAGACGTAATGGATTGATTTCATGCAGCGGCTTGAACTCGCCATGGGGATCCCACCAGCGCGAGGCAAGATCCTCGAACTTGGCGATTTCCTGATGATCAACATTGGTGTTTGTATGTGCCATTTATATAAGTATACAGGAAGAACAATCCGCAAATGAACGCGAATAAACGCAAATTTATTTGTATGGGTATTTTTTCGATTTGCGTGAATTAGCGTTTATTTGCGGACAAAATCCGAACTGTCCAGAAGGTTAGTCTAATGGTATGAGGCGATGCTGCCATTGCTGCGCCCGCTCCAGCACGGCGTTCGGGTCGATGGTCGTCAGCTCGCGCGCTTTGAGCAGCTGGCGGCCGGCGACCCAGACGTCGGTGACCTGTTCGCGTCCGGCGGTGTAGACCAGTTGGGAGACCGGGTGATAGACCGGCTGGCTTTCCAGCGTGCCAAGATCCACGGCAATGATATCGGCGGATTTGCCGGCTTCCAGCGAGCCGATCTCCTGCTCCAGTCCCAGCGCCCGGGCGCCGTTGATGGTTGCCATGCGCAGTACCGCCTCGGCGGGCAGGGCACTGGCGTTCCCGGCGACGGCCTTGGCCAGCAGGGCGGCGCTGTGCATTTCGCTGAACATGTCCAGGTCGTTGTTGCTGGCAGCGCCATCGGTACCCAGGCACAGATTCACCCCGGCCTGCGCCAGTTCATGCGCCGGGCAAAAACCGCTGGCCAGCTTGAGATTGGATTCGGGGCAATGCACCACGTGCGCGCCGGCCTCCGTCAGACGGGCGATTTCATCCGCCTTTAACTGGGTCATATGCACGGCCAGCAGGTGCGGGTTGAGCAGGCCCAGCTCTTCCAATCGCTGCAGTGGCCGCTGGCCGGTGTTGTTCAGACTTTCCTCGACCTCGTGGGCGGTTTCATGCACATGCATGTGAATCGGAATATCCAGTTCCTCGGCATAGGTGGCAATCCGTTGCAACGGTTCGTCAGAGACGGTGTAGGGCGCGTGCGGGGCAAAAGCGGTGCGGATCAGGCTGTTGCTGCGCAGCTGATCATGCAGGGCGATGCCTTTGCTCAGGTATTCGTCGGGCGTTTGTGCATACGGGGTCGGAAAGTCGATCATGATCAGGCCGACGCAGGCGCGCATGCCGGCGTGTTCCACCGCGCGCACAGTCTCCTCGGGGAAGAAGTACATGTCATTGAAGCAGGTGGTACCGCCGCGCAGCATCTCGGCACAGGCCTGCAGCGTGCCGTCGTAGACGAACTCCTTGCCAACCCACTGTTGTTCCGCCGGCCAGATATGCTGTTGCAGCCATTCCATCAAGGGCAGATCGTCGGCCAGTCCGCGCATCAAAGTCATCGCGGCGTGACCGTGCAGGTTGATCAGCCCCGGCATCAGGACATGCTGCTCAAAGTGCTGGACATGATCCGGCTGGTAACGTTGTTCGGCGTCGGCTTTGGGCAGAACGGCCTCGATGCGTCCATTATGGATCGCAATCGCATGCTGCTCGAGCAGCATGCCCCGGGGTTCAACCGGCAGCACCCAGCGTGCGGATAACAGAGTGTCAATCTTCATGCCGGGAAAGATACAGGGATTGGATTCATGACTGCAAGTATTTAGGAGAGCTTGATGGGGATTTCAGGTTTGTAGTCCGCCAATGAACGCAAATGTACGCAAATCAGGTTAATCAGGGTTTTAACATCAGTGACTAATAAAAGTTCCTATTCCCCGAACCCTCTATGTAGGGTGGAACAAGCGCAGCGGTTCCACCTGAACCGGAAAAACCTGGATCCGTCGCGTTGCTCCTTGATCCAGGCTACTTGTAAATGGACTGGTATTCGGAAGGTTTATTTATGAGATGAAAGGGTAGTTTGTTTATTTGCGTTATTCGCGTTTATTGGCGGACTGATTTGAAAGCAACCAAAGTTGGCGTTTATTCGCGTGTATTTGCGGACTACAATGGGTACCCCGAAGCAACTTCGCTTTTTTTATGCTGGAACAATACGATACCTTCAAACCGGTGATGTGGGATAACGAGGCGGTCTGTCTGCTGGATCAGCGGCTGTTGCCCCGGCAACATCAATACAATCATTACCGCAGCGTGAGCGAAGTCGCCGGAGCGATCCGCGATATGGTGGTGCGCGGGGCGCCGGCCATCGGGATTACCGCCGCCTATGGTGTGGCGCTGGCAGCACGGCAGCGTTACGCCGAGTCAGCGACACACTGGCGCGATAACCTCGAAGCGGATCTGCAGCAGCTGGTCGAGGCCCGGCCGACGGCGATTAATCTCTACTGGGCAATCGAGCGGCTGCGCCGCCGGCTGGATACCATAGAGAATGATCCTTTCTCGACCTTGCTGGCGGAAGCCCGGGCCATCCATGAAGAGGACATCGCCGCCAATCTGAAAATGGGCGAGTTCGGGGCCTCGCTGATCGCGCCGGGCGAGAGCGTGCTGACCCATTGCAATGCCGGAGCACTGGCCACCGGTGGTCACGGCACGGCGCTGGGGGTGATCCGCAGTGCCTATGCAGGGGGCAAACTGGGAACGGTCTATGCGGATGAGACCCGGCCCTGGCTGCAGGGGGCGCGCCTGACCGCCTGGGAATTACTCCAGGACCGTATACCGGTGACACTGGTGGCAGAGGGGGCCGCCGCCTGGCTGATGCGCCAGGGCAAGGTGCAGTGGGTGATTGTCGGCTCGGATCGGATCGTGGCTAACGGCGATGTAGCTAACAAGATCGGCACCTACTCGCTGGCCGTGCTGGCGCGCCAGCACGGCGTCAAATTCATGGTGGCCGCACCGACCTCCACCATTGATATGGCAATCGGCGAGGGGGGATCAATTCCGATAGAACAGCGGGACCCCGATGAATTGCTGAATTGCGGTGGGCAGCGGGTGGCGGCCGAGGGGGCCGGGGCCTGGAACCCGGTCTTCGATGTCACCCCGGCGCAACTGGTGGATGCCATTGTCACCGAGCGCGGTATTATCGAACAGCCCGATGCCGGGAAAATGGCCCGGCACATGGGCGAACACCGCTGATTTTCTGCTCTGGCCGGGGCTCAAAACGGTTTCTAAAACCGCCCGGCTTTCCACGATACGCCCGCAACGGGTTTCTCACGCGTTTTTCCAAAGATGCAGTAGGTAGCCCCGCTATGGTATAGTGGCCGTCTAATATCGTCTCAAGAATTAACGAGCCACACTAACCTGACTGAAGCCGACGCATGAGCGAATTTGCCAAGGAAGTCCTCCCGATCAATATCGAGGAGGAGATGAAGCAGTCCTACCTGGACTATGCGATGAGTGTGATTGTCGGGCGCGCCCTGCCCGACGTGCGGGACGGCCTCAAGCCGGTTCACCGCCGTGTCCTGTACGCCATGCGCGAACTGGGCAATGACTGGAACAAGCCCTATAAAAAGTCGGCCCGCGTGGTCGGTGACGTCATCGGTAAATACCATCCCCACGGCGACAGCGCGGTGTACGACACCATCGTGCGCATGGCCCAGCCTTTCTCGCTGCGTTACATGCTGGTCGACGGCCAGGGTAACTTCGGCTCGGTAGACGGCGATGCCCCGGCCGCCATGCGTTACACCGAAGTGCGCATGGCGAAGATCGCGCACGAACTGCTGGCGGATATCGAAAAAGAGACCGTCGATTACACCCTCAATTACGACGAAACCGAGTATGAGCCGGAGATCCTGCCGGCCCGCATTCCCAATCTGCTGGTCAACGGTTCGGCCGGGATCGCGGTGGGCATGGCGACCAATATTCCGCCGCATAACCTGACCGAGGTGATCAACGCCACCCTGGCGATGATCGACAATCCCGATATCACTATCCAGGAACTGATGGGCTATATCCCGGGTCCCGACTTCCCCACCGCGGGCATTATCAATGGCGCGCGCGGCATCGCCGAGGCCTATGCCACCGGTCGCGGCCGCATCTACGTGCGGGCACGTACCGAAATCGAAGAGATGGCCAACGGCCGTCAGCGCATCGTGGTCAACGAGCTGCCCTACCAGGTTAACAAGGCGCGTCTGCTGGAGCGGATCGCCGAACTGGTCAAGGACAAGAAGATCGAGGGCATCAGCGAGCTGCGCGATGAATCGGACAAGGAAGGCATGCGCGTGGTGATCGAACTGCGCCGTGGCGAAGTGGTCGAGGTGATGCTCAACAACCTCTATCAGCACACCCAGATGCAGACCGTATTCGGTATCAACATGGTGGCGCTGGTCGAAGGACAGCCGCAGCTGCTCAATCTGCATCAGATCCTGGCGGCGTTCATTCGCCATCGCCGCGAGGTGGTGACCCGTCGTACCGTATTCGATCTGCGCAAGGCGCGCGAGAAGGCCCATGTGCGCGAGGGCCTGGCCATTGCGCTGGCCAACATCGATCAGATCATCGCCCTGATCAAGGCGGCCAAAAATCCGGCCGAAGCCAAGGAACAGTTGATGTCGACCCTGTGGGAACCGGGCGTGGTCAACCAGATGCTGGAACGTACCGGCGCCGCGGCTTCCCGGCCTGAAGGGCTGGCGCCCGAATTCGGCCTGGTCGAAGGGCGTTACCGCCTCTCCGATGCGCAGGCCCAGGCGATCCTGGATATGCGCCTGCACCGTCTGACCGGACTGGAACAGGACAAGATTCTCAACGAATACGAAGAGCTGCTTAAACAGATCGAGGAACTGCTCGCCATTCTGGCCAGCAGCGAACGGTTAATGCAGGTGATTCGTGATGAGCTGGCGGAAATGCGCGCTCAATACGGCGATGAACGGCGTACCGAGATCATCGCCAGCCAGGAAGATCTGACCATCGAGGACCTGATCACCGAAGAAGATGTGGTGGTAACGCTCTCTCACGAAGGTTATGCCAAGGCCCAACCGATTACGGCCTACACCTCGCAACGTCGTGGTGGCAAGGGCAAGGCAGCCACGTCGGTCAAGGACGAGGACTTTATCGACAAGCTGTTCGTGGCCAGCACCCACGACACGATCCTCTGTTTCTCCAGTCGCGGCAAGGTTTACTGGCTGAAAGTCTACGAACTGCCGCAGGCCGGGCGTACCGCGCGCGGACGACCCATTGTCAATCTGTTGCCGATGGAAGAGGGTGAGCGTATCAATGCGATCCTGCCGATTCGCGAATACGCGGAAGGCCAGTTTATTTTCTTCGCCACCAGTAATGGCACGGTCAAGAAAACCCCGTTGACCGATTTTTCCCGGCCACGCGCCTCGGGCATTATCGCCATCGAGTTGCGCGAGGACGATCATCTGATCGGCGTGGAACTGACCCGCGGCGATCAGGATGTGTTGCTGTTCAGTAATGCCGGTAAGGCGATCCGATTCAACGAGCAGGATGTGCGCGCCATGGGCCGCAGCTCGGTCGGCGTGCGCGGCATGAAGCTGCAATCGGAGCAGCATGTCATCTCGCTGATCATTGCCAGCGAAGGTGACATCCTGACTGCCACCGAAAATGGTTACGGCAAGCGCACCGGTGTGGATGACTATCCCCGTCACGGTCGCGGTGGCCAGGGCGTCAAGTCGATCCAGACTTCGGAGCGTAACGGTGAAGTGATCGGTGCCGAACTGGTCGGTGAAGAGGATGAGATCATGCTCATCACCAGCCGCGGCACTCTGGTGCGGACCAAAGTCGACGAAGTCTCGATCATGGGCCGCAATACCCAGGGCGTGAAACTGATCAGCCTCGGCGAAGGTGAAAAACTCTCCGGCATCGAGCGCATCGCCAAAATCAGTGACGAGGAACGAGTGACGAGTGACGAGGAATAATTATTTTCGACTCGTAACTCGTTACTCGTCCCTCGGCCCTTGTTGAACAGAATATGAAAACCGTGAAATACAGGTAAAACGTTTACAGGCAATCAAATATTAGGAGTTTGTATGAGTCGTGTATTTAATTTCAGCGCCGGTCCGGCGATGCTGCCCCAGGAAGTTCTGGAGCGCGCTCGCGAGGAAATGCTTGACTGGCATGGTACCGGTATGTCGGTGATGGAAATGAGCCATCGCGGCAAGGAGTTTATGTCCATTGCCGAAAAGGCAACGGCCGATCTGCGTGAGCTGATGGCGATTCCGGATAATTACGAAATTCTCTTTTTACAGGGCGGCGCCAGCAGCCAGTTCGCCATGGTGCCGATGAACCTGCTGCGCGGTAAAACCAAAGCCGACTACATCAATACCGGTGCCTGGTCGAAAAAGGCCATTGGTGAAGCGAAAAAATTCTGCGACGTGAACCTGGCGGCGACCACCGAAGCCGACGGTTTCTCCAGCGCGCCAGAGCAAAAAGATCTGCAATTGAGCAGCGATGCCGCCTATGTACATTACACTCCCAACGAAACCATCGGCGGGGTGGAGTTCAACTATATTCCCGAGACCGGTGATAAGCCGCTGGTGGCGGATATGTCCTCGACAATTCTGTCGAGGCCCATCGACGTATCGAAATACGGCGTCATCTACGCCGGCGCACAGAAGAATATCGGACCGGCCGGCCTGACCGTGGTCATTGTGCGCAAGGACCTGATCGGTGAAACACTGGACAGGACCCCGGCCATGTTCGACTACCAGGTGCATGCCGAGGCCGGTTCCATGGCCAACACCCCGCCGACCTACGGCTGGTATCTGGCTGGTCTGGTGTTCGAATGGTTGAAAGAGAAGGGCGGTCTGGAAGGCATGGCCGAGATCAACAAGCGCAAGTCAGACAAGCTCTATAACGCGATCGACAACTCTGATTTTTACGCCAACCCGGTCAAGCCCGATTGCCGTTCGTGGATGAACGTGCCGTTTACCCTGGCCAACCCCGATCTGGACAAAACCTTCCTCGAGGAAGCCGCCAAACAGGGACTGACCACCCTGAAAGGCCACCGCTCCGTCGGCGGCATGCGCGCCAGCATCTATAACGCCATGCCCGAAGCCGGTGTCGATACCCTGGTCGAATTCATGGCCGATTTCGAAAAACGACATGGATAAAATGTTAGTGCATAGAAACTAAGCGATCCGCAAATGCACGCAAATTAACGCAAATGATTTTCTATATTTGCGTGTGTTCGCGTTTATTTGCGGACATAAATATCTTAAGTATATGAGAACAGGTATTAACTCTCTCATGTGCATTGAAAGCCAAAAATGAAAAAGTGAACAGTTATGTATAAAATTTTGACATTGAATAATATCTCGCTGGCTGGTCTGGAACGGCTGCCGCGTGACAAGTACGAAATCGCTTCCGAGATCGGTCACCCCGATGCCATTCTGGTGCGTTCGGCGAAGATGCATGACATGGAAGTGGCATCCAGCCTCAAAGCCATCGGTCGTGCCGGCGCGGGGGTGAATAATATTCCGGTCGACAAGATGTCGGATCAGGGGGTTGCGGTATTCAACGCCCCCGGCGCCAATGCCAACGCGGTCAAGGAACTGGTACTGGCCGGCATGCTGATGGGTTGCCGTAATATTGGCCCGGCCTGGGATTTTGCCCGTTCGGTGGAAGGTTCCGATGCCGAGATCAACAAGGCCGTGGAAGCCGGTAAGAAAAACTTCGGCGGTTTCGAGTTGCCCGGCCGGACCCTGGGCGTGATTGGCCTCGGCGCTATCGGCCGTAATGTCGCCAACATGGCGTTGCAACTGGGCATGCGGGTGGTCGGTTTCGATCCGGGTATTACCGTGGAAGGGGCCTGGCAGCTTTCTTCGGAGGTGGAAAAAGCCGCGAGCATGGATGAACTGGCGGCCAAATCAGACTTTATTACGTTCCATGTCCCGCTGGTCGACGCGACAAAGAATATGATCAATGCCGAGCGGCTCAAATTGATGCGCGATGGCGTGATTATTCTCAACTTTGCGCGCAATGGCATTGTCGATGACGAGGCGGTCAGCGCCGCGATCAAATCCGGCAAGGTCTATGCCTATGTTTGTGATTTCCCCAGCAATTTGCTGAAACATCATGAGCGAGTCATTACCCTGCCGCACCTGGGGGCCTCCACCGTCGAGGCGGAAGAAAACTGCGCCATTATGGTCGCGGAACAGGTCCGTGATTATCTCGAGCACGGCAATATTCGCAATTCGGTCAACTTCCCGGAAGTCTATATGGAGCGTACCGAGGGACAGCGCATTGCGATTGTAAATCGCAATGAGCCCAACATGGTGGGTCAGATCACCGCGGCCCTGGCCGATCAGAATCTGAATATCGTGGATATGATCAACAAGTCCCGCGGCAACATGGCCTATAACCTGATCGACGTCGATGGCAGTGTGGATGAAGGCCATCGCGATAAACTCACCGCGATAAACGGTGTGTTGAAAGTTCGTTTTATCGACTAATCTCGATCGATAACTATCAGGAAAAGCGAGTGAGCGACGATCTTCAGAAACTGCGCCAGCACATCGACGAACTGGATGAGCAGATCCAGACGCTGATCAGCGAACGCGCACGTCTTGCCGAGGAGGTCGCACGTACCAAGCAGGCCAATGGCGATGACGTATTCTACCGTGCCGAGCGAGAAGCGCAGGTCCTGCGTAATGTGATGCAGCGTAATCAGGGGCCGCTGGGTAACGAGGAAATGGCGCGGCTGTTTCGTGAGATTATGTCCGCCTGTCTCGCGCTCGAGCGGATCATGAATATCGCCTTCCTGGGACCGGAAGGTACTTTTACCCAGGCAGCGGCGCTGAAACACTTCGGTCATTCGGTGCAGACCCTGCCGTTGGCCACCATTGGCGATGTCTTTCGTGAAGTGGAGTCCGGCACGGCTTCCTATGGAGTGGTACCGGTGGAAAATTCCATCGAGGGGGTGATCAATCATACCCTCGATGAATTCATGACCTCGTCCCTGTCGATTTGCGGCGAGGTGGAGCTGCGAATTCATCATCACCTGTTGAGCAATGCCGCCGGGATTGATGACATCTGCAAGGTCTATTCCCATCGCCAGTCGCTGGCCCAGTGCCGCAAATGGCTCGACTCGCACCTGTCCGATGTGGAACAGGTCGATGTCAGCAGTAATGCCGAAGCCGCGCGTCTGGCCAGCATGGATCCGGCCTCGGCCGCGATTGCCGGGGAAAGCGCGGCGGACATTTACGAGCTCGATTACCTGGCGAAAAATATCGAGGATCATCCGGAGAATACCACCCGCTTTCTGGTGGTCGGCCGACGGGTCACGCCGCCCAGCGGCAACGACAAAACCTCGATGCTGGTGTATACCCGCAATCGGCCGGGCGCGCTGTATGGCATGCTGAAACCATTTGCCAAGCACGATATCTCCATGTCACGCATCGAATCGCGTCCCTCTCGCCAGGGGATGTGGAATTACGCGTTTTTCATCGATATTGAAGGTCATATCGACGACAGCAACGTCAGCCAGGCGATCCGGGAACTGGATGAAACCGCCAGCATGGTCAAGGTACTCGGTTCCTATCCGCGTGCGGTATTATAAACAAAGCTGGCAGTTTGCAGATGGCAGTTGGCAGACTTGACGAGTTCTGAGTTCTGAGTTCTGAGTTCTGAGTTCTGAGTTCTGAGTACCGAGTACTTGGAACTGTGTATTGTAGGAGGGGCTTGCAGCCGCGACTCGGGAGCGGGGGCACGACCGTCGCCGATGGAATCGCCTCCCACGAAGCCCTTCGGGCGGGGCTAGCTGCTAGTTACTAGGTTCTGGTAACTGCCTTGTAGGAGGGGCTTGA
>CAYOOC010000056.1:0-21846 GCA_964405505.1 uncultured Thiohalophilus sp.
CTGATGATTGCCGAGGTAATATCTTCGCTTTTGAGCATCATTTGATCGAGTATTTCAGTCAGTTCGCGATTAATAAGGCCTGAGACTTCCTCAGTTGAAGTCGCGCTCTGAGTGCTGAGTTGTGTAATAACATCGCTTAATAATTGCATCATAGCCTCCTTGGCTAATTCTGTAGAATGGCAAGCAGGGCATGTACCAGAATTTTTACGTCATCGGAATTCCTGGCATCTATTTCGAAAACCGGAAATATTTGATCTCTTTCAGCAAGCCGTTGCTGATAATCTTCAATATAAGCCTGGTCGGAAATTCCCGTGCGTGTAATTCCGATAACGACCCCCGTCTCCTGTATGAAGTCTGAGAAAGCATCCAGGTAGTGGTCCAGCTGTATGACAGGTTCAGGGTGGTCATTGTTGACGAGCAGAACCAGTCCAATGCCGTTTTTGCAGAGAATGTTCCACATAAAGTCAAAACGATCCTGGCCCGGCGTCCCATAAAGATGTACGCGTGTACCGTCCTCAAGACTGATATAGCTGTAGTCCATCGCTACGGTAGTTGTATCTTTAATTTGAGCGGATTCGTCACTGCATGAAACGTCTGTGCCTACAGGCTGCGTGTCACTGATTGCTCCAATGGCCGTCGTTTTGCCCGAGCCAACAGGCCCGGTAAAAATTATCTTGTTCGTATCCAGCATAATTTCAGGTGCCCAGTCTCAGTCTTGAGGCCAATTTTGACAGAAGTCCTTGCCGTGCCTGGGATAAGGCCGGGGTCGGCAGAGTTTCGGTTTTATCATCAATTTCGCTGGAATCGGAGATTTCGATCAAGTCAACCGCGTAGGCGGCGTTATAAAAATTAATAATGTCGCTTCTGGCTATACCTGTTTGCTTGACGAGTTGTTCAAGTGTTGTTGGCCGGCGAGCGATTATGGCAGCCATTTTCAAATGTTGTGGTAAAAAATCATTACGCGTGAAATTTGGCCAGGCGCGCAACTTCACCGGACGATCCATTGTATGCCCGGAAAGGAGTCTGCCTTCTGAGCCATAAATTCCTGACGTCCAGAGAAGACGATGTAACGCGTAAATCGGTTTTTTCCGGGTTTCAGCTGAAAAATGCGCTTCGTCAATATTCGATAATTTAATTTCTGACAGAGGTGTTGGAGCGAATTTTTTCAGATGATTAATATCATTTTCAGACATAAAAGTCTTGCTCTGACCATTTATATACAGTTTGGTCAAGTCAGGGAGGGTAAGGCACAGAAGTTTTTGTTTTTCCTTGGCGTAGATTAATGTGGTGAATAATGTTTCGTCCTGTGTTGCAGGTTCGACCCTGGGTTCTGCGCTGGATTCTTCACCAGGCGCCACACTGGGATCGGAGAGGGTTTGTTGTAACTGGTCCCGCATTTTCCCGAATACGCGGCTCAAAATATTCTGTAACAGTGTGATATTTACCGGGCGACGTACCAGGATCATGTTTTTACCCGAACGCGGGGTTGATGAGAAGACGAGTTTCACCTGTCCGGCTCTTGCTCTGAGCAAGGCGGATTTGCCACTGTCCGTTTCGTCATTCAGAACGACAAGGTGTGCTTTCTGAACGTTCCCGGAGTGAAGCTGATAATTCAAGCCGCTTGTCCCGAGATATTCCAATGCTTTTCCCAGCGCCTCCTGCTCGTCCTCCAGCAATCCATGGGATGATATGACTAATTCTGTTGTCGGGGTCATCGGGGCACCTGTTTCAGTCCATGTAAGTTGTTCAATCCTGTTATGCCGTTGCCGACGTAACACCTGCAGAATTTTGTACCTGCTTTTGCAGTCAAATTTAAGTATCGTTCAGGGAGGTAAGATTATTGACGTTAATATTGTGAAAATAATCACAATTAATGGTCTATCATGTAAATTTTTCCGTTCCGTGGAAGTCTTTGTCTGTACTCTACCTGAGTAGCCTGGTTTTTCTGGTTGTGGTGACGCCGGAGGCCGGGTCGAGGAGGCCGCTTGTAGGAATTTTCCTACACAGCCTGAGAAATATCCTACAAATGGCGGCATAAGGGCAGCTTGATGTGATCGGCATTCCCGGCTATTGTCAACTTCATCACATATTCCCCCGCAGGTGTTTGAGCAGCCCTGCAAATCGTCGATAGTAATAGTCGTAGTGATAGCATCCTAAATCCGGATACCCTGGCGAGGATTGCCAGGTTACACATAGAAGTGATTATGAGCGAAAAAACCCAGATCCCCGTCAGTTTTGAGAATGTCGCAGGCAATGAGCAGACGATATTAAAATTGATATTTTCGGTGTCTGAAAGAGCGGGTAACCGCAACACCGCGTATTCTTTGTCACCAGAGGACGGTGCGCCTCGTATCGTCATACGGGGCGAATGTCATACAGGTGGTTTGAACGATGACAACCAGCTGGTTATCTGTATTTGCAATAAAGACGAAACGCCGGAGGGGCCTTCCATTACACGTCCATTAATCGCGACACGGGTTCTATCGTCGCTCGATCGACAGGTGGAAACTTTCAAGATTCTCGAGTCGGAGCCGGAAGTCTCTGTATCCGAAAATGAGCCTGGTCAGGACATGGGGAAGGCTGATAGTTCAGATGAAACAGAAAGTGTGTCGAATTCTTCATCTTCCCTTGTCGAGTTCTCGATTAGCGAAGAAGAGGCTTCAGAGCTGGCGATTGTCGAAGACGACAGCCTTTCCAACCCGAGCAATGTCGATACGCTCGAGGTAAACAGTTCCGGGTCTTACTCAAATGAAGAAGGTGGTGTTGAGCCAATTTCAATCAAGGAAGAGGTGGGTGAGTATGAGCAGGTGAATGCTCAGAAAGCATCTGGTTATTACCAGTCAGCCCTCGTGGTTGATGATAGTGCTTCTGTCAGAAAGCAGCTTGAAATAGAACTCGAACTTTTCGAAGTCGATGTCGACTATGCTGAAGACAGTAACAGGGCTATGGATATCCTGTCTAAGAGGAATTATGACGTGGTATTTCTTGATGTTGTGCTTCCCGATGGAGACGGGTTTGAAATATGTAAAAGTATAAAAGCACAACAGTCGACCAGGAAAACCAAGGTTATTATGCTCACCGGTAAAGCTTCGCATGCCGATAAGGTTCGCGGCTCTCTGGCGGGTTGTGATGCGTACCTGATAAAACCTGTCGGTCGTGCCACATTTCAATCAACGGCCAAGAAATATCTCAAGCCGGTTGATAACGTAGAAGTAATGGAAGCCTGATTAATAAGGAGGTAATTGAAATGTCGATCAATAAAGTTCTGGTAGTTGATGATTCCCCGTCCGAGCTGTCTTCAATCAAGCAGATAATTTCCGATGCAGGGTGCATGGTCATCAGTGCTTCTAATGGAAAAGAGGCTCTCGAGAAAGCGAAATCCGAGCATCCTGATATGATTTTCATGGATATCATCATGCCCGAAATGGATGGTTATGAAGCAACACGTCATTTGAGTAATGACAAGGATACTCGAAATATTCCTATCGTCTTTGTCAGCAGCAAAAGCCAAAAAGCTGATAAATTATGGGGTCAAATGCAGGGTGGTAAAGCCTACATCACCAAGCCTTATTCATCGGATCAAATCATCGATCAACTCAAAGCTTTTGGTTAATCAGTGACAATAAGGGAGTATGTCAAATGTCATCAGGAGCATGGTTATCACCGGTTGAGGCCCTCACCCGGCTCAAGTCTGCGCATCATCATGACTTGATTCAGTCGGCGGATAACGATGCTTTGCTGGTGCGTTATGGCTACAGGATTGCTGATTATCGATTTCTTGTCGGCAATAATGTACGAAGTGAAGTTCTGTTCGAGCAGAATATTTACGCGCTCCCACTCTCCGATCGCTTTGTTAGTGGAGTAGTGAATCTGCGCGGGAATCTTGTTGTTGTTTTCGATCTCAATCGTCTTTTGTCAAACAGCAATTCCTCATCACGAAATGTACTGATTCTTGGCGAGTCAGCAGGTGAAATCGGCATTCTGGTCGATGAAATCCCCAGAGCTGTATATGTCAGTGACAAAGAGGCGCATCTTCATGCTATTCCGGATTTTCTGGATGGTTATGTCAGGGAAGGTATCTCACAGGATGGGTTAGACTGGTTAGAGTTTGATTGTCACTCATTTTTCAAGGATTATGCCTCCAGGCGGCTCGATCTGAAAAATCAGGCCAGCTAAATGGGTTTAGACTCACGATAAAGCGTTCAACATCCAGTTTGGGTTGTATTATCACGTACAGGATACAGAGGTAAGACTATGTTAAAAAGGATGAAAATCGGCTCAAGGCTGGTAACGCTGATAACGGTTCAGGCCGTCGTGTTATTGATTATTGGTTTGACCACAATTGCAGGTCTGAATTATGCCACGAATACAACGGCAAGATTGAATCAGAACGTTATTGAACAGGTAAAACTTAACCTTCTTCAGCAAAGTATCAGTGGCGACCTGATGGGTGTCGTCAACCGCGTATCGAGGGGTAGTCAGGGCTGGGCTGAAGCCGGGATTGACCTGATGGCGGCAAGAGCTGTATTTGAGAATAACTGGCGTGAGTATCTTGCCGATCGCACAACCGAAGAAAAAGCCGAAATAAAGTCAAGCATGGGCGGGTACATCACAGATATCAGGGAAGCTTTTGACCAGCTTGAAACCTTGTTTGCCCTGCAGGACAGGCAGCTGCTGCATGAGTTTATGCGCAATAATCTCGATCCACTTGTCAATCCAATGCTGAGTGACCTTCGCGGGCGCATTGGTGAGCAACAAATTGCATCTGAAAAATCATTTTCCGAATCAGCTGAGGCGAACAAGGAATTCTTTAACCAGAGCGTTATTGTAATGATTGCCGGTCTTTCTGTTGCGATTCTTCTGGGTTTCTTTATATTCAGGTCAATCAAGAAGCCAGTAAATGTGATTTCTAAAACAGTGGCCAAAGTATCAGATGGCGACTTTTACGCGAGAACGAATCTTGCCGGGAATGATGAGCTGGGTGAGCTTGGCAAGGCCTTCGATAACCTGCTTGAAGACAAGGTTGCGACACTGGTTAAAACTGAGCAGGAAAATACCATGCTCAATGAATCGGTTATTGCTCTCTTGCAAGCCGTATCGAAGCTTAGCAAACGCGACCTTACGGTCCGAGTTCCTGTTACTGAAGACGTTACCGGGCCTGTTGCAGACGCGTTGAATGTTCTGACCAGCGAGACATCCAAGGTACTTCAGGGTGTAAGAAGTATCTCGGAAGAGGTCGCGCGTGCTTCGGCAAAAGTAAAGGCGCAGTCGGATCAGGTTATTCTGGTAGCTTCGCAGGAACGTGAGGAGGTTATTGAAACAGCCGAAAGACTTGCTGAGGCGGCCAGGACAATGAACGATATTGCCGAGCTTGCTGACTCCAGTAACAAGGCTGCTGAAGAAGCGATAGAGGCAACACGTATCGCACGTGAGACAGTAACAAGTACAGTAGGCGGGATTAATAATATACGTGAAATTATTCATGAAACTGAAAAACGTATAAAACGTCTTGGTGAACGTTCTCAGGAAATCAGTCGTGCTGTTAATCTTATCAACAGTATTTCTGAACGTACTCATATCCTCGCATTGAATGCCAGTATGCATGCGGCCTCTGCCGGTGAGGCAGGGAAAGGCTTTGCTGTGGTGGCGGACGAAGTTCAGCGACTTGCAGAAAATGCGCGAGATGCAACCGCGCAGATTTCAACGCTGGTTAATAACATACAGGTAGAGACCTCTGATACAGTCGCCACGATGAATAATGTGATCACGCAGGTTGTTGAAGGTAGTGAACTGGCAGAAAAAGCCGGCCAGCAAATGCAGAAAACTCAGGAGAGTACATCTCACCTCGTTGCCTCAGTAAAACAGATTGCTTCAAGTTCGGTTGAACAGGCCCGTGTTGCAAATCAACTTCAATTGCGTGCTGATCAGATCAAGCAAAGTACTATTCAGACCAGCGAACAGTTGCAGCAACAGACTCTGCAAACCAATAGACTCGTGCAATACGCCAAAAGCCTCCTGAACGCTGTTCAGGTTTTCAAGCTGCCCGGTACCACCAGACAAAAACAGGCCGAAGTAGTCGACGGACCGACCGCTACGGATACGGAAGTGGCGCATAAAAAGGCATCCTGATAACATGGCTATTCCGAAAGAAAAATTCACATCTATCAAAACGGAAGTGATCGATGTGCTTTCTGTTTTGGCTGAATCGTTCGACCCCGATAAAGACGCCAATCTGCAGCTTGAAACCCATCGTCAGGCGCTGGGGAAATACATAAACTGTATTGCTCGAATTGGTATGGCGGCTGGAGCGATCGGGTTCTCCGGTTTACGCGATGCCTGTGTTATTTTTCAAAATTACCTTCGTGGGTTGTACGGGCAGAATCGGATCCTGACGGCACAGGAGCGTGATGTAATAGAAGAATGGCCGATACTTGTGATGTCCTACCTTTCTGGCAATGGTGACGCATCCTCCGGCGAAGAGATCGTTCGTTATTTAAATAATATTCTCAAGGAAGATGGCTCAGAAGAGGCTGATTTTAATGATATTTATAAGCAATTGATTTCTGAGCAAAAATCGAATCTGACTGACGAGTCTGAAGAATCTGGATCACCCATCGAAACCCAAGTATTCGTTGCTGACGATATCCCTTCTCCAAAAGAAGCCAAGCGGGTCAATTCAGATTATAACACCGAATCTGCTGTAGAAATCGTGCCCCAGGCAGATGCTGATTATGACTCTCAACTTTTCCGGGATATTGCCGAAGAGATTCGAAGTGCCATACAAGAGCTGTCAGATGAGATCAATGATTCTGACTGTCGCGATGTTGCTCAAAATGACAGAGTAATGGCAATTCAGCTCTATTCAGACAGGCTTGAAATCATTGGGATGTCTTTGTCTGAGACAGGTTGGCTGGGTATAACTGATTGTATTTTTATTTACAATGAAGGAGTGAAGCAGCTAACTGGTAAGGCTGAGAAACTTCAATATGGCCTGGATGATATTATATATTGTGCAATGTTAATAACGCGTTATCTTGATAATCCGGGTAGCCCGGATGTCAGTATCGAATTGATTTCGGCGTTGCAATCTCAGTTATGGATACCTGAAATCAGTGATGGTGAGGCGCAAACATTGCTCGAGATGCTCCTGCCAGAGAAAATCGAGATTGACATGACTAATCCGGGTACTGCCGACACCGATAGTGTGCAACATCCGGAAATCAGAAAAAGATCTCAAGCGGTGGATGAGGGTTCTGCGTCAGTATTTGCTTCTACTGATAAGAGCGATGACTCTGAAGTTATTGAGATTCCCGATTCTTTAGACAAGCCGGCGGTAGAACTCGATGAGGACGTTGTTGAGCTTCTTGCGCTTGTTAAAATCGAGATCGATTCGATTGGTCCGCATCTTGAAGAGCTTCTTCGTCAAGCCTTTGAATCAGACTCAGAGGATATATTGAATGATTCTTTGACCGATTATATAGAGAAGCTGGATCGCTTCGTGTTGGCTTCAGATTCGGTTGGTTTGCATGGTTTGTCCTCTGCTATGGAGTTTATGTCCCAGAACGTTCAGTCTGTTTGCGACAGAAAATTACTCGGTGCTGATATATATGTTTCTTTACATGAATGGAAAGAGCACGTTCTCAATTATCTATCTGATGTTAACAGTATAACAAGCGTCAATTCTCTGCTTGAGTACCTGGCGACTCCTGTCTGGCCAATGCCCTTATCCCAGGCAATGGTAGAAGATTTGCAAAATCAACTACTCTCACCAGTCGTTGAGTTTGAAGAGGAAGACAGCGCTCCACAAAGGCCGGAAACGGTCAGCGATGAAGATGTAAGTCTTAAGCTTCCTGACGATGTGAATCCTGACTTGCTGGACAGCCTGCTTCGTGAATTGCCGGGGCATACCTCCTCTTTTTCTGATGTTATAGCCAAACTGGCTGAAGGAAAAGGACAAATTGACGATGTCGCACGCGCACAACGAATTGCTCATACCCTTAAGGGCGCAGCCAATACGGTCGGTGTGCCAGGTATTTCCAACCTGACACATAATATCGAAGACATTCTCTCGGTATTTACTAAACATGAACGTCTTCCCGGAGCCGCTTTGTCCGATTCGCTCATGATGGCCGCAGATACGCTGGAATCAATGAGTGAGTCGCTTCTGGGTATTGGTCCTGCGCCTTCTGACACAAAGCCTGTACTCCAGGATATTCTTAACTGGGCTAACCATGTTGATGTAAATGGTATACCCTCAGAAGATTCGGAGATACCTCTTGTCGGCAAGTCTCGTGATCCTGAATTATCAGGGGAACAGGCGACTGAGACAAATACAGACACCGATGACAAGAACTCCATTGCTGCAGATACTTTCTTGCGTGTATCCACTGATCTGGTTGATGAGTTGCTCCGTATTGTTGGTGAAAAGATAATCAATAATGAACGTTTGCTTGAAAAACTGAGAAGGGCAGATGACTACAATCGTGCTGCTCAGGAGCATAATAAGTCTTTGCAGCAACTTGTTTTCGAACTGGAAAAACAGGTGGATTTGCAAGGTAAGGGTAAAAACCATCAAATCGGTCACTTTCAGTCAGACAAGTTCGATTCGCTTGAGATGGACCAGTATAACGAATTACATACCATTACTCGCCAGCTTGTTGAAGCTGCAAGTGACTCACAGGAATTCGCTTTTAATATTGACGCCTGCCTGGTAGAAATAGAGGATCTTTTGATCGAGCAAGGGCGCTTGAGTAAACAGAACCGTGATACTGTTATGAAGACAAGAATGGTTCCTGTGAGTAACATTGTGCCTCGCCTTCAGCGGGGTGTCAGACAAACATCCCGTTTGACGGACAAAAAAGTATCACTTCATATTAGCGGTCAGGATACTCTTGTGGATGGCCAGGTAATTAATAATCTTGTTGATCCTTTGATGCATATATTGAGGAATTCCATCGATCATGGGATCGAAAGTTATGATGAGCGGGTTTCTATTGGTAAGAGACCAACAGGAACTATTTCCCTGTCTTTCTTCAAGGAGGGGGACGAGGTTGTAGTGCTTTGTCAGGATGATGGGGCAGGGTTTGATTATGAGGCAATCAAGGACACCGCAATTAAACGAGATCTTCTTCGGTCAGAAGATAAGGTCAGTAATACGGAACTTCATAAATTTATCCTGCATCATGGCTTTTCAACGCGAGATAAAGTCACCCAGGTATCCGGTCGTGGTGTCGGGCTGGATGCCGTGTTCAATCAGATAATCGACCTCAAAGGATCAATGAATATTGATTCTGTCGCCGGTCATGGTGTGAGTATTGAGTTACGTCTTCCTGTTTCGTTCGTTTCGGTTCACGGAATTGTTGTTCGGCATCAAGGTCAGTTTGTTGCCTTTTCTTCACGTGGTATAGAACAAATACTTTACCCTGAAGCCGGGGTTTTGAGTTACGAAAATGAACAGGCATATTATACTATCAATGATGAACGCTATGATGCCCTTGGCCTCGGAGATATACTCGGCTCGGGAGTCATTGGCGACCCCGTTATTGCGCAGGATAAGCCAGCTCTTCTGGTCAGGCTCGATGAAGGGAAAAATACCGTCATTATGATCGATGATGTCGTCGCCAGCCAGGAGCTGGTCATTAAGCCATTGGGTGAGTATATCCCCTCAATCGCCGGTATCGAGGGTGCCACCATACTTGGTGATGGTAGTGTCGCAGCTGTTATCGATATTCCTGATCTTATCGGTTCTGGTCTATATCAGAATGCAAATAACGACGGTATCGATCAATCGCACGCGCACACCACTATGTTGACAACCGCATTAATCGTCGATGATTCCCTCAGTGCCAGGCGAAGTCTTTCTGAATTCCTGCAAGATATGGGATATGCAATTGCAACAGCCAGGGACGGTCTGGAAGCGATTGAGTCTATCGAGGCGCACACCCCTGATATCGTTCTTATTGATATGGAGATGCCGCGCATGAACGGTCTCGAGCTTACTTCACACCTTCGTGCCAAACAGGAGTACAAACATATACCGATAGTAATGGTGACTTCTCGATCAACCGAAAAACATCGCCATCAGGCGAGTTCTTCAGGAGTTGATTACTACATGGTCAAGCCTTTCTCTGAAGAAGAACTGTTGCTCCAGGTTGAGCGTCTTCTCAAAGAGACTAGCTCATACGCACAACCTGCTTAAATGAATATGCCTGATACGAGCGTACAACAAGAGGCTGCCGCCTGGCTGATCGATCTGGGGCAAAATATGCACGCTGCAATTGGCGAGAACGAGCTTGTACATATTATTGATTCCTCGGAGATCGCTGATTTACCGGCTGTCCTGGCAAATCGCGAGAATACTGTTCACTGGCAGGGGAAAGAGCTCAATGTTATTAACCTGGCAAAATATTTCTCTGACAGGACCCTAACTATGGTGAGCTCGGAACCGATTATTGGTGTTGTTGTCTATCACTCTGATAGTGATGACAGGCTGCAATATGGAGGTTTGCTTATGGCAGGGATACCAGATAAAGAGATTGTCAATAATTCTCAGGCCTGTAATTTACCCGAGCCTACGCATAAATGGCGAGATGTCGCCATCTCCTGTTTTACGAACGAGGAGTATCCGGTTCCGGTACTCGATTTGCCTGCGGTCTTTTCTAAAGGTTTATCGTGATCAGCGCTTGTGATAAACGACAATATCCATCCCCTGAACTTCGATCATTTTCTGTTCTGCCATGTTTTTCAAAACACGGCCTGCCATTTCTCGCGAACAGCCGACAATACGTCCAAGTTCCTGGCGCGAGATATGAATCTGAGTCCCGTCAGGGTGGGATAATGCTTCCGGCTGATTGCACATATCGAGCAACGTCCTTGCGATACGCCCGGCAACATCGGTAAATGCAAGCTGGCTGACTTTGCGACTGGTTGTTATAAGTCGCTGCGAAAGTTGCAGGCCAATGGCTTTTAGAATTTCAGGCTGTTCCTCCTTCAGCTCGGTTTTAAATAATTGCTCAAGTTCTTTATAGCCTATTTTCGCCAGAGTGCAGTTTGTCTTGCTCCGGACATAGGCAGTACGATATTTAGTGCGATAAAATACTCCCATTTCTCCTATAAAATCACCACTGTTCAGATAAGATAGAATGATTTCATGGCCTTCATCATCTTCGTCTTCCATAAGAACCGTGACCGTGCCCTCTATGATGTAATAGAGATATTCGGCTGGTTCACCAGAGCGCACGACAATACTTTTTTTAGGTAATTTGTAATGGTGGCAAAAAGACAAGAAGCGTTCCAGAGCGTTCTTGTCGATTTCGCATGCAACAGGTTGAGGTTCATCATCCAGATTTATTGGGTTCATATTCCGTTTTCTGTTCCATAGTTGTGATTCTGTATAGTGACATAGTCGCTGACTAACCTGTAAACATGAATATCCTTAAGTGTTATTCACGCCTTTCAGTTACCTAAAACTTCATCAAGGTTGAGCCCGCGTATATCATCCCATTCGTTATCCGTGGCAGCTTCGATAGCCGGTATTCTTATTCTCTTCAGCCATTGTTTGCCTACTTCATCATTGGCCATTTCAATCATAGCTTGTTGAACTTTCTCAGCAACTTCGGAAGGAACGCCCGGATGCGCCATGAACGCGTGAGCTGAATAATCATCGGATGTCCATAATATTTTCAGTTTATTACGCTCTTTTTCTGGAAGATTGTTAAACGTACGCATTACACCGCCACCTGCCGGGAAGCGGCCATTTATCACGCCACGGTATACAGCGTTATGCGAATTGACATACTGAGGGGTAACAGAAATGTTGTTCGTGTTAAAATGGGCTCGCGTGACAAGTGTCGCTGCAAAGGCGGTTTCACTGGGAAAACCGATATCCTGACCGTCGAGCTCGCTAACATCGGCAATGTTGCTGTCTGCTCGGACTACCAGGATTCCGCGCAGGCTGACATTTTTGCGCTTGGCTACAGCCTTATAACCGGCCCGATCATGGGCAACGGTATAATGATACGGATTGGCGTAGCTGAAATCATAATTGCCGTCATATAACCTTTCTGAAAACGGCCCGATACCGCGACTGGTGGCAAAAACCAGTCGGTAGCCGGTTTTTTCGCTCAGATAGCTCAGAAACGGGGTCCACAGCTTGGCCAGCTCGCTGGGCGGTTGCTGGGGGACAATCCCGAATGTATAGCTCCGGTCTTCCTGGGCCAGTGCCGGGATGGCTAACAATAAGCCTGCAAGCAGGCCGAGGTAGCGTTTGAGTTCCATGTTTCCTTCTCCACTGTTTATGTCCTGTGTCCTGATGGGGGAGTCAAAGACGCGCTGTTCCCTTTATTGTTTCGGTTAACTGGCTGAATTCTTGAGTAAAAACTGTAGCATATAAGGGTTTACCCGCATATGATTAATTTTTGACCATTTTACCGTTTTCTGGGCTCCTGGGCTGGCTTGTCCCCTGTTTTTTTATTTCTCGCCGAGTACAATACACGCCCCAATAATGCTGATTTCTCAAGGATTTTTGCCAAATGGCCATTCGTACCCGCTTTGCCCCCAGCCCCACCGGCTATCTGCACATTGGCGGTGCACGGACAGCCCTGTTTTCCTGGCTGTATGCCCGCAAGCACGGGGGCCGCTTTGTGCTGCGTATCGAGGACACCGATCTGGAGCGCTCCACCGCCGAGTCGGTCAACGCCATACTCGAGGGGATGACCTGGCTGGGGCTGGAATATGACGAGGGGCCGTTTTACCAGACCGAGCGCTTCGAGCGGTATAACGAAATCATCGAACGTCTGCTGGCCGAGGGGCATGCCTATCGCTGCAACTGCAGCCGTGAGCGCCTGGATGAATTACGCGAGGCACAGA
Source organism: uncultured Thiohalophilus sp. (assembly GCA_964405505.1). GTDB lineage: Bacteria > Pseudomonadota > Gammaproteobacteria > UBA6429 > Thiohalophilaceae > Thiohalophilus. Next base: position 12,868 of record CAYOOC010000056.1, read on the forward strand.
TGTCCCGCAAGGAGAAGCCCCGCTACGATGGTCATTGCCGTCATCGCGAAGTCAGCGCGGATGAAGCGCATGTGATTCGCTTTAAAAATCCGCTGGAAGGGCAGGTCGTGATCGACGATCTGATCCGGGGGCGTGTGGTTGTGCAAAATTCCGAACTGGATGATTTAATCATTCGTCGTTCCGATGGTGCGCCGACGTATAACCTGACCGTGGTGGTCGATGACCTTGATATGCAGATCAGCCATGTAATACGTGGTGACGACCATCTCAATAACACGCCGCGCCAGGCCAATATTCTCAAGGCGCTTGGGGCGACAGTGCCGGTCTATGCACATCTGCCGATGATTCTGGCCGAGGATGGCGCCAAACTCTCCAAGCGGGTGCATGGCGAGTCGGTCAGTGTGATCCAGTATCGCGAGGAAGGTTACCTGCCCGAGGCACTGCTCAATTATCTGGTGCGCCTGGGCTGGTCATACGGCGATCAGGAAATCTTTTCCCTGGATGAGATGGTGCAGCTGTTCGATCTTTCCGAGGTCAACAACTCGGCTTCCAGCATCAACATCAGCAAGCTGTTGTGGCTGAATCAGCAATACCTGAAAAACAGTGATCCGGGCTATATTGCCCATCATCTGGGGTACCATCTGGGTAAACTGAATATCGATCCCAGTGAAGGACCAGATATCCTTGCTGTGGTCGAAGCGCAGCGCGAACGAGCCCAGACACTGAAGGAACTGGCGGACATCTGTCAGTTTTTCTATCGCGATTTCGACAGTTATGATGAGAAAGCGGCGAGCAAACAACTCAAGGCCGCCGCGACAGAGCCTTTGCAATTGATTCGCAAAAAGCTGACCGCTCTGGATACCTGGGAACAGGAGGCCATCCATACGGTGATTCATAGCACGGCCGAGGAACTGGAACTGAAAATGGGCAAGGTCGGTATGCCGTTGCGAATGGCGGTAACCGGTGGTGCGCCATCACCCTCACTGGATCTGACTGTCTACCTGATCGGACGTGAGCCCTGCCTCCGTCGTATCGATATGGCGCTGGACTATATACAGCGCACCGCACAATAAGCCCGCCACACACGGACTGAACCTTAATATGAGCAGCAACACAACCAAACCCGCTAATTTTATACGCCATATCATTGATGCCGATCGGGTCTCTGGTAAACACGGGGGGCGGGTGGCGACTCGCTTTCCACCCGAACCCAACGGTTATCTGCATATTGGCCATGCCAAATCGATCGTGCTGAACTTCGGTATTGCCTGGGACTACGACGGCACCTGTAACCTGCGTTTTGATGATACCAACCCGCACAGGGAAAATGTCGAGTTTGTCGAGGCGATCAAGCAGGATGTGCAATGGCTCGGTTATGAGTGGAATGAGTTGCTGTTTGCATCAAATTATTTTGAACAGTTGCATGATTACGCCGTGCAGTTGATCAAACTGGGCAAGGCGTATGTGTGCGATCTCAATGCCGAACAGATTCGCGAGTACCGCGGCACCCTGACCGAGCCGGGTAAGGACAGTCCCTATCGCGAGCGCAGCGTCGAGGAGAATCTCGATTTGTTTGCCCGCATGCGAGCCGGCGAGTTCCAGGATGGCGAAAAAGTGTTGCGTGCCAAAATCGACATGGCTTCTCCCAACATCAATCTGCGTGACCCGACCATTTACCGCATTCGCCATGGTGTGATCCATCACCAGACCGGAGAAGAATGGTGCATCTATCCGATGTACGATTTTACCCATTGCCTGTCGGATGCAATCGAGGGAATTACCCATTCGCTCTGCACCCTGGAGTTCGAGGATCATCGCCCCTTGTATGACTGGTTTCTGGACACCCTGCAGACGCCGCATCATCCGCAACAGATCGAATTCTCGCGCCTGACGCTGGAACATACCGTGACCAGCAAGCGCAAGCTGACCGAGCTGGTCGAGCAGGGCTTTGTCGAGGGCTGGGACGACCCGCGCATGCCGACCATTGCCGGGCTGCGTCGCCGGGGTTACACACCGGCCGCGTTGCGTGATTTCTGCGAGCGTATCGGCGTCACCAAGTCGGACAACTTTGTCGAGATGGGCGTACTGGAGAACAGTATCCGCGAGGATCTCAATCGCGTTGCGCCGCGTCGCATGGCCGTGCTGCACCCGCTCAAGGTGATCATTACCAATTATCCCGAAGGGCAGAGCGAGCAACTGGAAGCGCCCAACCACCCACAGGACGAGGCCATGGGCAGCCGTCAGATCAGCTTCAGTCGCGAGGTCTGGATCGATCGCGAGGATTTCATGGAAGTGGCACCGAACAAAAAATTCAAGCGCCTGGTCAGTGGTGGGGAAGTACGCTTGCGCAACGCTTATGTGATCCGCTGTAATGAAGTCGTCAAGGACACCCATGGGGAGATTATCGAGCTGCACTGCAGTTATGATCCCGAGACCCTGGGGGCCAATCCCGAGGGGCGCAAGGTCAAGGGTGTGATTCACTGGGTCAATGCCGCCGATGCGGTTGCGGCCGAGATTCGGCTCTACGATCGCCTGTTCAGCCACCCCAGCCCGGACAGCGCCAGAGATGGCCAACACTGGACCGCCCACCTTAATCCCGATTCCCTGCGCACGCTGACCACCAGCCTGGTGGAGGCGAGTCTGGGCGGGGCGCAAGCCGGCGAGGTGTTCCAGTTCGAACGCGAGGGCTATTTCTGCCGTGATCCGCAAAACCGCGAGGGCGGGCTGCCGGTGTTCAACCGCACGATTACTCTGCGCGATACCTGGGCAAAAATCGAACAGAAATCGGCCGGGAGTTAAAACGTCCGGGCAGAGTGGTAAAAGATTCTGCAAATAGCTGAAATCTGACGGAATCACGGAAAAATCACAGGCAAATGATTGACATGCCCGGGCCGCTATCGTAAATTGCGCGCTCTCGATTTTCGGGGCTATAGCTCAGCTGGGAGAGCGCTTGCATGGCATGCAAGAGGTCGGCGGTTCGATCCCGCCTAGCTCCACCAGAGACCACAGCGAGGTGACGCGTGAAACTGGCCGGACGCTTTGCTGTGTATCTCGGGATCATACTCATCATACTGGGTGTGATTGCGGGATTCGGTGCGATGTTTGTCAATCAGGACAGCGCGGGCATTCAGTGGCTCGGCGTCGTGCCAGTAGGGTTTGTAGTACTATTGGCGGGCACTGTCATGTCGCAGCTGTCACGCCCTGACGACGAATAACACAACGTTTTTCGTCCCCATCGTCTAGTTGGCCTAGGACACCGCCCTTTCACGGCGGCAACAGGGGTTCGAATCCCCTTGGGGACGCCAAATAACTAAGCCCGCTTTTTGCGGGCTTTTTTATTTGCAGTTATATAAAAGTGATGAGAACCCAGGGGTTCGACAAATCGGCAGGATAGCCGATTTGGTCGCCGGAGCATGCGACGGCGTCCGAAGGGCGAGAGGCCAAGGATGGCCCGAGACTATCCCCTTGGAGACGCCAAATAAACAAGCCCGCTTTTGCGGGCTTGTTTGTTTCCCGGTGGGGGAATCACAGACCGATCAATCTTTGTCATTCCTTAATGGTTCGATCAGGATCTTACACCAGCGTGCTGCTGCGGCGTGCTTGGTTGGAAAGAGACTCCCTTCTCCGCGCGCTCTGCCTCGCTGCGAGAGAATGTTAGCCGGGAGGACTTGCATTGGCGCGAAACCGACTTATACTAACTGACCGGTCAGTCAGTATTGTGGCGAATATGGCAAAACCCTCATTAAAACAATCAGATAACGGCCGTTCTCAACGACGCAAGGCCGCCCGCCCGGGCGAGATTGTGGCATCGGCCCTGGAATTGTTTGTGGAACACGGCTTTGCCGCTACCCGGCTGGAGGATGTGGCACGCCGGGCCGGTGTCTCCAAGGGGACGGTCTATCTCTATTTTGACAGCAAGGAAGCCCTGTTCGAGGCCGTGGTCCGCGAGATGGTGATTCCCCAGGTTGAGCGCAGCGAGCTGTTTGCGCAGCAGCATCAGGGCAGCCAGGGCGAGTTGCTCGAACAGCTGGTGATGAACTGGTGGCAGTCGGTCAGTGCCGGGCCGATTTGCGGTATCCCCAAACTGATCATCGCCGAGTCGGCCAACTTTCCGCAGGCGGCCCAGTTTTTTGCGGATAACGTCATCAACCGGGTGCGCGGGATCTTCAGCAAAGTCATCGAAAAAGGCATTGAGGAGGGCGAATTTCGCCAGGTCGATCCCGAGTATGTGACGCGCCTGCTGATGGCACCAATGGTCTTGCTGGCCATCTGGCGTCACTCTCTGCAACCGTACGACCAGACCTTCCCGATGGACGAGCAAACCTATTTGCACCAGCACCTTGATCTGTTTCTCAACGGCCTGCGCAAGGAGAGAGCATGAGATTGCGTGGCAAGATCAGCCTGCTGTTGTTGGTACTGGGCCTGCCGCTAGCGCAGGCCGATGAACCGGCGCTCGGTTTTGGGGGTGTCGTGGAAAAAATTCTGCAACAGTATCCGACCCTGGAAGTGGCGCGCCTGCAGGTGCAGCGCTCGCGTCAGGAAATCGCCCGGGTCGAAAGCCGGCTGGGCTGGGAGCTGGCCGGTGACGCCGGGATATCGCATGATGTCTCCGTATTCGGGACACCGACCGATCGTGCCGATGTGAACTTGTCCCTGGATCGGCAACTGGAATCGGGGCATCGGCTCGGGATCAGCGGTAATTATACCTATGAAGACAGCTCGTTCACGGTCAATCCCCAGTTTCCCAACCCCTCCCATGCCACGCAACTGGATCTCAATTACCGTATTCCGCTGAGACAGGGCGAGGGCAATCCGGCCTACAGCGAAAGTTTGACCGGTGCCGAAGCCGGGGTCAAAGCCGAACGTGCCGCCGCCCGGGCCCTGCGCAACGAGATCGCCAATCAGGCGCTGGACCTGTTTTACGCCAAGGCGCTGAGCGAGGCGCGTCTGACCAGCGCACGCGAGGGGGTCGAAAATGCGCGTCGTCTGCAAGCGTACATTGCCGAGCGGCGCGAGCTGGGGCTGGCCGAGGAAAAGGATACGCTGCAGGCGAAAGCACAGCTACGGGCCCAGCAGACCGCCCTGCAGCGGTTAGAAACAGGACTGGAGCAACAGCGCATTGCACTCAACCGGTTGATGGGCGAGCCCTGGCAACGAACCTACCGCAGTACCGTCCAATTGGAGTCGGAACTGGCCAGTTCTCCAGTGGAGGCTCTGATCGATCAGGCCGAAGCCCGTTACCCGCCGTTGCAGCAAAATCGCGCGCGCCTGGAAGTGACCGAAACGGTCCTGCGCCGCAGTCGCGATCAACGCAAGGATCAGCTGGATCTGGTCTTCTCGGTCGGCACCCGCACCCGCAGTGGCGACGCCACCACCGGCAGCGTCAGCGAAGAAGACATGGCCGGCCTGATTCGTTTTGAATATCGTGAGTCGCTGAACAAACAGGGACTGGATGCCGAGGTCCGTCAGGCCCAGCTGGATCGTACTATCGCCATCGAAGAGATCCGCCGCGCCCGCGATGAGCTGCGCTACGGTGTCGCCAGCCTGGTCCAGGAGATCCGTGCCACCCGTCGGGCGCTGGACAGCGCGCGCCGACGCCTGCAAAGCGAACAGGCTAAATACCGGGAAGCCATGCAGCGTTACCGCCAGGGACGGGAGCAGACTGATCGGCTGATCCAGTTTGATAATGAACGCAATGAGGCTCGTCTGACGGTGGCCGAACTGGAGGTGGAGCTGGCACGCCGACTCAGCGCGCTGCAGATTCTGCATGGCAGCTTCTGGGCCTCTCTGGATAGCGGTATCGATGTCGGGGAATTGCCATGATTCGCTTTCTGGTCGAACGCAGTCTGGTGGTGCATCTGGTTTCGGTCTTTTTGATCGTGCTGGGCATTATTGCCATCGCCAACATCAATCGCGAAGCCTTTCCCAACGTCAACCTCGACAAGGTGCAGATCGAGATCGCCTATCCCGGGTCCTCCCCCGAGGAGATCGAACGCATCATTATCACGCCGATCGAACAGGAGCTGCGCTCCCTGGATGGCATCGACACCATGACCTCGATAGCCTTTCCGGGCTCGGGACGGATCAATCTGGAGGTGGACCCGGATGCCACCAACCGGGAGCGTATCGTCAGCGATGTGCAACTGGCGGTCGATCGCGCCAGGCTGCCCAGTGACATGCCGGAAGAACCGATCGTTTTGGAAGTGGACGGTAAGATGATCCCGATCATTCAGCTGGCGATCTCCGCGCCGCGGGATGAGCTGGCGCTGAAACGGCTGGTGGATGACATGGAAGACGATCTGCTGAATATCGAAGGCATCGCGCGGGTTCAGATCCAGGGCGATCGACGGGCCGAGCTGCGGGTGGTGGCCCGGCCCGACAAGTTACGCGAGCACCGCATCGCCATCGGCGAGCTGGCCGAAGTGCTGGAGAACTGGAACGTCAACGCGCCGGGTGGGGATCTGGATACCCCGCAGGGCCAGCGGGCCATTCGCATCGTCGGCGAATATCAGCGCACACGGGATATCAGCGAGCTGGTGTTGCGGGCTAACGAGCGGGGCGAGGGCATTCGAGTGGGCGATATCGCCGAGGTGACCGAATCACTGGAGGAAGCCGATGTCTATTACGATGTCAGCGGCACCCCGGCGCTGAATGTGATCGTGATGAAAAAGGCCGAGGCCGACATTATCGAAGCGGTGGATCGGATCAATGCCTACCTGGAGACGGTCCCGCAGCGCTATGGTGACGATATCCAGATCGAAAGCTTCCAGGATTTTTCCTATTTCGCCAAGTTGCGCCTGGGCGTGCTGACCAACAATGCCCAGGTCGGGCTGATACTGGTCTTTTTGTCGCTGATCATGTTTCTGCGCCCCTCGGTGGCGTTGACCACCACCTGGGGTATCCCGATTGTCTTTTTGACCGGCCTGTATGTGCTCTACCTCTCCGGCATCACGCTCAACCTGGTTTCCATGCTCGGCTTTATCATGGTGCTGGGGATGCTGGTGGATGATGCCATTATTATTGGTGAGAACATCACCTATCACATGGAGCGGGGACTGTCGCCCAATGAGGCGGCGGTTACCGGCGCCAGAGAGTTGCTCGGGCCGGTGACGGCGACCATTTTGACCACGGTCACAGCCTTTATGCCCATGTTGTTCATGAGTGGCATCATCGGCAAGTTTATCGTCGCCATCCCGACCGTGGTGATTGCGCTGCTGGTTTTTTCCTGGCTGGAGTCGTTTTTGATCCTGCCAAGCCATGTTGCGCATGTGACCAACAGTAAAAAACATCCTGCCGAACGACGCTGGCTGGTCAGTCTGGAAAATGCCTATGCCTGGATCCTGGACAAGGCGATCCGGCGCCACTGGATCACCCTGCTGATCTCCATTGTTGCACTGGCATTGAGCCTGTTTGCCGCCGTCAATGTGCTCAAGTTCCAGCTGTTTCCGCCGGTGGACGTGGATGAATACATCGTGCGGGTGACAGCGCCTGCGGGTACCAGTCTGGAGGATATGCGCAAGCGGATGCGCACGATCGATGAAATCGTGCGTGAGAAGACCAACCCGGACTATCTGGAGACCACGATTATTTCCACCGGCCAGATTGCCCTGGATGCCAACGATCCCCTCATGCAGCGCGGCAGCCGTTTCGGGCAGATCCGAGTCAATTATATTCCCGCGGTATTGCGCGAAGATCATGATGTGCTGGATGACATGCGTCGTTTTGAATCACTGTTGACGGAAAAATTCCCCAATCTGGAAATTTCCCTGGGCGAGATCAAACAGGGCCCGCCCACGGGTCGGGCACTGGAGGTAGAGATATCCAGTAATAACAACGATGTGAACGAAGAAGTCGCCTACCGGCTGATGGAATACGTGAAGTCCCTGCCGGGGATCGCCACCATCGAAAGCGGCCTGCAACCGGGAGACCCGGAACTGCACGTGGTGGTGGATCGGGTCAGGTCAGCCTATGCCGGAATCGATCTGGCGACTATCGCCAGTCACGTACGCGCGGCGGTCGACGGCCTGCGGGTAACCACCACCCGTAAGGGCACCGAGGAAGTGGATATTACCATCCGCCTGCCGAATGAGAGCGACGATCCTGTCGGCAAATTGATGCAACTGGATATTCCCAACCGCACCGGCGGGATGGTGCCGTTGAACCGCCTCGCCAAACTCGAGGAACATGAAGGCTATACCACGATCCGGCACAAGCAGGGCGTGCGCGCGGTCACCGTGGTCGCCAATATCGACAGCAAGCAGACCACCAGTCTGGAGGTCAACCGGGCAGTGGAAAAAGGGGAGCCAGAGTGGCTGGGCGAGGATGCCGAGAAAGTCCGGGTGGTCTATGGCGGCGAGAACGAGAAAAACCAGGAGTCGTTCGAGGATCTGGGCATGGCCTTCGTGGTGGCCCTGATCGGTATCTTCTTTATTCTCGCAATTCAGTTCAACAACCTGGGTTATCCGCTACTGGTGATGATGGCGATCCCGTTCGGGGTGGTGGGAATCGTGATCAGTTTCCTGCTGCACGATCTGTTCTGGAAAGATATGCCGTTGTCGTTCTTCTCTACCCTGGGTATGGTGGCCCTGACCGGCGTGGTGGTGAACAGCTCGCTGATCATGGTGGTGTTTATCCAGCGTGCCCTGCAAGCCGGCAATAACGTTTATGATGCGGTGATAGAGGCCGGGCGACGGCGCCTGCGGGCGGTGATCCTGACCGCTGCGACCACGGTGCTGGGACTGCTACCGACCGCCTACGGCTGGGGTGGCTCCGATCCTTTCGTCGCGCCCATGGCTCTGGCGCTCTCCTGGGGACTGGCGTTTGCCACGCTGGTCACCCTGTTGACCATCCCGGCTGCCTTCGTGGCTGCCTCGCGGGTCAAGGAGGGCGTGCTGAGATTATTTGAAAAGCACGGCAAAGAATAAAGGCTCTTCCCCAATTGTAGTGGGTTTGCTAGGTTAAATCGATAATGGACGAAAC
>CAYOOC010000057.1:0-19458 GCA_964405505.1 uncultured Thiohalophilus sp.
ATCTATTAAAGATCTTTGATAATGGTAAAGGCACCGCGGATATCGCCCTGCTTGAAACCGATTGCCTTGTCTTCCGGGTAGAGCTTATTCAATTTGGCGGATACCGCCGGGTCAATGTCAGTACCATGGCATTTCAGGCACAGTTCGCCGGTGGGAATCGCTTTCATATAGCGAAAGCTTTGTTGTCCATTGGACTCAACAACCTCGTATTTCTCCATCTGCTTCGGGTGTTCGCCCTTCGCTTTGCGCTGTTCGAACTCTTCAAGCACGCTTTTTTCCCACTCATCCGGCGCATTACCGGCATTGCGAGGCTTAAGGCTGGTGCGACCGATCTGCAACCCCTGTTTCTTCGAGACATCGCGGGCAATCGCCGGCGCTTTTTCACTGCACACCTCGATCGCCTTGACCGGTCCGCCGGCTTTCATCCCGGCTTGCAGCTCACCTTTGAGCTGGCCAAAAAACTGCTGAACCGCCGCGCGGCTTTGTTCGACGTGTTCGGTGTTCTGTTCGGCCATCGCATTACCGGCCAGCATCGCCAGCAGTGTTATCGAAACAATCTGTTTCATCGATTAATTCTCCCATGTTTACAATGTGAATTATCAAAACCAGGCTTCGGTGCCCGTGCATAGCTGAAAACCCGAACGGGTCGATCATTATAGGTATAGGCAAGTGAGTCGATTATGAGCCTGGGACGGGCGGGACTCAAGCAGATTGCAGGTGCGGGCGGGAGACCATTTTACTGGCCCGGCTGAGGACAAACTCCTTGAAGGCCTGCGCCACCGGCGACAGACGCTTGCCCTGGCGGTGGACCACATACCAGTGACGCAGGATCGGAAAATCGGCCATATCCAGTACCACCAGTCGGCCGGTTTCCAGCTCCAGCTCCAGGGTGTGAATGGAAACGATCCCCAGGCCGAGTCCCGCCTCCACCGCCTGCTTGATCGCCTCGTTACTGGTCATCTGCATACCGGTTTTCAGGCGCACCCCGTGCCCGGAAAAAAAGCGCTCCATGGCGATGAAGGTTCCGGAACCGGGTTCGCGCACCACAAACGGCTCTTCTTCAAGCCGCTTGAGCGGGATACCGGCTTTCGCGGCCAGGGGATGATCGGGCTGGGCAATGACGACCAGCGGGTTCTCCATGAACGCCTCGGTCTCCAGCCCCCGATCCTCGGGTGGCTTGCCCATAATGACCAGATCCTTGTCGTTGTGCTCCAGCTGGCGCAACAGCGTCGCCCGGTTGGTCACATCCAGACTGAAACTGACCTCGGGGTAGTGATCGATAAAACTGGCCAGCAGGCGCGTGGCAAAATAGTTGGCCGTGCTGGCCACGGAAACATCCAGATGGCCGCGGCGAACGCCCTTGAGCTGCTCGATCACCTCCTCCGCCTCGTTCAACTGGCGCGAGACGGCCCGACAGTAGTGATACATCTCCCGCCCGGCCTCGGTCAGGTAGGTCTGTTTGCCGATTTGCTCGAACAGCGGCAACCCCACCGACTCTTCCAACTGCTTGATTTGCATGGAAACTGCCGGCTGGGTCAGGTGCAACTCCTGGGCCGCCTGGGTATAACTCAGGTACCGGGCAACCGCCTCGAACACTTTCAGCTGGCGAAGGGTGAGGTGCATGAACTCATACCTCTAACAAGGGCCATGAACTATAACACTGATATTATAATAAACAGGGGAATAATAAAGCTCTGCTCAGGCAATCGGCGGCAGCAACCGTACCTGACCGATTTGGGCCGGAAGAACTTCTATAATTAATAGTATCAACACCAGCCAGTCCTCAATATAAGTAAGTGAATAAGCCCGGCGAGCCGGCAATCTCACTGTAAGATACTGATTTCCGTAGAAACCCATAGAATAAGCTCTATCTTATGCATAGCATTATTATTATTTAATTTACTTTATACCTCGCCTGTCTATACTTCCCCGACCACAAGGTCCCTGCGGTCATCTTTTCAGACCATGGCTGGTCGCCCACGAATGAGCGCAGGTGTAACGATTTTATTGTAATGACTTAGGAGGATCTGCTCATGGGTAAGACCTATAGCGCGGGCGTAAAAGACTACCGCGAAACCTATTGGGAGCCGGACTACACGATCAAAGAAACCGATCTGCTGGCTTGCTTCAAAATCACTCCGCAGGAAGGGGTTCCGCGCGAAGAAGCTGCCGCCGCTGTTGCCGCCGAATCTTCCACCGGTACCTGGACCACCGTCTGGACCGACCTGCTGACCGACCTGGACCATTATAAAGGTCGTGCCTATGCCATCGAAGACGTACCGGGTGATGACACCTGCTTCTACGCCTTCATCGCCTACCCGATCGATCTGTTCGAGGAAGGTTCCGTTGTTAACGTATTCACCTCCCTGGTCGGTAACGTCTTCGGCTTCAAGGCCGTACGCGCCCTGCGCCTGGAAGACGTTCGCTTCCCGATTGCCTACGTGATGACCTGTAACGGTCCGCCGCATGGTATCCAGGTTGAACGTGACGTGATGAACAAATACGGCCGTCCGCTGCTGGGCTGCACCATCAAGCCGAAGCTGGGTCTGTCCGCCAAGAACTATGGCCGTGCCTGCTACGAAGGCCTGCGCGGCGGTCTGGACTTCACCAAGGACGACGAAAACGTCAACTCCCAGCCGTTCATGCGCTGGCGTCAGCGTTTCGACTTCGTCATGGAAGCGATCCAGAAAGCCGAAGCCGAAACCGGCGAGCGCAAGGGTCACTATCTGAACGTTACCGCGCCGACTCCGGACGAAATGTTCAAACGTGCCGAATACGCCAAGGAAATCGGTGCGCCGATCATCATGCACGACTACATTACCGGCGGTTTCTGCGCCAACACCGGTCTGGCTCAGTGGTGCCGTGACAACGGCCTGCTGCTGCACATCCACCGTGCCATGCATGCCGTGCTCGACCGTAACCCGCACCACGGTATCCACTTCCGCGTCCTGACCAAGATCCTGCGTCTGTCCGGCGGTGACCATCTGCACACCGGTACCGTTGTCGGCAAGCTGGAAGGCGACCGTGCCTCCACGCTGGGCTGGATCGACATGCTGCGCGAAAGCTACGTCAAAGAAGACCGTTCACGCGGTATCTTCTTCGACCAGGACTGGGGCTCCATGCCGGGCGCCTTCGCGGTTGCCTCCGGTGGTATCCACGTCTGGCACATGCCGGCACTGGTCACCATCTTCGGTGATGACTCTGTCCTGCAGTTCGGTGGCGGTACACTGGGTCACCCCTGGGGTAACGCAGCCGGCGCCGCGGCCAACCGTGTTGCCGTTGAAGCCTGTGTTGAAGCCCGTAACCAGGGTCGCGAGCTGGAGAAAGAAGGCAAGGAAATTCTTGTCGAAGCCGCCAAGCACAGCCCGGAACTCAAGATGGCGATGGAAACCTGGAAGGAAATCAAGTTCGAATTCGACACCGTCGACAAACTGGACGTTTCCCACAAATAAGGGGCCAGGTCCTAGGGGCTAGCTCCTAGGACCTGAATTCCAGAGCGATCGTTATTCGCATGACAGTTGAATTCACTTTGATATTTGGAGATTAAAATCATGAGCGAAATGCAAGATTACAAATCAAGCTTGACTGATGCTTCAAGCCGTAAGTTTGAGACCTTCTCTTACTTGCCTGAAATGTCCAAGGACAACATCAAGAAGCAGGTACAGTACATCGTCGATCAGGGCTGGAACCCGGCAATTGAACATACCGAGCCGGAGAATGCCTTTGACCATTACTGGTACATGTGGAAACTGCCCATGTTCGGTGAAACCGATGTGGACAAGATCCTGGCTGAAGCCGATGCCTGCCACAAGGCGCACCCGAAAAATCACGTGCGTCTGATCGGTTATGACAACTATGCCCAGTCCCAGGGTGCGTCAATGGTTATCTTCCGCGGCGAGATGAAGAGCTAAGAACAGGCAGGGTTATGTACAGGAGGTACGGTAAGCGGCGGGTGCATGGACGCACAGGAGCTGCGACGTACAGAATGTACGGTACGCCGCGTTGGCCATGGACGGTCTGAAGCGGCGCACGACAGGAGGCACGATTCGCTTGCAACGACTATCGCTGGCTACAGGTAGTGCCTCTCTGTATAAAAGCCCCTGCCCGACTCGTGCGGACAGGGGCTTTTTATTATACGACCTGAAGTATTATTACCCCGGCAATCCGTCGGCAGGAATGTCTGTGGTGCGATAAGCACCATCACGGCAAAGACGATACTGCAATGCCGCGTTAATACTATTTCAAGACACGCAACTCGGGAGTTATGCCATGAGCAAAAGCAATGTCGAGCAATACAAAATCACCCAGGAACCGTTCTATAAATCCGTAGAAAACGAAGTCGAACTCTACGAAGCGGCTTACAAGGCCCGCATGCCGATGATGCTCAAGGGCCCGACCGGTTGTGGTAAATCCCGTTTTGTCGAATACATGGCCTGGAAACTGCAAAGACCGCTGATCACCGTGGCCTGTAACGAGGACATGACCGCATCGGATCTGGTTGGCCGCTTCCTGCTCGACAAGGACGGCACCAAATGGCAGGACGGCCCCCTGACCACCGCCGCGCGTATCGGTGCCATCTGTTATCTGGACGAAATCGTCGAAGCGCGCCAGGATACGACGGTCATTATCCATCCGCTGACCGACCATCGCCGCACCCTGCCGCTGGAGAAAAAAGGCGAGCTGATCGAGGCGCACGAAGATTTCCAGCTGGTTATCTCCTATAACCCCGGCTACCAGAGCCTGATGAAAGATCTGAAGCAGTCCACCAAACAGCGTTTCGGTGCACTGGACTTTGACTATCCGCAGGAGAAGGACGAAACCGATATCGTCGCGCAGGAGACCGGCATCGATGTTGAAACCGCCGGTAAACTGGTCCAGATTGCCCATCGCGCCCGCAACCTCAAGGGGCACGGCCTGGACGAAGGCATCTCCACCCGTCTGCTGGTTTACGCGGGCCAGTTGATCAACAAGGGCGTGGAACCGGTTTCGGCCTGTATCATGACCCTGGTCACGCCCCTGACCGACGATCCGGACATGCGCGAGACCCTGGAAGCCGCCGTCAATACCTTCTTCGTCAAGTGAAGGAGGGGATTAGCGCAAAGATCGCAAAGTCGTTTATACCCCTTGTGTGGGTACCAGGTTCGCCGAGGACTTTCTTTTTTAACCTCTGCGTCTCTGCGTCTCTGCGAACTCCGCGTTAATTTGCGGCCATGTCAGACGATCCGATCAAGAAACTACGCGAGGACATTGTCTTCAATGCAACCCTGCGCGGGCAGCCACTGATCTTCCATTCCACCTGGGGTACTTTCTCGCCTCGCGAGGTGGACGAAGGCTCGCTGCTGTTGCTGGATCATGTCGACATCAAGCCGGATGATGATTGCCTGGACCTGGGTTGCGGTTACGGCCCCATCGGTCTGGCGCTGGCCAGACTGGCGCCGCAAGGCAATACGACGCTGGTCGATCGGGATTACGTGGCGATCGACTACGCACAGAAAAATATTGCGCTCAATCAAATCACCAATGCCGAGGCCTTACTGAGTAACGGCTTCGATCGGATTCGCGATCGCCGCTTTGATGTGATCGCCTCCAATCTGCCGGCCAAGGTGGGCAACGAAATGCTGACCCTGTTCATGCATGATGCCCGCCAACAAATGAATCCCGGTGCCCGGTTTTACGTGGTCACCATTACCGGCCTGCGCAAATATATCGAGCGCAACTTCAAAGAGATATTTGGCAACTACAAGAAGCTGAAACAGGGCAAGCACTATACTGTTGCCATGGCAACCCGATAAGAGAGTCTATGAATAACCTGTTTAACAAGCTGTTTCCGTTTTTACTGTGGTGGCCCATGGTGGGTCGGCATACACTCAAGGCCGACCTGCTCGCGGGCCTGACCGGCGCGGTCATCGTGCTGCCCCAGAGCGTGGCCTTTGCCACCATCGCCGGCCTGCCACCCCAGTACGGTCTGTATACCGCGATGGTCACACCCATCGTCGCTGCCCTGTTCGGCTCCTCGCGCCATTTGATATCCGGGCCCACCACGGCGATTTCCATCGTCGTTTTCAGCACTCTGAGCGGCCACGCCGAACCCGGCAGCGCCGAGTTTATTGAACTGGCGTTGACGCTGACCTTCCTGGCCGGTGTCTATCAGCTCGCCTTCGGTTTGGCCCGTCTGGGAACGCTGGTCAACTTCGTCTCGCATACGGTAGTGATCGGTTTTACCGCCGGCGCGGCCGTGCTGATTGCCACCAGTCAGATGAAACATATCACCAGCATCCATGTCCCCTCGGGTGAATCATTCGCCCATGTCTGGGTGGATCTGTTCAGCCACCTGGAACAACTGGAGCCGCTGGTGTTCGGCGTGGCCGTCTTTACCCTGATCGTGGCCGTGTTGATCAAGCGCTTTGTTCCGTCCCTGCCCAATCTGCTGCTGGCAATGATCGCCGGTAGCCTGCTGGCATTCGGCCTGGGCGGCGAAGCGGCCGGACTGGCCATGATCGGCGAGATTCCCGGCCACTTGCCGCCGCTCTCCTCACCCGACTTTTCCTTTGCCACGATCAAGGCGCTGGCCCCGCAGGCCTTTGCCGTGGCCCTGCTGGGTCTGATCGAAGCAGTCTCGATTTCACGGGCGATCGCCGCCAAATCCCATCAGCAGATCGACGGCAACCAGGAATTCATCGGCCAGGGGCTGTCCAACATGGTCGGCAGTTTCTTCTCCAGCTACGCCGGTTCCGGTTCCTTCACTCGTTCCGGCATCAATTATGAAGCCGGGGCCAGGACCCCCATGTCGGCGATCTTTGCGGCCATCATTCTGATGGGCATTGTTCTGCTCATCGCTCCGCTGATGGCCTATTTGCCCATCGCCACCATGGGCGGGATTATTCTGCTGGTCGCTTACAACCTGATCGATTTTCATCATATCAAGAAGATCCTGCAGGTCAGCCGTTCCGAGACGGCGATTCTGCTGGTGACGTTCTTTGCCACACTGTTCCTGCATCTGGAATTCGCCATCTATCTGGGCGTGATTCTGTCGCTGGTGATTTTCCTGAGCCGGACATCAACTCCGGAAGTGATCACCCTGGCACCGGATCCGACTACCCCCAAGCACAGCCTGATCAATGTCGAGAAAAAACCGCTGACCCAGTGTCCGCAGCTGAAGATCATCCGTATCGACATGTCGATCTACTTCGGCTCACTGACCAACATTCAACGCCTGCTAAACCATATCTCGGATGAGGAAGGAATTAATCATATTCTGATTATCTCCACCGGCATCAACTTTATCGACATGGCCGGTGCCGAGATGCTGGTGCAGGAAGCACAGCGACTCAAACAACGCGGTGGCGGATTGTACTTCACAGATAACAAGAGCCGGGTATGTGAATTCCTGCGTAAGGGTCGCTTCCTGCAAGAGATCGGTGAGGATCACTTTTTCGCCACCAAGCAGGAAGCGATCCGTCATATTTTTGGCAAGTTGAACCACACGATCTGCGCGCGCTGCGACAAACGTATTTTCAAAGAGTGTGAAACCGTGCCGCAAGAAGAACCGGTTTCCTCCCTTCATCCTGAACCGAAAGAGGGGTGAGCACGATGTCTATTAATCTTGATGAATACAAAGAGTATCTTGAAGAAGCCGCGCCGGAAGTACGGGACACGTTTGAAAGCACGTTTCACGAAGCCTCCCGTGTCATGTCTCCGGCCGGTTTGCGCGATTACCTGGAAGGTGCCAAGGGCCTGTGCAACCTGGGTCGGGGCAAGGATGTCGTCATCTCTTATCTGGAAGAGATGCCAATGGTAGTCAAGGAGTGTGGCGAGGATGTGATTCAGGAAATCGTCGCGGCTGCCATGAAGCTCTCTTCGATGACCTCGGGCGAGGTAATCTCGCTGATGTTCGCCAGCCTGCCCACTGCCGCACGGCGCCTGGGCGATCCGGAGCTGCTGCGCGGCTATCTGGGCCTGCTGCATCAATTGTCGGCCAAGGCCTCGCGCGGCCTGCGGCCGATGTTGCAACACATCGACGAACTGTTATCCAAGCTGACCCTTTCCGGTCTCAAGCGTTGGGCCCTGTACGGCGCCGAGGCCTACCGCAAGGATCTCAACAACCTGGTCAACTACTTCAACCTCGACACCCAGGACAGTCTGACCGTGCTGCAGAAAGAGCGCCGTGGCACGCTGTTCGTGGATACCCAGCGCAAGCTGAACTTCTATCTGCGCGCCCTGTGGGGCCGCGACTTCTTCGTGCGCCCGGCGGCCGCCGATCACGAAGGTTTCAAGCCCTATATCGATCATCATGTGCTGCACCTGCCCGACGCGGTCGATCCCATCGGCGAGATCAGCGGCCTGGAACTGTACCGCGCCATCGCCGCACACCTGGCCTCGCATGTCTGCTACACCACCTCGCGCATTTCCGCCGAAGGGTTGAGCCCGGCGCAGATGTTTTTCATCGGCCTGGTCGAGGATGCGCGGGTGGAATATCACGCCATGCAGGCCTTCCCCGGTCTGCGCAATCTGTGGAAGGCGCTGATGTCGATCGAGTACGAGGGCCGGGCCGAACACCCGACCGTGCCGGCGCTGGAACATTTCGCCCATATGTTGCTGGATCCCGCCATCAAATCCGACGACGCGGCGCTCAATGCCCTGGCGGAGAAATTCCATACCAATATCGAAGAGAACAAGGACAACAACAGCTTCTCCTGGCACATTGGCCTTGAACTGTTCAATCTTTATGCCGAACGCAAGGATGTGCCCAGCCTGCGTATCCTGGAGCAGATCCGCATTCCCTATCGCGACGACAACCGCTTCGTCTGGGAATTCGAGGAGCTGAACTGGGAAGAAGGCGTCGAATACATTCCGGCCAGTCAGCGCCAGGTCAGGAAGACCGTCAGTGTCATGGACATGGTCAACGAACTCGATTGCGAGCTGGCCGGCGACGACGCGCAGGAGATATGGCGCCTGGAAACGCCCTTCTGGCTGGATCAGGAAGGCTGCACCATCAACGAACTGGAAGGCAAGGAACCGATCTCCGATCCTTTCCACTACCAGGAATGGGATTACCAGGTTCAGCTGAACCGTCCCGACTGGGTCACGCTCTACGAACACCGCCCCAAAAAAGGCGACCCCGAAGAGATCGAGGACATCCTGCTCGAATACAAGCCGATTGCATTTCGCATCAAGCAGATCATCGATATGTTGCAACCCGAGGGCGTGCAGCGCGTGCGCAATCTGGAAGATGGCGATGAGATCGACATTAATGCCGCCATCGATGCCATGATTGCCATTCGCATGGGTGAGCAGCCCAGCCCGCGCATTACCATGCGTAACGTTATCCAAACCCGCGATCTGGCCGTCAACGTGTTACTGGATCTCTCCGAGTCCACCAACGAAGCCATGGAAGGCTCGGACAAGACCGTGCTGCAACTGACCCGGGAAGCCTGTGCGCTGGTGGCGACCGCCATCAATGGCATCGGCGATCCCTTTGCCATCCACGGCTTTGCCTCTGACGGGCGGCACGACGTGCAGTACTTTCGTTTCAAGGACTTTAACCAGCACTTCAATGACGAGGTCAAATCGCGCCTGGCCGGCATGCAGGGCGGACTTTCGACCCGCATGGGTGCAGCCATGCGTCACGCGGGCCAGCATCTGTTGCGCCAGCAACAGCGCAAGAAACTGCTGCTGCTGGTGACCGACGGCGAGCCGGCGGATATCGACGAACGCGATCCGCAGCACCTGCGCCACGACACCAAAAAAGCGGTCGAGGAGCTGTATACCCAGGGCATCATGACCTACTGCCTAACCCTGGATCCCAACGCCGACAACTACGTGAAGCGGATTTTCGGGTCCAATAACTACACCATCGTCGATCACGTGGACCGCCTGCCGGAGAAACTGCCGATGCTGTTCGCCAGCCTGACCAAATAGACGTTATGCAGGCCACCGGCCAGCGTGACCCACGGCAACAATCCCAGGCAGGTCAGGTTGCGCGGGAGCACTACCTGGCATTTTGCCACGGCAGCCCGATCGCCGGGCTAACCGGGTAATTCGGGTCAATCTCGGGTTACAATACACAGCGCAATTTTGAACCACTGGTGAGAAGCATGAAAAAACCCGTCGTCGGCGTCGTTATGGGCAGCAACAGTGACTGGAAAGTCATGAGCCAGGCCGTCGAAGTCCTCAAGGAGTTCGGCATCCCGCACGAGGCCAAAGTGGTCTCGGCGCACCGCACGCCGGACCTGTTATATGAGTATGCCGAACAGGCCGCCGAACGAGGGCTGCAGTGCATCATCGCCGGCGCCGGGGGCGCGGCCCACCTGCCGGGCATGCTGGCGGCCAAGACCATCGTGCCGGTGCTGGGCGTGCCGGTCACCTCGCGGGCCTTGAAGGGACTCGACTCGCTGCTATCCATCGTCCAGATGCCCAAAGGGATTCCGGTGGCCACCTTCGCCATTGGCGAGGCAGGCGCGACCAATGCCGGGCTGTTTGCGGTCTCCCTGCTGGCCCGCCAGGAGGACAAGTACGCCCGCAAGCTGGAAACTTTCCGCAAGAAGCAGCGCACCAAGGTACGCGCGATGAAACTGCCGAAGGTCTAAAGATGCTGTTACCCGGTGCGACTCTCGGTATGCTCGGCGGCGGCCAGCTCGGCCGCATGTTCACCATCGCCGCGCGCAACATGGGCTACGAGGTGGTCGTGCTGGACCCCGATCCCGACAGCCCGGCCGGCATGCTGGCCAGTGACCATGTCTGTGCCGATTATCTCGATACCACCGCGCTCCAGTACCTGAGCGAAACCTGTGACGCCATCACTACCGAATTCGAAAACGTCCCCGCCGAAAGCCTGGAATATCTGGCCGAGCATTGCGATGTCCGCCCCGGCGCCCGCGCCGTGACCCTGACCCAGGATCGGATCAGCGAAAAAACTTTTTTGCACGATAACGGCTTTGCCACCGCACCCTTTGCGGTGATCCGGGAGCCCGCCGATCTCGACACGGCAGCCCGCGCCGTCCCCACCCCGGCCATTTTGAAAATTGCCCGCTTCGGCTACGACGGCAAGGGGCAATATCCGGTTGCCTCGGGCGAGGAGCTGGTCGACGCCTGGCAGGAGCTGGGCAACAACCCCTGCGTGCTGGAACAGCGGGTCGATCTTGATCTGGAAATCTCGGTGGTGGTGGCACGCGGCATCGATGGCGAAACCCGTTGCTATCCGGTGGCCGAGAACGTGCACCGCCACGGCATTCTGGATGTCAGCCTGGTACCGGCACGGATCGACACGGAACTTGAACAACAGGTGCTGCAGTCGGCCACCGCCATCGCCGGGGCGCTGGATTATGTTGGCGTGCTGGCCGTCGAGTTCTTTGTCTCCCATGGCGAGCTGCTGGTCAACGAAATCGCGCCGCGCCCGCACAACAGCGGCCACTATACCCTGGATGCGACACTCACTTCCCAGTTCGAACAGCAGGTGCGCGCGGTCTGTGGTCTGCCGCTGGGCGATCCCCGTCTGCTCAGCCCGGTGGTGATGATCAACCTGCTCGGGGATCTGTGGCAAAGCCAGGCTCCGCCAAACTGGCGCCCGCTGTTTGCCCGGCCCAACGCCAAACTGCACCTGTACGGCAAGCGTGAAGCGCGCATCGGCCGCAAGATGGGCCATTACAACGTGCTGGCGCCCACCCTGGATGAAGCACTGCAGACCGCGCAGGACATCCAACAACAACTCGCCCGCGCAGAAGTAACGCGAAACGAGTAACCAGGGACGAGGAAGATCCGCAGTGCGCGGATCATGCACCGATTTCGTTATCGCCTGGCTCCCGACCTTATTCTATACTGATCACCATGTGATCTGAATTTCATGCAACACAAGACGGAATGGAATACTGATGAGTAACCGCAATTCAGCACAACCCAAAAAATACGTCGGCATTTATAACGATATCAATGGCGGCATGACCGATACCGGCAAGATCATTCGCGATGCCTGGGTATTCGGCCTGATCCCCGAAGCGGAAACCTGTGAAGGCTGGCTGCCGCAGGGCATCGATGATCTGTGGGGCAAGGTAAACAGCGAATGGGAAAAATACGGTTTTCAGGTTTCCAACCTGCCGGATGACTTGCGGGAAAAGTTCATGCGTATTCAGGACCAAGCCATCCAGCGCGCCCGCGAGGCAGGCTGGGATCCGCACAGGGATCTGGAAGACGAACACTGAGTTCCGGATCCGGGTGTAAGCCTGACAGTACAGGAGACACCATGTATCGTCGACTGGATGACGTGCCGGTTTTCGAATACCGCGACGGTGAACTGCCCGCCCGTTACTACAATGATGTGCAGGTCGCGCTCAAACGCCTGGGCGAGGATCTGCGCTTTGCCATTCCCCGCCTGAGACACCTGGATCTAATCCTGCAAAAGGACGCCTGGATTATTGTCGACCGGGTCCTGAACGATGTGCCGGTGGTCGCCTGGACCGACTTTCAAGCCGCCCACCGCAACAGCCTGCACGAACCGATTGCCTGCCGCATTCGTCTCTATCATATGCACGGGCCGCTGGTCATGACTCGCACCCTGGAAGCCATGGAGCTGATTCTGGGCGAAATGCTGGCCAATCATGCGCCCCCGGACGACGCCAGTATTGCTCCGATCAAGAAATAATTGATCCAGATCAATCACCTGGGAACTCCCCATCGTTTACAACCTTTAATTCTAAAGGTTTTTCCCGCAGTGTCGATATTTTAGCCATCATAGTCCGCATGGTTAATAAGGGCTTTCCCTGAAACCGGCGGGAAGGAGGCAAATCATGACGTATGCATGGGAGATGACCGGCTACCTTGCCCGTGCCGGTCTGTTACTGGGGCTGAGCAGCCTGTCCGCCCCCCTGCTCGGGGCCGATTCCAGCTATCTCAATCAACTCAAAAGCGAGGCGGCAGGCACGCAAGTCGATGAACAGGCGACCGACGCTCGGACCGCCAGCCCGCGCGAAGATCCGGCAACCAACCCCACCAGGCCGTTTTCCGGACAGGATAATTATCTGCAGGGGCTGACCAGCGAGGCGGGCGGTACGCGGGTCGACGACAGTGGCCAGATCGCCACCCGGGAACTGGAGGGCGATGGGGCGGATGAACCGCCGGAGTCAACCTGGGATATCGACAGCCAGTCGCTCGACATTCTGCAGGCAGGACTCGAACGGGATGAATTCGAAGCCCTGCTTAAACGAAATTATTACGCCAGTTATATTTTCTATAAAAAGCTGAATCCCACCTCAAAGTCGCTGGTTTACAAGACCTACCTGAAAACACCCACCATTGTGGTCGTTCGTAACCAGATTATTTCCTTGTCCAAATAGCTGATAAAAGGGGAATTGAACATGAAATCACTGGGTTTTATCATTGCCGGTTTTTTACTCACCCAATCGGCCCTCGCTCTGGATGTCGGGTTAACCCCGAACCGGGATTATGTTGACGTGCAACACAATGGTCAGAATATTCGCGTCCAGCGGATCCAGGATCAGGCGCACGCACTGACCGGCAGTTTCGCGAAAACCTCGCGTCAGTGCCCGCCGTTTTGCATTCAACCCATGCAGGTGGCGCCGGGGGTGACCACGATCGGCGAAGCGGAGATTTTCGAGTTTATGGAAAACCAGTTACGCGATGGCAGCGGCCTGCTGATCGATGCCCGGCTTCCCTCGTGGCACCAGAAGGGAACCATCCCCGGCTCCATCAACATCCCCTTTACCGTTTTCGAAAAATCGGATCTCGATCCGGAACTGATGAGTACGTTTAAACGGCTTGGGGTCACAGAACGCCAGAGCAAACCCGGCCTGGTGGAAAAGCTGCTCGCCGCTGGTGAAGTCAATGAAACCTGGGATTTCAGCAACGCCAAGGAGTTAATCCTGTGGTGCAACGGCCCCTGGTGCGGGCAATCGCCGCGCGCCATCCGGGGCCTGCTGGACCACGGTTATCCGCCGGAGAAAATCAATTATTATCGTGATGGGATGCAGATGTGGCAGATACTGGGGCTGCTCACCGTCCAGTGACCTGGCAACGTTGTGCATCAAGTCGGTGCCGCAGGGCCGCGAGTGCATTATCCGCCTGTGGCAGACCATTGCGCTGCGATTCGCGCCACCAGTGTAACGCCTGACAGAGATCCGTCTGGCCCGCATCGCCGTTGGCATAAAACGTTCCCAGGTTGTACTGGGCCATGGGATCTCCGCCGATGGCGGCCTGGCGCCACCAGTGCGCCGCCTTGCGTGGATCGCGAGCGACCCCGTCCCGCCCCAGGGTGTAGATGACCCCCAGGTTGTACTGGGAATCGGTATTGCCCGCCCGGGCGGCGCGCAACCACCAGCGCAAGGCCCGCGAGATATCGCGGGGGACCCCCTCACCCCGCGCATACGCCAGTGCGAGTTTATGCTGGGCCGCGGGCAGGCCCTGGCGGGCGGCAAGTTGGTACCAGATCGCGGCGCGCCGGGCATCGGGCTGCACCCCGGCACGGGCATCATGCAACAACCCCATATAAAACTGGGCACGGGCATGTCCCCGCCGGGCCGCCGGCGCCCAGTGGCGCCGGGCCAGGACATACTCTTCCTGCTCAAACGCCGCCGTTCCGGCCTCGAAGGCTTGCCGACCCTGCGCGGCATTCAGGCCCGGAACGGACAGTGTCCCGGCGCCAGCCTCATCTGGGGCCGGGAACGAATACGCCTGGACCGACTGCCAGGCCGACAGGCCAAGACACACCCCCGCCAGCAAACAACGCCGCCACTGGCAGAGAATTCCCCGTTCCGATTGGAGTAACACCATGCCTCACCTCGCCGGACGGCGTCTAAAACAACGCCTGTTACAGTTGGCTTAGCGACACGGGCGGCGACAGCTTGAGCCAGAATCGCCCCACGTTCTTCTTTGCCGGGTATGCTTCACACTCGGTGGAGTTTTATTTGCCAGCCAAAATCAATCAGTTAAAATAGGTTCATAACGAGAACGACACCCAAATTCCAACCCGGACGAGCCCTTGAGCGACACCTCCCAGTTACCCCTGGCGGTCGATATGGACGGCACGCTGGTGCACAGCGACACCCTGTGGGAAGCGTGCCTGCGGCTGCTGACCGAGCGGCCCTGGCTGGCACTGCTGCTGCCCTTCTGGCTACTGGGCGGTAAAGCGGCGTTCAAGCAGCGGCTCAGCGAACATGTCCGCCTCGATCCGACAACCCTGCCCTATAACCAGCCCCTGCTGGAATTTCTGCAGGCGGAAAAACAGCGCGGCCGCCCCCTGTGGCTGGTGACTGCCTCCCACCAGCAGAGTGCCCGGGCGGTGGCCGACTATATCGGCCTGTTCGACGGCGTGCTGGCCAGCGATGCGACACATAACCTCTCCGGCGCGGGTAAAGCCGCCCGACTGGTCGAACAGTTCGGCGAAAAGGGGTTTGTCTATGCGGCCAATGCGACGGTCGACATGAAAGTCTGGCGCCGTGCGGCGGGCGCCATCGCGGTCAACGCCGGCCCGGGGCTGACCCGTCGGGCGGCGACGACGACCGAGCTGGAACGCACCTTTCCCCGGCCGGGTGCCGCCGACACGCTCAAAACCCTGCTGCGGGCCATGCGTTTACACCAGTGGAGCAAGAACGGGCTGATCTTCGTGCCGCTGGTGCTCTCCCACAGCTGGGAAGCCACGGACCTGGTGATGCATACCCTGCTGGCATTTGTCGCCTTCGGCTGTGCCGCCTCGGCCATCTACCTGGTCAATGACCTGATCGATCTGGAGGCCGACCGGCTGCATCACGAAAAACGTCACCGGCCCTTTGCGGCCGGACTTTTACCTCTCTCCTGGGGTATCGCCATGATTCCGGTGTTGCTGGTGGCGGCCTTCGCCATCGCCGCAACGGTTAACAGCAGTTTCATGCTGGTACTGGTGATCTACCTGTTGCTAACCATCGCCTATTCGCTGTTTCTCAAACCGGTGGCATTGCTCGATGTGCTGACCCTGACCAGCCTGTATACCCTGCGGATTATTGCCGGCGCCCAGGCCATCGAGGTACCGCTCTCCTACTGGTTGCTGGCCTTTTCCATGTTTATCTTTTTCAGCCTGGCATTGAGCAAACGCTTCTCCGAGCTGTACAACCTCAAACAGAAACCCGAAGGCAAGCAGACCGCGCGCGGCTACCATACCGAGGATCTGCCCGTCGTCACTCTGTTCGGTGTCAGCAGCGGTTATCTGTCGGTACTGATTATGGTGCTGTATATCCACGATCTGCAGGCTGACAGTCTGTATAATCAGCCGCTCTGGCTCTGGCCGGTGGCCATCGCCGTACTCTACTGGATCAGCCGCATCTGGTTGCTGGCCCACCGGGGTGTGTTACACGAGGATCCGGTATTGTTTGCCATTCATGATCGCACCAGCTATATCGTGGCCCTGCTGGTCGCCGTCTGTCTGTTACTGGCGCTCTAGTCTTATGTCGCAAGAATATTCCTGGGGCCGCTACCCCGACGTGGAACAACCGCTTTATCCCCTGCGCTGGGAAACCGATCCCTGGCCGCCAACGATCGAGGCCTCGTCCGTGCTGGCTCACGGCCAGGGACGCAGTTACGGCGATGTTGCCCTCAATCCCGACGGCGTTTTGCTGACAACCGACGGACTCGATCGCTTTATCGAGTTCGACACACAAAACGGCGTGTTGCGTTGTGAAACCGGGGTGACCCTGGCCGATATTCTCAATCTGATTGTGCCCCGGGGCTGGTTTTTGCCGGTTACCCCCGGCACCAAGTTTGTCTCCCTCGGCGGCGCCATCGCCAATGACGTGCATGGCAAAAATCATCACCGTGCCGGCACCTTTGGTTGTCATGTCAGTCGGCTCGGCCTGTGCCGCTCGGACGGACATTTGCATGAATGCAGTACGACTAAAAACAGCGACCTGTTTGCCGCCACGGTTGGTGGCCTGGGACTGACCGGCCTGATCGTCTGGGCCGAGATCAGGCTGAAAAAGATCAAAAGCACCGTCATCGAACAACAGGCGCTGCGGTTTGCCAGCCTGGAAGAGTTTTTCACCCTGAGCGAAGAATCGGACCGGCACTGGGAATATACTGTCGCCTGGATCGACTGCCTGGCCCGGGGCAACAGACTCGGGCGGGGTATTTTCTATCGTGGCAATCACGCCGACGGGCGTCTTGAACAACCCGAACCCGAGGATTACCGCAAAACCCGTATCACACTGCCACTCACCCCGCCGGGCTTTTTACTCAATCGCGCTACGGTAAAACTGTTCAACCGTTGGTATTACGGCAAGCCTTTGAAAAGTGAGGCGCTGGTCCATTTCGATCCTTTCTTCTATCCCCTGGACAAGGTCGGCCACTGGAACCGTCTGTATGGCAAGCGCGGTTTTTTCCAGTATCAGTGCGTCATTCCGCGGGACAGGGCCCGCGAGGCCCTGCCGCAATTGCTGCAGGTGATCGCCGACAGCGGCCAGGGTTCCTTTCTCAGCGTCCTGAAACAGTTCGGCGATGTTAGCTCGCCCGGCTTGCTTTCCTTTCCCCGGCCCGGTGTAACGCTGGCGCTCGATTTTGCCAATCGGGGACGTAAAACGCTGGATTTGCTCGATCGGCTGGACGGGATCACAGTCGCCAACGAGGGGGCCGTTTATCCTGCCAAGGACGCGCGCATGTCCGCCGACGCCTTTCAGCATTACTACCCCCGCTGGCAAACCTTTCAACACCACATCGATCCGGCCTTCTCCTCCCGCTTCTGGCGCCGGGTCACACAACAGGGAGTATCCCTATGAAAAGGATCCTGATCCTCGGGGCCACCTCGGCCATCGCCGAACAGACCGCCCGACTGTATGCCGACCGGGGCGCACAGCTGATGCTGGCAGCACGCGACGAGGGTAAACTCCGGCGACTGGCCGACGATCTGAATATTCGTGGCGCCGAACAGGTCAAATGGCAGGCGCTCGATCTCAATGACACCGCAGAACATGAAAACCTGTTGTTCAACACCGAGAAACAACTCGGTGGCCTGGACATGGTACTGATCGCCTACGGCACACTTGGCCAGCAGGCGGCCGGGGAACAGGATTTCAACGTCGCGCTTGAGGAGCTGCAAACCAACTGCCTGAGTGTTCTGTCGTTCCTGACCTTGATTGCCAACCGTTTCGAGGCACAACAATCCGGCACCATCGCTGTGATTTCCTCGGTCGCAGGGGATCGCGGCCGGCAAAGCAATTATATCTATGGTACTGCCAAGGGCGCTCTGACGATCTTCCTGCAGGGGCTGCGCAATCGCTTGCACAAAGCCGGCGTGCAGGTGTTGACCATCAAGCCGGGCTTTGTCGATACGCCCATGACCCGGGAATTCAAAAAAGGGCTGTTGTGGGTCAAGCCTCAGGTCATTGCCGCCGGTATCGTACGGGCCGTGGACAGTCGTAAGAACGTTGTCTATCTGCCGTTTTTCTGGCGCTATATTATGTTGATCATCAAACTAATCCCGGAATTTATCTTCAAGAGGCTGTCACTGTAGTGGACAAGCAGAGCAAAATCGTCATCCCCGGCGCGGCCGGCCTGGTGGGCCAGAACCTGATCGTGTTTTTGAAACAGGCCGGCTATACCAATCTGGTCGGCATCGACAAGCACCCGCATAACACCCGCATGCTGGCCGAGCTGCACCCGGATATTACCGTGATCGAAGCCGACCTGGCCGAAAGCGGTCCCTGGCAACAACACTTTGACGGCGCCGACGTGGTGATCATGCTGCAGGCCCAGATCGGCGCGCTCACCGAAGAGCCGTTCATTCGCAACAATATCCACTCCACACAACATGTGATCGATGCCAGCAAACAATATGCTGTGCCGTACATCGTGCATATCAGCTCCTCGGTGGTCGAATCGGTGGCCAATGACTTTTATACCAACAGCAAGAAGACCCAGGAAGAACTGGTAGAAAACTGTGGTATCGAGCATGTCATCCTGCGCCCGACGCTGATGTTTGGCTGGTTCGACCGCAAGCACCTGGGCTGGCTGTCGCGCTTTATGCAAAAATCCCCGATCTTTCCCATCCCCTCGCACGGCCGCTTCATGCGCCAGCCATTGTATGTAAAGGATTTTTGCAACATCATCATCAGTGCCATGCAGCAGCGCCGGCATAATGAAACCTTTAACATCACCGGGCGCGAGAAAGTCGATTATGTGGATATCATCCGTACCATCAAACGGGTGCAAAGCCTGCGTACCTGGATCGTCCATATCCCGTTCCGGCTGTTCTGGTTCCTGCTCTGGTTCTACGCCCTGTTCGATCGCGACCCGCCCTTTACCACGCAACAACTGGAAGCCCTGGTCGCGCATGACGAATTCGAACTGATACCGTGGTGGGAGATTTTCGAAGTGCCGGCGACGCCGTTCGAAGAGGCGATCCGGGAGACCTATACCGATCCAACGTACAGTAATTATATACTTGATTTCTAAATGACAATTGATGGATCGCGGCGACAGGAACATTCT
>CAYOOC010000057.1:19558-21822 GCA_964405505.1 uncultured Thiohalophilus sp.
GACAGGAACATTCTGTGGTAGGAGGGGCTTGCAGCCGCGACTTGTCGAACCTGGCAAGCTGGTCGCCGATGAAATCGCCTCCTACAGAAATAGATCGGGAGTAAAAAAGTTGGCAGAAATTCAGGAACAAAACGAATCGCCGCCAACAACTCAATGAGTGATTTGTGACTTACGACTTATGATTTCGGCTGCAAACTGCCAGCTGATGTCTGCAAACTTTATTAACAGGATTGAGTAATGAATAAAATCGCCGTCATCGGTGCCGGCCCCATGGGCCTGGCGGTCGCCTACGAACTGACCAAACAGGATCACCAGGTTGACCTCTATGAGTTTGATGATCGCCTCGGAGGCATGTCGGCCCATTTCGATTTTGACGGGCTGAGCATCGAGCGCTATTACCATTTTGTCTGCCAGCCCGACGAGCCGCTGTTCGTGCTGCTCGATGAGCTGGGCATGGCCGATAAGCTGCACTGGATGGACACCAGGATGGGCTACTATTATCACGGCCATCTGCATCGCTGGGGCGATCCGATCTCGCTGTTGACCTTTCCCAATCTCAACCTCATTTCGCGCCTGCGCTACGGCGCGCACATGTTCTTCGCCTCCAAACGTAACAAAGAGAACTGGCGCGATCTGGATGATCTTGATGCCGTCACCTGGCTGAAGAAAGGCAGCGGCAAAAAAGCCTATGACGTCCTCTGGGATCGGCTGTTCCGGCTCAAGTTCCACGACTTTACCGACAACCTGTCGGCCGCCTGGATCTGGGCCCGGATTCGCCGGGTCGGTCAGTCGCGGCGCAGTATCTTTCAGGAATCCCTCGGCTATATCGACGGCGGTTCACAAACCCTGCTCAACGAACTCGCCAAACGCATCAGGCAACAGGGTGGCAATATCCATCTGTCGACCCCCGTCCAGAATGTCCGCATCGAAAACGATCGGGTGAGCGGTATCGAGCTCAAGGACGGTTTCAGGGAATACGACCAGGTCATCAGTACCATCCCCCTGCAATACATTCCACGCCTGATCCCTGATCTTCCCGAGGAGCAGCTGGAACGCTATCGGCAGGTGCAGAACATCGGCGTGGTTTGTCTGATCTATAAACTGAAAAAGCCGGTCACTGACAATTTCTGGCTCAACATCAGCGATCCCGACTTTGATATTCCCGGCATTATCGAGATGAGCAACCTGCGCCCCCTGCCGGACAACGTGGTCTATGTTCCTTATTACATGCCGCAATCACACCCGAAATTCAGCTGGAGTGATGAGGCGATCATTAACGAGGCCACCGGCTATCTGAAAAAGCTCAACCCCGAACTGGGCGACGAGGATATTATATCGGTCAATGCCTCGCGCTACGCCTATGCGCAACCCATTTGCCAGCCGGGCTTTGCCAGCCTGTTGCCGCCGATTCGCGGCAAGGTCGAGAACCTGCTGATTGCCGACACCTCTTATTATTACCCGGAAGATCGCTCCATTGCCGAAAGTGTGCAGCTGGGCAAACAACTGGCGCAGATGGCCCAATCATGAAATCAAAGATGAGAAACCGGCTATGAGCAAGACTCTGCGTACCGAGTTCATGCAGTTTCTGGTCGTTGGCGGTTTCGCCGCGCTGGTGAACTTTGTCTCGCGAATTATTATCAACGAGTGGGTCGGTTATCGACTGGCGGTGATCCTCGCCTATCTGGTAGGCATGCTGACCGCGTTTATCCTCTCGAAGATCTACGTGTTCGAAAAAAGCGGCCGCCATCACTGGCACGAGCTGCGCGATTTCACCCTGGTTAACCTGCTGGCGGTGGTCCAGGTCTGGCTCATCAGCGTCGGCCTGGCCGAATACCTGTTCCCCGCCGTGGGCTACACCTTCTATGCCCCCGAAGTCGCCCATCTCGTCGGCCTGGCCATCCCCGCTGTTACCAGCTACCTGGGACACAAGTACTATTCCTTCCGCAAGTCGGCCTGATCGATCTCCAGGAGAATGTCAGGTAGCGCTACGCGCAACCTGACCTACACCTTAGATAAGTGCCCGATAGCGCTTCGCTATATCGGCCCTACCGACTGCCAACTATTTTTTTGTGGGAGGCGATTTCATCGGCGACCCGCCTGCCAGGTTCGACAAGTCGCGGCTGCAAGCCCCTCCCACAACAGAATATTCCTGTCACTGCATTCTATCGGTGCCAATTTCATCCACACTTTATACGCTGCCTGATTCGGCAGGTCACGCTGGCGTTAGCCTGCGTGACATCTCCACCGATACCTCAGAATGTCAG
>CAYOOC010000058.1:0-20852 GCA_964405505.1 uncultured Thiohalophilus sp.
CCAACTGCCAACTGCCAACTGCCAACTGCCAACTGCCAACTGCCAACTGCCAACTCAGAACTCAGAACTCAGAACTCAGCACTCAGCACTGATCTTCTTCCAGGCAGGATGGCGCTGGATCGCCTGCAGGGCTTTATTGAGCAGGCTGATACCGGGTTCGGTGCGGTGCCAGGTAGAAGCGCCCGAGGGATGGGGCAGGGGAATGAGGTCCCGTGTTTTGCCTTCCACCTCAATCCGGTGACGCTGACCGATCACCTCATTGAGTTTATTGACCGGCATGAACTGACTGATCGCCAGTTTGCCGACCGGGATCAACAGCTGCGGTTGCAGCAGGTCGACTTCCTGTTGCCACCAGCTGCGGCAGTTAGCGATTTCGTCTTTGTCCGGCACCCGGTCGCCGCCCTTGTCCAGTTTGCCGGGGAAACAACGACAGACCGCGGCCATGTAAACCCGTTGCCGAAAGTGTTCTTCTTCCAGTCCAATGCGCGCAAACCAGCCAAACAGTGTCTTGCCGGCAGTCCAGGCAAAGGGACGATGTAATTCGATCTCGCGGTTGCCGGGCGCCTGGCCGATTAACATCACCGGCGAGACGACCGGCTGGCCGGTGACTGGCGGGCCGTGCATGGCCGGGCAGCGCCGACAGCGGCGCAGGCGGTGTTGATGTTGCTCGATTGTCTTGTTTTCGGTCATGAAGTTCACATCGAAATGTCACAGGCCGGACACATTGCCGGATTACATTTTGCCCGTGATTGAAAAACATCGGCAAGGAGAAGGCTATGACCCGGTATAAACTGGTTTCGATCGAAAAAAGCGCGCCACCGCAAGGCCAAAGTGGCGACAACTGGTATTGTTATGTGATTGCCAGTGCGACCAGCAACATTGTCAGTTACCGCCGCGGGACGCTGGCCGAGACGCGGGCGGTGGCGCGTGAATGCGTCATGCATCTCAACAGTCAGATCGTGGGTGTTCCTTCCCGCGAGTTTGTTCGCCGCGCCTATCCGGTGGCGGATGTGGACCCCTTGCCGGCGGCCTGAGCGTGATCGATCAGGCACCGGGCTGCAGGACAATCTTGCCGCGGGTATGACCTGCTTCAATAAGCTGATGCGCCTGCATCGCCTCGCTCAGTGGCAGGGGCTGGCTGACATGCAGCTTTAATTGCCCGCTATGCAGATAACCGGCACAACGATCCAGAATATCACCCTGATGAGCGCGTGCCTGCGGGAGGTTCTCCAGCATCGGGGTAAGCATTAATTCAAAGCTGATTCCGAGGTTACGCTGGCGGGCAATGCCCCAGTTCACCTCCTTGCCCGGATCCAGCAGGGTCACCAGCTGACCATAATGGGTGACCGCCGACAGGCTCTGGTTGAAGACGGCAGGACCGACCGTGTCGAAGGCGACATCCACGCCGTGGCCTTCGGTCAGGTCCATGACGGCCTCGACCGGATCCGTTTGTCGGTAGTTAATGACCTCGTCGGCACCCAGTTCCCGCACAAAGGCAGCCTTGTTCTCGTCGCTGACGGTGGTGATGACCCGGGCGCCCACCAGTTTGGCCAGCTGAATGGCCACATGGCCCACGCCGCCGGCGCCGGCATGCACCAGGATACTCTGCCCGTTTTGCAAACGGGCGCGATCATACAGCGCTTCCCAGGCCGTGATCAGAACCAGCGGCCCGGCCGCCGCGGTCGTAAAATCAATCTCATCCGGTAATGGCCGGGCGACGGATTCGGGGACGATGGTATATTCGGCGTAGTTACCCGGCTCCCGGCCCAGGCCGCCGTGACAGAACCAGACCCGGTCCCCGACCTGATGGCGCTGTACCTGGTCGCCGGTCTCAACCACCACCCCGGCCCCGTCACAGCCAAGAATGGCCGGCAAGGCCTCCTCGAAAAACACACCGCGCTGGCGCAGCTTGGTGTCGATGGGATTGACGCCTGCCCCATGCAGTTGCACCTTGATATCGGTGGGCTGTTGCAGTTGTGGTTCGTCCTGTTCCACTACCTGTAATACGGACGGATCGCCCGCCCCGGTCATAATGACAGCTTGCATGGTTGTGACTCCCTGTTCAGCGAGATGGATGGTGATCCGGGGGCAAACCGGATCACAATTAGGCCGGGCAAATAGTCGCAGTTGGCGTTGTGATGATCAAGTGAAGACGGCCATAATACCCCTGCTACAGGTCAGCATTGGCGGATGTGGCAATTGACGGAGTCAGCCGGTTATTCAGGACGAATTGATCTGAATTGAGCCTGAATTGAGCTTGAATTGATCCGGGGGGCGAGGTACCCGCCCGGGCGCCGAACAGAGGCAGGAACAGGTCCAAAACTTGGCCCATGCTTACATAATGCTAGAATCTGGATAACCGGGGAGACAACCGGTCCGCCAATAAGAACAGGAGTCCTGTAATGAACCTCGAAAAGGTAATCTTCGCATTTTTCATTGTGCTTGCCCTGACGATTAACTTCGGCTTTTTCATCGGCGATATCGACAACCCTGTCCACCATAATGTCTACGAGTTATATGCGGCACTGGTGATCAGCCTGATTGCCACTGTCTTGAAATTCGGCGATCGGACCCATATTGGCGCGGTTTTGCTGGCCACCAGTCTGGTCGCCGATGTGCAATTGATCATTGCCGTGGTGATCTGGGGAGTGGTCGAACATGTCACGCACACCGGTATGACCCCGCATGTGATGGCGGCTATCGTTTCGCTCTCCGGCGGCGCGCTGCTGGCCAATATTACTTCGGTCGTCCTGTTTGTGATTGAAACGGCAATGATGCGCCGCTGACGGACGGTCCGGCCTGATGAATAATATCCTGTTCGTTTTCCTGCGGCGTCTGCATGTCCCGTTGATCGTGCTGATCAGTGTTTATGCGATATCGATCCTCGGGTTTGTGTTAATCCCGGGCGTGGATGATGAAGGTAATCCCTGGCGCATGGATTTTTTTCATGCGTTTTATTTTGTCAGTTATATGGGAACCACCATCGGTTTCGGTGAGATTCCCTATGAATTCACCGGTGCGCAACGCATGTGGGCGACCTTCAGTATCTATGCCACGGTCATTAGCTGGTTGTATGCCATCGGTTATCTGCTGACCATTCTTCAGGACCCGGCCTTTCGTGGTTTGCTGACAGAAAGCGCGTTTCGTCGCAATGTGCGGCGGATCAGCGAACCGTTTTATCTGATCTGCGGTTACGGTGATACCGGTAACTTTCTGGTCCATGCTCTGAGCGAGGCGGGGATTCGTGCCGTGGTGGTGGAGATCGATCAAAACCGGGTTAACCAGCTGGAGCTGGTCGGCTATCGAACCTTCGTCCCCGGTTTGTGTTCCGATGCATCGATTCCCGATAACCTGGTCAAGGCCGGACTGCAGCATTACAACTGCGCCGGGGTGGTGGCCCTGACCAATGAGGACGCGGTGAATCTCAAGATTGCCATCACCAGTAAACTGCTAAATCCCGGATTACGCACCATTGCCCGGGCGGAAACCCACGATGTCGAGAGAAACATCGCCTCGTTCGGTACCGATCATATTATCAACCCGTTCGATACCTTTGCGGGTCGGCTGGCCCTGGCCCTGCATTCACCCGGCATGTATCTGTTGTATGAATGGATGACCAGTGTGCCGCACGAATCCCTGCGCGAGCCGGTCTTCCCGCCAAAAGGGCGCTGGATTCTGTGCGGTTACGGCCGTTTTGGTAAGGCCGTGCATGAGCGACTCAAGTCCGAGGGGGTCGCCACTACGGTGATCGAGGCGATGCCGGACAAGACCGGGACCCCCAGCGATGGGGTGGTGGTCGGGCGGGGAACCGAGGCCGATACCCTGCACGAGGCCGATATACAACACGCGGTGGGACTGGTGGCGGGGACCGATGACGATGCCAATAACCTGTCGATTGTGATGACGGCCAGGGGCCTGAACCCCGATTTGTTCACGGTGCTTCGCCAAAACAGCCGCGCCAATGATATGATCTTTAACGCTGTGCAAAGCGACCTGATCATGCAACGCGGCAGCATCATCGCGCACAAGATCTTTGCCGTTATTACGACACCCTTGCTGGCGGATTTTCTGCGCCTGGCCCGCCGCCATGATGATGACTGGGCCAATGAACTGATCAGTCGGATCGGCGGTATCACCGGCGATGAGGCGCCGCATGTCTGGATGCTGACTCTGAATGAAGAGATCGCGCCGGCGGTTCACAGCATGCTGGAAGCCGGCGAATCCCTTGATATTCAGAATCTGACGACCGATCCCCATGACCACAGCACGCAGATGCCTCTGATTGTTTTGTTGATTCAGCGTGACGGTGACGAAGCCGAGCAGGAGATCCTGTTACCCTCGCCCCAGGAGCCGCTGCAGGCCGGTGACCGGCTCCTGTTATGCGGTCGTTACGGGACCCAGGCCTCGGTGGAGTGGCTGGTGGCCAACCTCAATGTACTGGAATATGTGTTGACCGGGGAAGATCGGCCGGCGGGCCTTATCTGGCGGCGCTGGAGCCGGTCGCGTGAACAGGCGGATAAGGCCTGATTGCGGTCGACGAAGATGTTTGTTTACCCCGGGCCTAAAGTATTTCGCCCGCGGTCCGAAGACTTTCAAGAATGGAAGGATTTAACCCGAATCAGGCAACAGAGGACAGCCATGGAGACCGGTGCGCCATTTGACGAGCTGCTGGCCGAACAGGGAACAGGCATGAAACTGGCGGAGCGCATGCGCCGGCTGCGCGAGTTGCCCCCCTTGCCGGAGACGATAATCCGGATTCTGACACTGCGCCAGCACGAAGAGGTTAACGCCAGGGAACTGATCGAGGTTATCGAACAGGATCCGGTGCTGGCGGCACAACTGATCAGTTATGCCAACTCCGCTTTTTTCACCCATCATTCCCCGGTAACCGCCATTGAAGATGCGGTTCTACGGGTCGTCGGGGTGAGCCCGGCCCTGGATCTGGCTCTGGGGTTGTCGGTCGGTCGCGTGTTACACATTCCCGCCGCAGGCGTGCTGGGTGCCCGGCGTCTGTGGCAGCATGCCACCTACAGCGCCGCGTTAATGCAACAACTGGCGGGGCAGATGCCGGCGGCAGTGCGGCCGGATCCCGGCACCGCCTATTTATGTGGACTGTTGCATGACATCGGCCTGTTTGTGCTCGGCTTCCTGTTTCCGCAGGAACATCAGGCTTTGAGTCAGCTTGTCCAGCGGCATCCTGATGTGGCACTCAACCGTCTTGAATATAACCTGATGGGTGTCAGTCACGGCGAACTTGGCCAGATGGCCATGCGTTACTGGGACATGCCACAGGTGCTGGCCACGGTGGCGCGTCATCACCACAATATCGATTACCACGGCGAGCATGAAACCCTGATCGGCTTGCTGAACCTGGTCGAAGCGCTGCTGTCATCCCAGGGCCTGGCTGATACCCCGGTGCTGGAACTCGACGAATCCCTGCTTGAGCGGCTCGGGCTCGAAGAAGAGAACGTGATACTCATCGCCGATGAGGTGATCCAGGCCGGTGACAGCCTGGAACAATTGGCCAGACAACTGTCTGCCTGATCTGGACGCCGTTTTACCGGATAACAAAAAAACTGATTTCGCGGGTTGTCAGTAACGCTTGAGTGAGTCGATAAACAGCCGGTTTTGCGGCAGATGGTGCTCGATAAACATATCCGTCAGGCTGCGGTACTTCTCCACGGGGCCGTTCATATACACATCATACGCATCCAAAGAGGGATAGTCGGTGACGATCCGTTGCCCCAGTTGTCGCAGGAGCTGTTCGGGATCGGCTGCCGCCTCATTTAGTTCGTCCATGAAGATCGGTGTATACAGGAAGTTATCCAGCGCGTCCTGCAATGAGCGAATATAATTGGACAGGTAGTGCTCGGCCCGGCTTTTCAGCAGCCAGTAAAGATGCATGGGCTGGTTGCTTTCCAGGGCGATGCAGTGCTCGATCAGGCTTTTGAGGGGCGCGATACCGGTATCGTTGGCGACAAAAATCAGAGGCCGGTTCGAACTTTCATCCAGGGTAAATTCCCCGTGCGGGCCGCTGACTCGCATAGATGAACGGGGTGTCAGCTCCTCGAACACATAGCGGGAAAACGGATCCTCCCCGGTATAACGAATATGAAACTGCAGATACATGCCGTTGCAGGGACAGCTGGCGACGGACTTGTTGCGCGGTGCCAGGCCGTCGATATGCAGGGTGACATACTGGCCGGCCAGAAAACGCAAGGTCTGGCTGCGCGGCGTACGTAACTGCAATACCCGCACGTTATCGGCAACCTCATCAATTTTATACACCTTTGCCTCGATCTCCTGGTGGGGCACATCGGCGGCATTGCCCATGGTGCGGCTTTCAATGACCATGTCCGAGCCGGGGTTGGCCGAACACATTAAAAACAGTCCCTGATCTTTCTCATGCTGTTTGAAGGTAAAATCATGCGGTAAATGCTTGCCGATTTCTCCCTCGATGACGCGGGCCGCGCATTGCCCGCAGCTGCCGTTGTTACAGTTGTAGGGAACATTCAACCCGGCACGCAGTGCGGCTTCCAGGATGGTTTCGCCGCTGGCCGCTTCGAATTCCCGGCCGGACGGTTCGATACGGATTCTGGCCACGATAGAGTCAACTCTGTCATTTGAAATCGGTTTACAGGATACTATTTTCAGCCTGTCGACTAAACGGCTAATCGAAAGCCATTTGGCCCGATAACCCCGAGGTTTACAGGCTTGCGTTGTCCGCCCGCCAGTAGCAGACTTGATGCAGTAACAGGAGAAAAGCATGTTTGCCGCGATGAAAAAAACCGCCATGCCCGAACCCGACGAAGCCTTGCCGGGACGCGAGGAGGCCATGTCGGTCCCCGGGGCGCACTATGTCAACGGCCATCCGTTATTACCGCCTTATCCCGAGGGCATGCAGCTGGCGATGTTCGGGATGGGCTGTTTCTGGGGCGCGGAGCGCGGTTTCTGGCAACTGCCCGGCGTGTATTCAACGGCGGTCGGTTATGCCGGGGGTTATACGCCCAACCCGACCTACCGGGAAGTGTGCAGCGGCATGACCGGCCACAACGAAGTGGTCCGTGTGGTGTTTGATCCGCAGCAGATCCATTATGCGCAGTTGCTGCAAAGTTTCTGGGAAAGTCACGATCCCACCCAGGGAATGCGTCAGGGCAACGATACCGGCACCCAGTATCGTTCGGGCATCTATACCTATAGTTCACAACAACGCGAACTGGCCGAGCAGAGTCGTGTGCATTATCAGCAATGCCTGCAGGGGACCGGCTACGGGCCGATCACTACCGAAATCCGGGAGGCACCGGAATTTTACTTTGCCGAGGATTACCATCAGCAATATCTGGCGAAAAATCCCGGCGGCTATTGCGGGCTGGGGGGCACCGGTGTGCGCTGTCCCGATCTCTTACACGTCTGACCGTCTGGTACCGCCGTGCGGTTCAAAAGCCGTTGGCGCGTCTGATGTGACGGCAATTTTCAACGTGTTCGGAGAGGGCCAGCTCGGCCATATGTCGTGTGCTGAACGGGCCACGATCCATCCCTTCCCGACAGGCGAAATACCATTGACTGCCGATATTGAAAAAGCGACCGCTACGAAAGGGGACCGGACCGGCTTCCCCGTCACGCGGAATGCGGGTTTCGCTCATACCTGTCCTCCATTCGGTGCGTGCCTTCTATAGCTATAGTCAAGCGCTGGTGAAAAATCAATCAGGCGGTAACAGGGTCGGACAGGCGGTAGCCAGATGGCGATGAAACTGTAAAAGCCCCGGTTTTGTTAACGCTTAAGGGGCCGGTTTCGGGATTAACCCTGCACCGTCACGGTCACCTGGCGCCGATGGGCGGCCGTACGATGCTCCCACAGATAGATCCCCTGCCAGGTGCCCAGCGCGCAACGGCCCTGGCTGACCGGCAGGGTCAGATCGGTCTGGGTCAAAATGGTGCGCACGTGGGCCGGCATGTCGTCGGGCCCCTCGTCATCATGCTCGAACATGGGATCACCATCCGGCACCAGATTGGCCATAAAGGTTTCCAGATCCCGGCGCACCGCCGGGTCGGCGTTTTCGCACAAAATCAGCGAGGCGCTGGTGTGATGCACGAAGACATGGCACAGGCCGGTGTCAATGCCGGCCCGCCCGACCACCTCGCGCACGTCGGAGCTGATGTCATAGGTGCCCCGCCCGCGGGTGGATAGCGTAATCTGTTCCTGTACCAGCATCGTGTTACCCGTCATACAAAAGAGCAGGCCATTATAAGGGAGCGGGGAAGCCGATTGAACCGCCCGCCAGATGCGGGGTGGCTCACATTGTGCAAGATCGCGGCCGTTTTTTCGTCCCCGCCGCCTTGTGCTCCGGGCTCCGGTCGCCTATACCTTAAATAACCTGTTTATTCATTGTCATTGTCGGGGGAAGGTTATGCGTGCAATCCAGATTCATTTTCATGACAGACTCGATACCCAGCGCCTGGATGAGGTGCGCGAGCAACTGATGTCGCTGCCTCATGTCAATAACGTGGAGGTAGAGGCCGGCAAGGACCATGACGTGCTGGTCGAATTCGAGGAACGGCACAACATACCCATGAGCGTCATGGATGTGTTGCATCATCAGGGCCTGCACCCGGACATCACCGCCTGTTGATTCTCCCCCCACGATCCTTGCCACTCAACGCGCCATCCGGCGCGTTTTTTATTGCTGGTTCGGGTCTGTACGAGGCGGTTTTCCCTGATCGGGATTCATGCTAAAAAATGAGACAGGCGCAACGCATTGAATTCCCATCAGAGCGACGCTATACCTATGTCCGATAACGTCATTGTCTACCACGGCGAACAACTGGCCCGGTACCACTTCGGCGCGGAGCATCCGTTCGGGCCAAAGCGTCACGAGGCGTTCGTGGAACGCCTGTATCAATCCGGCCTGGACAGCCAGGTTACCCGTGGCGAGCCGGCCACGGCCGGCCGCGACGCGATCGAACGTTTTCATACCCGCGAGTACGTGGACGAGGTCGAGGCGGCTTCCAAAAGCGGTCGCGGCATGCTCGATCCCGATACCCCGGCGGTCAAGGGTATTTACGACGCTGCCGCCACCGTGGTGGGGACCGGTCTGGCGGCACTCGACCAGCTGATGGCGGGTAATTACCAACGCGCCTTTATTCCCATAGCCGGGTTGCATCATGCTTATCGGGATCGCGCCGCCGGTTTCTGCGTCTTCAACGACTGCGGCGTGCTCATCGAAACCTTGCGCGAGGTCTATAGCATCAGGCGGATCGCCTATGTCGATATTGATGCCCATCACGGCGACGGCGTTTTCTACAGCTTCGAATACGATCCGCAGGTATTCATCGTCGACGTGCACGAGGATGGCCGTTACCTCTATCCCGGCAGTGGTTTTTCGCAGGAGACCGGCAAGGGCGAGGCCGCCGGAACCAAGCTGAATATTCCCATGTCCATGCAGGCCGACGATGAACAGTTTCTGGCAATCTGGCCCGGGGTGGAAAACTTCCTCGAACAAAAACGGCCCGAGGTGATCCTCCTGCAATGCGGCGCCGACAGCCTCAAGGGCGATCCCATCACCCACCTGCATTACAGCGAGGCCACCCACGCCCACGTGGCCCGGCGCCTTTGCGAGCTGGCTGACCGTCACAGCCAGGGCCGCCTGCTGGCCATGGGCGGGGGCGGCTATAATCTGGATAACCTGGCCGCGGCCTGGACGGCGGTGGTCGAGGCAATGGTTAACAGTTCAGAGGAATAACATGCCACAGATACAACACTGGAACGAGAGCGAAGATGGCCCGCTGAATGAGCAGGCCCTGATCGACAAACTCGAACGCCAGGGTTACAGTGTCAATCGCTATGTCTATCCCCCCGGCACCGTCTTCCCGCCGCACACCCACGCGGTGGACAAGATCGACGCCGTATTGCGCGGCCGTTTCCAGCTGGAGATGGAAGGCGAGCGTGTCCTTCTCGAACCAGGGGACAGCCTGGCCGTCCCGCGCGGCGTGGTGCACAGTGCCGAAGTCGTGGGTGACGAGCCGGTCGTGAGTCTCGACGCCGTTCGCACCAGGTAAAACCACGGTTTCAAATATGGTGGCAGCCAGCGGGTGGTCACTTTTCGAAATTTCTGGAAATAACGCGGAGAACGCGGAGACGCAAAGAACGCAAAGTTAACAAAATTCGAGTGATGAAAGGGAAGATACTAACTTCGTTTAACTCTATTTACTGGAGTACATTATTGGATAATAAATATCTTTGCGTCCTCCGCGTCTTGACGTTCTTTGCGTTATTTACAGTGACCCTGAAAAGTGGGCGCTTTTCACCAGGGGTAACGCAGGGACTGTGAAAATGTTAAGAAGAAATTCCCCTCGTCCCTCGTAACTCGTCCCTCGGACTGCGCCCGGCGGGCGTGCATGGTATAATTCAAAACCCAAAATTCACAATTCAACATTGCATTAATAACTATGGCTGATCTGTTTACTATCACCGCCCCGCTGATGATCCGCACTCCCGACGGTGAGGAAAAGGTCATCGCCCACCACTTTCCGCATCCGAAGGGCCTGCTGTATTTCGACCTCTACTGGCACGAGGGCCAGCCCTGGCAGCAGACGCATGTCATCGAAGGTGAGATCACCGGTGAGGGGCCATGGAAAGTGGGTGACCATGTGATCAACCTGCTGGGCTGCCAGGGTAGCAATCCCGAACTCGCCATGCAGTTCGAGCAGTGGCAGACTTATATACAAAGTGCCGACGCGGACTATCCCCCCGAACCGCTGATCGCAGCGATCGCCAGAAAAATGGGCGCTACCCTCGACTAGAAAAGTTTTCTCTCCCCTTTTTGTCCCCTCGTAGGCCCGCTATAGCAAAGTGGTATCGGGCAATGCTAGCGCGAGAACAGGGGCGCGAACCCAGGAGCGATGATAAGTACTAACTATGTGCACTACGCTTTTTTCCTGACCAGCGCAAATTACCTGTAATCACCACTATAGCCGGATTTGTTCATGAAGTTTGTCTGTTACGCCGACTGGAGCGAGTTACCAGCGAGTGCGAATGCGCTTTTCGCACAGGGAGAGAAGGAGAGTATCTTTCTCTCGCGGCCGTGGTTTGAGAACCTGGCCGCCTTCGGGCTGGATGAGGACCAGGCTATGCTGCTGGCCTGTGTGGTGGCCGGCGACAGGGTGATGGCGATTCTGCCGCTGGCCAAATCTCCCGGTAATACCTGGTATGCGCTCAGTCATCGCTACACGCCATTTTACAGTCTGCTGCTTGCGCACGACGCTCAACCGCAGGTGCTCGATTGCCTGGCACGGGGACTGGGTCAGTTGCCGGTTGATTCATTGCTCCTGGAACCGGTGGCCGATGATGATGGCCGGCTCCGTGATCTGCAACGGGTGATGGCAGAAGTCGGATTCAGCTTTTATCGCCGTTTTCGACTGTATAACTGGATTTATCGCGTGCAGGGCCAGTCCTATGCGGACTATATGGCATCGCGTCCGGCACGGTTGCGTAATACCATCGCCCGCAAGCAGCGCAAGCTCGAGCGCGAACACGGTTATACTGTTCGCCTTTTTTGTGGCGATCAGGTGCCCGAAGCCATGGCCGATTACTATGCGGCTTACGATGCTAGCTGGAAGGCGAATGAGCAATATACCGATCTTGTTGACGGGATGGTGGCCGGCTTTTCGATCCCGGGCTGGACCCGGCTGGCGGTGCTGTATGTCGCGGGCAAGCCTGTTGCCGCGCAGTTGTGGTTTGTGCTGCAGGGCAAGGCGAGCATCTTCCGACTGGCCTATGACGAGGCGTGGAAGCCCTGGTCACCGGGATCCATCCTGACCGCGTTTTTGATGGCGTATGTGATCGACACCGACCGGGTCGAGGAGATCGACTTTTTGACAGGCAACGATGCTTACAAGCCGGACTGGATGTCCGAACGCCGGGAGCGTTTTGCGTTGAGTTGTGTCAAAAGCGTCAAACCCGCAGGCCGGTATGAACAGTTTGTTGCCTGGTTGAAAAACATGATCAAAGGTCGTTGATACATTCCATCATCAGACTGCGCTGCTCAGAGCTTGCTTAAAAGGTGTTTCCACCCCCGGGTCTCGTTTTCGGGGGTAAACAACGGCTGTTTGGCAATGCAGGCCTGTTCGAGGTTTTTGTAGAAGGGGTGGTCGGTTTCCGCCCTGTGCATGCGATCGGCCAGGGCCTGCTCGTTTTCCACCGGGTAATAGCCGGGGTAATCTGCTCCCAGCAGTCCGATCGACCCTTCGATGTCCGAGGCAATCACCGGCACGCCGGCCACAACGGCTTCGGATATAACATTGGCCCCACCCTCCATGCGTGAAGGCAACACCAGCAGATGGGTACGCTGGTAGATCTGTCGGATTCGGTAGTGGGGAATTTCGTCGTGCCATGTATAGCGGGGGTTGGCCTGCATCTCGGCGCGCGCCTCTATAGCCCAGTCGTTGCTGTGTGCCTTGCCGTATTGATGCACCTGGATGCGGCTGTCGGGCGGAAGAAGGCGGGCGGCGAGTGCCGGTCGCAGGGGATCCTTTTCCTCGCGTAAATGTCCCATTACCGAGACATGAAAAAACCGCCTGTATGGCTGGCGCCGGGGTATAGGTTTTGCCGACTGGTAAATGACGTGCAGCTTGTTGC
The DNA here is from genome assembly GCA_964405505.1 of uncultured Thiohalophilus sp. Classification (GTDB taxonomy): domain Bacteria; phylum Pseudomonadota; class Gammaproteobacteria; order UBA6429; family Thiohalophilaceae; genus Thiohalophilus. Next base: position 12,635 of record CAYOOC010000058.1, read on the forward strand.
GCTGATCCTGTGGCAGTGTATTGCCGATAAGATCATGCAGGCCGACCAGGTGACTGGCCAGGCGAATCGATTGCAGGGTGGTATCGGGGTGAGTATGTATAAAACGGTAGGCATCGGTCCCGGTGATGGCCACAACAAGGGGGCGTTGGGGGAATGCCTCGGCAAACTGTCGGATGGGTTCGGCGCTACGCCAGGCATGTAGTGCGATCATCAGATCCGCCTTCTGTCCGTTGAAATCCGTGGTGATTGCCACATGATGACCGAGCGCTGTCAGGATCGTGGCCCAGCGGGCGGCCGTGGTCCGGTTGCCGGCCCGGGATTTTGGCGGTGCGGGTGTGACCAGAAGGATGCGCATAAGCTTGTTACGTCAAGACGGTAGAAAAATGATTGTTTTCAGGCTACTGCGTTGTCTTTGATAAGGCATTGCGGGCCTGGCCTTGCAACTTTATACTAAATTTCTTCATGCAAAAACTTGTCTTGCTTGTTGTGCATGGATTTGCTTGCTGATCAGAGACAATAACCGAGTCACTCAGGCATGTATAAACTTAATCCGGATCAAATCGCAAAGCAAATCGATGACGCCCACGCGCGCACCCGGGCGCTGATTGACGGCCTCTCGGCGGAACAATTGATGGGGCCCCGGTTGTCCACCGTTAACCCGCTGCGCTGGGAGATAGGCCATGCGGCCTATTTTTATGAATTCTGGGTCTTGCGAGAGCACCTGAAAAAATCGCCGATCCGTGAAGATGCTGATCGGTTGTACGACTCGATTTCGATCGCGCATGACGATCGCTGGGATCTGCCGCTGCCGGGCATGCCGCAGACACTGGAATATATTCAGACGGTCAAAGAACAGGTAAAAGCCTCTCTGGCCAGCGGCGAGGATGCGCAACGGGATTACCTCGCCCAATATGCGGCCTTTCATCATGACATGCACAATGAGGCCTATACCTATACCCGCCAGACACTGAATTATCCCGAACCCGACATCGGCAAGCCGGGCTACCGTATCCTGGATGCCGGCGGCCTGGAAGGTGATGCCAAAATACCCGGTGGTGAATTCATGCTCGGGGCAAGACCCGCGGAGGGCTTTGTCTTTGATAATGAGAAATGGGCGCATCCTGTCGAGCTCGAACCCTTTGCCATCGCCAGGGCGGCGGTGAGCAACGGCGATTTCCTGCGCTTTGTCGAAGCCGATGGTTACAACAAACGTGAATACTGGGACGACGAAGGCTGGCAATGGCGTAACCAGGTTCGTCTCGAACATCCCGTCTACTGGCATCTTGATGCTGAAGGCTGGAAGATAAAACAATTCGACCAGTGGCAACCGATGCCCATGAATGCCGCGTTGATCCACGTCTGCTGGCATGAAGCGCAAGCCTATTGTCGCTGGGCCGGTCGGCGCCTGCCGACGGAAGCCGAGTGGGAAGCGGCGGCGGCCGCGGAGCCTTCACAGGACGGCCGCAGCTTGTCAGCGGTCAAGCGCCGCTTTCCCTGGGGCGATGAACCGCCGCGCCCGGATCAGGCCAATCTGGATGGCTATGCCCTGGGCACGGTGGACGTTGGCGCACATGCCGCAGGTGACAGTGCATTCGGTTGCCGGCAAATGATTGGCAACGTCTGGGAATGGACCGGGGATACGTTTGGACCCTATCCCGGTTTTGAGCCCGATATGTACGGGGACTACTCGCAGCCGTTGTTCGGGATAACCCGGGTCCTGCGCGGCGGCGCCTGGCCGACCCGCGGACGGATGATTCGCAATACCTGGCGGACCTATTACGGTCCTGAACGCAACGATGTTTTCGCCGGTTTTCGGACCTGCGCCGAACGCTGACAGAGCTGTTGAATCGTTATGCATAAGACAGACGCGCCGGTTGTTAAAGACCTGCTCCTTATCGGGGGGGGACACTCCCACGTTTCGGTTTTAAGGCGGCTCGGTATGCGGCCGGTTCCGGGTTTGCGGGTTACTCTGCTTACACGGGATATTCATACGCCCTATTCAGGCATGCTGCCGGGTTTCATTGCCGGCCATTATGACTATGACGAGTGCCATATCGACCTGGGGCCGCTGGCCCGCTTTGCCGGTGCGCGCCTTTATCACGCCGAGGTCGAATCGCTGGATCTGGATAACAAGCTGGTACATGCCCGTGGGCGTCCACCAATTGCGTACGATATTTTGTCGATCAATACCGGCTCACGACCGGTCAGCACAGATATACCGGGTGTGGATGAGTTCGCATTGCCCGTGAAACCCATCGATGTCTTTCTTGATAAATGGGAACAGCTGATCGAGCGAGTCCGCATGAGCAAGGGGCCGTTTCGCATCGTGGTCGTCGGCGGCGGGGCCGGGGGCGTGGAGCTGGCGTTATCAACGCAGCTGCGGTTGCAGACAATACTCAAAGCGGCCGGCAAGGATCCCGAAAACGTGATTTACACGCTGCTGAGTGCCAGCGACGACATTATGTACATGCACAATGCCGGGGTGCGGCACCGTTTCGAGCGGATTCTGCGGCAACGCCAAATCACGGTCAAAACCGGGGCGCGGGTTACCGAGGTCAGGGCGGACAAGGTGCTTACCGCCGAGGGCGGGGTGTATGACGCGGACGCTGTACTCTGGGTAACTTCAGCATCCGCGCCGATCTGGCCGGCCAAAGCCGGTCTTGCAGTGGATGAAGCCGGTTTTATCAGGGTGGATGAGCATCTGCAGTCATTGTCTCACCAGGATGTGTTTGCGGCGGGGGATGTCGCCTCATTACCCGATTCACGGCCCAAGTCCGGGGTGTTTGCCGTGCGCCAGGGACCCGTACTCGCGCATAATCTCCCGGCCGCCGCGACAGGCCGGCGTTTGCGTCGTTACCGGCCCCAAAAGAATTTCCTCGGGCTGATCAGTACCGGTGATCAATACGCCGTGGCATCGCGCGGGAGCTGGTCCTATGAGTCGGCCTGGTTATGGACCGTCAAGGACTGGATCGATCGTCGCTTCATGCTCAAGTATAGCGAGCTGCCCGAAATGGATGACGAAGACAGCCCGGAACTGGCCAGTGGTATCGCCGATGCAGAAGCAATAAAAGAACTGTCCACGCTGGCCATGCGTTGCGGTGGTTGTGGCGCAAAGGTTGGTGCCACGGTGCTGTCACGGGTGATGCAGCGTCTGCCCGACACTCAACGTGACGATGTATTGATCGGCCGGGACTCCCCCGATGATTGCGCCATGCTGACCCTGCCCAAAGACAAGGTCATGGTGCAGAGTGTTGATTATTTTCGTGCCTTTATCGATGACAACTATACATTCGGCGCCATTGCCGCGAACCATGCCCTGGGTGATGTTTTTGCCATGGGGGCCGAACCGCAATCGGCGCTGGCGATCGCCACTGTCCCTTACGGTCGTGAACGTATTGTGGAAGAGACGTTGTATGATGTGCTGGCCGGTGCCATACAGGTTCTTGAATCTTCCGGCGCCGTGCTCGCCGGCGGACACTCCAGCGAAGGCGCGGAACTGGCTTTTGGATTGACCGTCAACGGCCTGCTTGATCCCAATACAGCCTTGCGCAAGCAGGGTTTGCAGCCGGGTGATGCGCTTGTGTTGACCAAACCCATTGGCACAGGAACGCTGTTGGCCGCAGAAATGCGCGCAAAAGCCAAAGGGCGCTGGATAGACGCGGCCATCCAGTCGATGCTGGTCTCCAGTCAACAGGCTGCTCGGTGTTTGCTGCAACACGAGGCGACGTCATGTACCGATCTCACTGGATTCGGTCTCGTCGGTCATTTGATTGAGATGACCCGGGCTTCGGACGTTGATGCCACACTGTATATGGATGCATTACCCATACTGGATGGTGCCTTGCAAACCGTTGAGGCGGGTATCCTCTCTTCCCTTCAGCCGCAAAACCTGCGCCTGCGGCGTGCCATTGATGATGTCGAGCGGGTTTCACATCACCCGGCCTATCCTCTGTTATACGATCCACAAACCGCCGGGGGGCTGCTCGCCGGCATCCCTCAGGAAAAGGTGAGTGCCTGCATTGAAGCGCTACACAGGATGGGCTATCCGACGGCGGTAACCATCGGTAAAGTTGAACCCCGTTCGGACAGGGACGCCTCCATTCGCATCCAGTAGCCTACGGATTGTACTGAATAACTATTCCTGGAATGTGCGCAGCGCTAACTGACATTTTCAAAAGGAACGAGGCCGGTGACAAACGCGAACGGTTTGCATTATCATGCCTCACTGCCCTTTATCGACGAGCAATCACACTGCCATGACCATGAAACTTGTCCAGAAACGCTTTTTAAAAGGCACCCGCGAGTTTGAAGTTATTAATGACGTTATCCATGTGCGAATAAAGACCCCATTCAGGGAAGAGAAGATCACGCTTGGTTTGACGGTGCTGGATCCCGAGCCCATTATCAACAACGCCTGTGTCGAGTTTTATGGCCGTGGCGACCCCGAGCCATTGCTGTCGTTGTTGATGGATAACCCCACCGCTGATGAATTCAACCAGTTTGTCGTGGCGCTGCAGCAACAGATATTGCAGGTGTCCAATGGCTTTGCTGATTCAGAGGCAGATACTCAACCGGCCGGGATCGCCGGGAATGTTTTTGACGAGCCGCCGGAGTTCGACAAGCCAGAGACAACAGGATCAAAATACATCGGTAAGTCCATTAATCCCGCCAGGCTTGAAGAGGCCATCCAGATGCTTGAGCAGTATGTGGCTGACGACGAGATCAAACCGTTGCTCGCTGCCCTGAAAGCACTGAAGGATGATCCGGAGGATGAATCCTGTATGGAACAGGTGGTGGACGCATTTAATGATCTGGGGATCGTGCAGGGCGCAGTATTAACCTACGCACCCTATCTCAGTGTATTGCTGATGGATGATCCCTATGGTGAAAATTAACAACGCTTTGGCGAGTAAACTGGCAGGCCGGACATAGCGTAGCGGTGTCCGGCAATGTGGACGATGCCCGCTACCGCTTCGCTTTATCGGGCCGACGCGAATTGCTTTTACTCGCCCCTCGTACCTCGTCCCAGCGCCCGAAGAGCACTCCAGATTGATAATTATCAACTGCCACAATTTTTATCACTATTGATGTGCTCGCCCGGGTTGTAAGCGAGCCAGCTCATCCTCACAGCATTTCCTATACTCAAGCTGACACGTTGCAGCGCGTATAACCGTATAACTCGAAAGGAAATCGTTATCTGGCCGTGCTGTTAGTACTGCTATTACCGATCAGGTTATTGGTTGGCAAGAGAAAACGTAAAAGGAGATGCATATGTTTCTGGAAAAAATCAAATCCCCCGGATTGGCTCATCTGTCTTATGTCATCGGCGCCGATGGCAAGGCGGCCGTGATTGACCCGCGCCGGGATATCGAAGCCTATGAAGAGATTGCCGCGGCAAATAACGCCCGTATTACCTGCGTATTTGAAACCCATCGCAACGAGGATCTGGTTTCCGGCGCCGGCCTGCTGGCCGAACGCACCGGGGCGACGGTTTATCACGGCCCCAATGCGGCCGGCGAGGTGCGCTACGCGCAAACCGTTCGCGATGGCAAGGCAGTGCAGCTGGGCGATCTGCGTCTGAAGGTCATGGAAACCCCCGGTCATACCGACGACAGTATTTCCATTGCGGTCTATGACGATGCCAGTGGCAAGGACGCTGTTGCCGTATTCACCGGAGACGCCCTGTTCATTGGTGATGTCGGTCGGACCGACTTTTATCCCGAGCGGGCCGAGGAGGTTGCCGGACTGCTGTACGACAGCCTGCAGCAGATTCTGGCCCTGGGCGATCAGGCGATCGTGCTGCCGGCCCACGGCGCCGGATCGGTGTGCGGCAGTGGCATGGCGGATCGCGAGTTCTCCACGCTGGGGCACGAGCGGGAGAACAATCCCCGCCTGCAGATCACCGAGCGTAATAAATTTATCAAGGTGAAGGTGGCCGAACATCATTATCAGCCGCCGTATTTCCGAGTCATGGAGCAATTGAACCTGAGCGGTACAGGCCCGATGCATCCGGAACCGTCCGCGCTGGGTATCGACGAGATCAAGAACCTGGGCGATCAGGTAACCCGGATTGACGTGCGCAGTGTCGAAGCCTATGCCTCGGCGCACCTGCCGGGTTCCCTGTGCGTGCCTGAAAGTATGATCCCGGCATTTGCCGGCTGGTTAATTAAACCGGAGCAGCGACTGGTCCTGATCGCCGAGACTGCCGATCAGGCCTGGCAGGCCGCCCGTCATCTCGGTCGTATCGGTCTGGATCGGGTCGAGGGGTACCTGTCCGGTATTATGGACTGGGTAACCGCCGGCGAGCCGTTTGAATCAATCGACTTTGTTGACACGGCCACCGTCGAACAGCGGCTGAACAAGCAACCCGCCGACTGGCAGTTACTGGATGTTCGTGGTATCGAGGAAGTCGAGGCGAGTCGCATGCAAGAAGCAGTACATACCTATGTCGGCGAGCTGCCCGATAAACTAAACGAGCTGGACAGCAAGAAGGCCTACACCGTCATGTGTGCCAGCGGCCAGCGTGCGGCCATCGCGGCCAGTGTGCTGGAGTACGCCGGGTACAAAAACGTGGATGTGTACCTGGGCTCCATGGCGGCATGGGAGCAACAGAAAAGCGCGGCGTAAACATCATCGCGACTGATCCCGTCATTTCTCCTGTCCTCTGCCAAAAAACACAGAGGACATGGAGATTCAAACGTATTCTCCTGCACCGGTCGTGCTATTCTGTCAGGGGATGGGTATCGTGGTATACCGGCACGGATAATATTCACTTTTACCAAACAGCATAAGCCTGTCAGCGTTTCGAAACAGTATCGATACGGTTCATTCATGGCACATAAAGGACAATTAAATGACAAAGAAAATCTATGCCTTTTTGATGGGGGTCATCGTCGGGGTGGTAATTCTGGCCATAGCGGCGTATCAGCTTCTGCCCGGCATGATGATTAAGGAAGACCAGAGCCAGTACGGTTTTGAAAAAACCGTCGAAGAGATTCAGCGCACTGCCGAAGAAAACAACTGGAAGACCCCGACCGTTCATCACCTGCATAAAGCGGTAGCCGGTGCGGGGTACAATGTTCTGCCCGCGGCCGTGATCGAGTTGTGTCAACCCGAACATGCCGGAATGATCCTCGCCAACCCGGATAATCGGGTGGTGACGTCGTTGATGCCCTGCCGTGTTGCGGTTTATGAAATGCCAAACGGCGATGTGATTGTTTCAAGGATGAATAGCGGCCTGGTGGCGAGTATCTTTGGCGGACAGATTGCCAGGGTTATGAAAACAGCCAGTCAGGAGACCGAGGATTTGCTGGTTGATACGCTTCAGTAAAGCCCTGACCGGCTGACCACTCTGATTCAGCTTTCAGTGTGGCGCCGTCGCTTTGCCCGGTGGGTTCATCCCGCCGGTTCTCGACCAGCATGCCGCCAGCACCGATCCCGACAGGTTATGCCAGATGCTGAACAGGGCGCCCGGCAGGGCCGCCAGTGCGCCGATGGCCGGGAAGTATTTCAGTGCCAGGGCCACGGCGAGGCCGGAGTTCTGCATCCCGACTTCGATGGCGAGGGTGCGGGCGGTCACGATGTCATAGCGAAACAGCCGGGCGAACAGATAGCCGCCTGCCAGACCGAGGGCGTTGTGCAGGATCACGGCGAGCAGTAACAGCGGTCCGGTTTGCAACAGTCGATCGGTATTCAGCGCCACGATGATGGCGATGATCAGGAGGATGGCGGCCACCGAGAGCCAGGGGAAGAACCCCTGCACTTTTTTAATGTAATCCCTTGCCAGCGTGTTGATGGCCGCGCCAATCAGCACCGGCGCGGCAATGAGCTGCAGGACATTCAACAGCATGTCGAGCACCGGCACCGGGACCGTTTGGCCGACATAAAGCCAGGTCAGCAGCGGCGTGAGCACGACGGCCAGGAGGGTGGAGGCCAGTGTCAGGCTGATGGACAGCGCCACGTTGCCGCGGGCCAGGTAGCAGATTACGTTCGAGGCGGTGCCGCCGGGGCTGGCGCCGACCAGCACCAGACCGATGATCAGCGCGCTCTCAAGTTGCAGGCCGTGGCCGATGAGCCAGGCGGCCAGCGGCATGATAATAAATTGCAGCGCCAGACCCAGCCCGATCACCGTTGGTTGTTGCCAGACCCGGGCAAAGTCACGCAGGGTCAGTGTCATCCCCATGCCGAACATGATGAGCATCAACAGCGGAATGATCCC
>CAYOOC010000059.1:0-19344 GCA_964405505.1 uncultured Thiohalophilus sp.
CCAATTTGCCGGGTAGGTTCCGGATGAACAACCTACTGAGAGATCACAGCTAGGTACTAGGCGCTAGGGGTGAAAAAAGCAGGACTCATACGTAGGGTGGAACAAGCGCAGCGGTTCCACCTGAACCGAAGAAACAGGCGTAGGTCACGCTGGTGATAACTACAAAGTTGGCAGCATCAGATGGCAGTTGACAGTCGTAAATCGTAAATCGTTAGGCGTAAAATGTTGTAGGTCACGCTGGCAGGCAGCCTGCGTGACATAATCTTGAGCAGAGGTCGGTGTGCCAGGTAGCGCTGCGCGCAACCTGGCCTACAACTTAGAACTCAGAACTCAGAACTCAGAACTTCCTTCAGAAGCCGCAATCGGCACGGGTCAGGCCCAGGGTTGCGATCTCGCCTTTATCCTTGCCGCGATAGACATATTGAACATCAATGCCCTCGCTGAGTAACGGCTCGAGGGCTTTGCAGCCGGATTCGAGCAGAGTCGGGCGCAGGGCCTGGGTGAATTTGTTTTTATCCAGATCGCCGGCGGCGAAATTAACCAGGGTGTAGTTGTAGGTCAGTACCTGGCTACCGGAGTCGGCACCATCCAGACGGGTTTCCTGATCGACCATCATCGGGGCCTGCTGGTTGACGGCATCGGCGGCCTGTTGCAGCTCGTCGTCGGTGACGGCATAGGCATTCAGGGTGAGGGCGCCAAGCAGCAAGGTGCTGGTGCGAAGGAAAAGAGCGCGCATAAAGGATTCCTGAGAGTAAAGTGGCATTTACGTTATTATCGTTGATAGAGTTGTCAGCGCAAGACCCAAACGGGTCCATTGTCCGGCGAATTGATCAGGAGGCAAGCATGAAAACACGGCGATACGGTGCTTATCTGGCGGGCGCGCTGCTGCTGGCGGCGCTGCCGTTGCAGGCCAACGAGGTGGTCAGCGTGAAACGGATCAGCATGGATCTGGCCGCCGAGATTGCCGAGGCGGCGGTCAAGGACTGCCGGGAGAAAGGTTACCAGGTCAGTGCCGTGGTGGTGGATCGCAACGGTAATACCCAGATGGCGATGCGCGATACCCTGGCCAGCCGCTTTACCCTGCAAATCGCCGAGGAGAAGGCCAATCTGGTGATCATGTCGGGGATCCCTTCCGGGCAGTTTCGTGGCAGTCGCCAGGACATTCGCCCGGAACTCAATCATATCGACGGGATCGTGGTGATGGATGGCGGGCTGCCGATTCAGGCGGCGGGCACGAACATCGCGGCCATTGGCGTCAGTGGCGCACCGGGCGGGGATATCGATGCCGAATGTGCCGCCCGGGGGATTGCCGCCGTGCAGGATCGACTCGATTTTATCCAGTAACCGCCGGAGTGTGACGTGATATTTGCCCGAATCCTGTTCCTGCTGGGCAGCGTCCTGGCGCTGTTTGCCCTGTGGCGCTTGCTGGCGCCGTATGTCTATGGATCGCTGTCGCCCGCTTCCGGGCAGACCGTGCTGTTCCTGGTTGTCGGGGCCATTCTGGCGTGGGTCGGTTACCAGCTGGAGCGCCGCGCCGGCGGCGGGGCGGGCCCGCATGACTGAGCAGGTCGAAGGCTATATCTGTTTTTATACGGACCATATCGCCGAGGAGTTCATCTCCATCGACGAGGCCCGTTATATGGCGCTGGAGCAAATTCTGGCCATTCTGCAGGGGGGCGTCCTGGGCTATCCGCGCAATCTGCTCGGGATCATCGATGAGAAGGGCAACAGCCTGCAGTTCTTCGTTCAGCCCGACGGGGAGATCGAGCTGAATCTCTCCGTGCCGGAGGAATTCGGCTCCTATACCCGCCAGATCGAGCAACTTGAGTGCTATACCCTGCTCAAGAAGGGCTGTCGCTATATCGAGCATATGCCGGTGGGCCAGGTCGAATTCAGCGGCTGGTGGCTTGAATAGCCGGCCACCGGCGGCGAATAACTGGTATTTTCCCGCTGGCGGGCTAAGCTCAACTGACGCGCACACAAAATTTCCGGGTTTCAGACCTGGCCTTGCGGAGGTGGCAGATGAAACAGGAGCGTCGTCAGTTTGTTCGTCAGAGCGCCGGTGCGACGGTGCGTCTCTATCACCCGGTCCTGGGCAGCCTTCGCAGCCGTGTCGAGGACTGGTCCCCCGGGGCGGTGCGCCTCAGTGGCGATATTCCCCATCACAATGGTCACGATCTGGGCAGCGACTATTTCCAGCTCGAGGCCGACTCCCTGGATGTGATCTTCACCATGGCTTTCGTGCGCCTGGACGAGCAGGGCCTGGTGCTGCGCTTCATCGATGAGGGGCAGACGCCGTTTGGTGATCGGCACTAATTTCCCCGCAGCCGGATTCAAATTTCACTCCTGGTTGCCGATAGCCGGCACAAGCCTGTTGATCGGCCGTCACGTTGCGGCTGTGACAGTCTTTACCCATAATGTGAATATGGGTCAGTCCGGGGTCGATGGCGCCAGAACGACCGGGAATAAGAATTCAGTGCCGAATTGTGGGGAGATGTGTATGGAAGAGCGCCGCCATTACAAGCGCAAACTGGTCAATGCGCGGGTCAGACTGTATCACGCCAATTTCGATATGGTGGAAGGCTCGACCCGGGATATTTCCGACGGCGGCGTGTTTGTCGTAACCGATCATCCGCTTCCGTTGCAGGAAGGGGAACAGCTGAAAATGATCCTGCCCCAGTCCCGATCGCCGGATATTGTCTTCAACATGCAGGTGATTCGCCTCACCGCCGATGGCATGGGGCTGATGTTTCTTGATTATGAAAACCAGGGCCGGCGCGGCACGATGGCGGAATTGCGTAATAATATGAAAAAGAAAAAATAACCGGTGCTTGCTTCGCTGCCGCGCTGTGACTTACGGTGGAGACACAATTCATTGCACGCTGGAACGCCCAACCATGTCTGATACCGCGCACTACCGTCAGGTGCTGCTGAACAAGCGGCGCGAATTGCTCGAACGGGTGACGGCCATCGCCGATGACAGTCAATTACCCGCCAGTGCCGATTCGGAAGAACAGGCCGTGGAGCTGGAAAACGAAGAGGTTCTCTCGGCGCTGGACGAAGAAGCCCGTCAGACCCTGACGCTGATCGACCAGGCATTGCAGCGACTCGAACGGGATGAATACGGGCTGTGCCTGGCCTGCGGCAAACCGATTGCCGAGGCCCGCCTGGAAGCCGTGCCCTACGCGGAACTGTGTATCGATTGCGCCGAAAAACAGGAATCGGCCTGAGCGGATGCTGGCTTTTCTTATCGAACATCTGGAAGGGGTCGTTATCGTGGCCCTGGTGGTGGGGCTGGTGATACTGGTGATGGCGACTGCCCGACCCGGACGGGACGGCTAGATATCGGGAGTTATCCCGGGCCATTTCAGGCTTTCCCCGGGAGTGTGATTGGCTCGTCACAGATGAGGCTTGGGCTTTGTCGCGAGTCAGGCTAGAATCTGCCGCCAGATAATTAAAGAACTCACTCCTGTGGACGATCACAATTGCCGGGATGAACGGAGAATGATGGCCAGACTCTCCTCTTATTTTGATATTCGCGAGAAGCGCTTCCAGTTCCGCAAGCCGGTCCCGGCCCGGGTCCGAATCAGTCACTCCACCTTTGGCGTCATTCAGGCCGTGACCCGGGATATTTCCGATGCCGGCCTGTTTGTTGATTTGCGCCATCGCCTGCGTCTGCCTATCGGCGCGCATATCAAGCTGCAATTTCTCGATTCCGCCCGTCCCGAGATCGCCTTCAACATGAAAGTGATACGTGAAACCGAGGAAGGCATTGCACTGACCTTTGTCGATTTCGAAGTGGATGGGCGACGTTATAAAATTGACGAGTTGCGCGAACACTGGAATCCGGCTCAGCACCACTGAGCCGGCGCCGCCGGACAGGATCCTGTCGAGCCACTTACAGGAGGGGTTTTCCATGTCACGAACCAGGCGAGTGATACAAATCGCCGGGCCGGCGTTATCCCTGCCCTGGTCGGGGCCTGCCAGAACATGGGCGGCAGCGTGGGGTCGGCAGCCGAGCCCTGTGCTTGCGGCCCGACTCCCGGCGCATGCCCCGGCTCACAAGGTCCTCGGGCGCAGCAGTGCGAATATCGCTATTACCCGCGCAGCGGGATCTATTTTGATACGGACCGGGGCGTCTGTTTTTATTACAGCGATGGCCGGTGGCGCGTCTGCGCCGGGTTACCACGGTGTTTTCGCGTTCGCCTCGGCGAACATATCACCGTGGAAGGGAAGCCCATACGGAGGAACCCTGGCGCGATTACCAGCAACACCGCCGCAAGTAAGTACCCGCCGGGGCTGCGCAAAACGGGCCACGAGCACCCCGGTCAGGGCCGCAGGCTCGATAACCGGGAGGATAACTCCGTGCCTGCCTGGGACATGCCTCGAAATGGTCTATGCTTGAAAGAGGAGACGACCCGCCGCAGAAGCAGGAGGGGGGTTATGGAAAAGCGACATCATCGGCGTATTCCATTTCGACGCCGTGTTTATCTGATCCGCCGTGAAGGCGATGAGCAGTTGCTGGAATCGGCGGATTTTTCTCTCACTGGCATGGCGGTGCTCAGCAAGCGGTCGGTTCAGGTCGGTGAGAAGGTCTGGCTGCGGTTCGAGGTCAATACCCTGGGTAACCATCAGCAATTGAATGTTCAGGCGGAGATCCGGCATGTGGATCTGACCCCGAACTGTTATCGGGTCGGTGTCAATTTTCTCGAAGCCCGCTGAGTGATGCTGCAGATCGAGCACGACATCGGCTGGGACCGGGGCTGCATCATTCTGCGTCCCCATCCGCCCTCGAGCTGGCGGACCAATCTGTGGATCGTGGGGCTGGCGGCGCTGCTCTGTCTCTCGTTTGCCATCGGCTTTGCCCTGGCCGGGGCGTGGCTGATTTTGCCCTTCGCGGGCATCGAGATCATGGCCCTGTTCGGGCTGCTTTATTATGTCTCACTCAAAACCCGGGTGCAGGAAGTGCTTCAGTTCAATCATCAGGAAATCCGGTTTCAACGCGGGCGGCGCCATCCGGTGCTCGAATGGCACTGTCCCCGTTACGGGTGTCGCCTGCACATCACGCCGCCCACGCATCCCTGGTATAGCAACCAGATTTGCCTGCGCTGTCACGGCGAGGAAGTGGAACTGGGCCGGTTTTTGTCGGATCGCGACAAGCAGGCCCTGGTGCGCAATCTGAACGCGTTTTTACAGCGTGACTGATTTCTGGCGACACAAATCGCTGGCCGAAATGACCACGGCCGAGTGGGAGTCCCTGTGCGATCGGTGCGGTCGCTGTTGCCTGCTCAAGCTGGAGGACATGGACAGCGGCGAGCTGCACTTTACCCGTGTCGTCTGCCGGCATCTGCAGCAGCCCGGCTGTCAGTGTGACTGTTATGCCAACCGGCTGGTGGAAGTTCCCGAATGCCTGGCCCTGACTCCGCAGAGCCTGCCGGATCTGATTGACCATCTGCCGGGCAGCTGTGCCTACCGGCGTCTGGCCGAGGGACGTCCCCTGTCCTGGTGGCATCCGCTGGTCAGCGGCGATCCGGATACGGTGGTACAGGCCGGTATCGCGATCGAAGGCAAGGTGATCAGCGAGGCCTATATTCACCCCGAACAATACGAAGAGCAGATTATTCACTGGCATCAGTGGGAAGGTGACGAGTAACGCTGTGCACACGGACAGTCAACACTCCGTTCTGACCTTGCTGCCTGCCTGCGGGGTAGACCTGAGCGCAACAGCTCCATAAAATCGTCGTTTATCCTGCAGGAATGACAACAAGGAGCCGGCATGCCCAGTTTTGACGTGGTATCCGAAATCGATATGCACGAGGTCACCAACGCGGTGGATCAGGCCAACCGGGAAGTCACGACCCGCTTTGACTTCAAGGGTAGCGGGGCGAAGTTTGAGATGAATGACAAGACCGTGACCCTGCATGGCGACGCCGATTTTCAGCTCAAGCAGATGCTGGATATTCTGCGCAACAAACTCAGCAAACGGGGCGTGGATCTGGATTGCATGGAGCCGGGTAATGTCGAACATGCCGGCAAACAGGTGCGTCAGAACGTGACCATGAAAGAAGGCATCGATCAGGCCCTGGCCAAGAAGATCATCAAAATGATCAAGGACAGCAAGCTCAAGGTACAGAGCCAGATCCAGGGCGAGCAGGTGCGGATTACCGGCAAAAAGCGCGACGATTTGCAGGCGGCGATCGCCCTGCTCAAGGAGGCCAGCCTGGAGATGCCGTTGCAGTTCACCAATTTTCGTGACTGAGTCACTGGTCAGTATTACCGGTTTTGTGCAGGATGAGGAGGGTGACTGGATTGCCGAACTCTCCTGCGGGCATCGCCGGCATGTGCGCCATCGTCCTCCCTGGCAGAATCGTCCCTGGGTACAGAGCGAGGCCGGCCGGCAGAGTATGATCGGGTATGTGATTCCCTGCCGGGATTGTCAGAAGAATATAAGAAGATCCTGATATAAAAAGTAATTCAATCACTTGTCGGATAAAGCTCCCGAACAGGTTGAAAGAACGCCACTAACTGGCGTGGATAAAATTCGGGATGGGGGCTTGCAAGCCCGGCGACCGGGGGCTAGGTTTAAATGACCGGTTTCCAGACTGCCTCGTGCCACGAGTGACAGCCCTCATTTCAAGCCATCCTTCGCTTGAGCCCTTCCCGTTGAGCACTGAGTGGGAAGGTTTTTTTTATCTGCCAAAAGCACAGGAAAACGCCGCCCGTGAGCCAGCCGGTGTCGATTTTCCTGGCGCTGCGGGCGACAATAACAATGATGGATTACCGGGGTTGCGCGTCGGGTCGCGCTGTTGTTTATGGAAAAGGTCTTTTGTAAATATCATCCGTCGACACCGGCGCGCTGGCAGTGTCAGCCGTGCCGGGTCGATTTCTGTACCAGTTGCGTCAGCCCCGATAAAGACGGTGAAGCGCCGGTCTGCCCCCTGTGCGGGCAACGCACCACTTCGCTGGGCGCCGGCAACCTGATCCAGCCGTTCTGGTTGCGAATTCCCCGTTTCTTCCTGTTCCCGGCGTATCCGGTTCCGCTGTTGTTGATGCTGGCCCTCACCGTGTTGAGCACCCTGCTGGCCTCGGGCTCGTTGATGGGGGGGTTGTTCATGCTGGCGATCAGCGTGGTATTTTATAAATACGCGTTTGTCATCCTGGAAGACACGGCCCAGGGGTATCTCAAGCCTCGTCCCATAACCAGCAGTGTAATCACCGATGAACTGGAACTGCCGTTCAAGCAATTACTGCTGATCATTGTGCTCGGTGTGCTCAATTACCAGGTGCTGGTAAATTTCGGCGGCGGGCCTTTTATCCTGATGGCGTTGTTCTCCGTGGCGATCTTTCCCGCCGCCATCATGGTGCTGGCGGTCGAGCACAGTTTCTTCAAGGCCGTTAATCCGTTGATGCTGCTGGTTACCATCAAGCGTATCGGCCCGTCCTATTTCATTATGTGTTTTTTCCTGGCGCTGTTGCTCAGTGGCGGGGCGATTGCCAGCGAACTGTTGTTAAAAATATTGCCGCAGAGCCTCTGGTTTGCGAGCAGTAATTTTATCAGCATGTATTTTATTCTGATCATGTACAACATGATGGGCTATGTGATTTATCAATATCATGAACAGCTGGGTCATGATGTGACCGAGGAATACCTGGAAACCGAAATCCCTGCCGCGAAAACCGCCGTCGGCGATCCCCGTTTTCGCCATATCGATATCCTGTTGCAGGAAGGCAAAACCACCGAAGCCGAGCAACGGCTGATCCAGGCCATTGAAGAGAATCCCGGTGAATTCGATGCCCGGGAGAAACTGCACCGTTTTTATATCGCCACCAAAAACCGTGATGGCCTGATGCGGCTCAGTGCCGATTATGTCGCCCGACTTTTACATAGCAACAAACCGTCCGAGGCGATGCGGGTTTATCTTGAGGCATCGCACATTGCTCCGAAGATCAAACCCGGTGGCGCACGGGAACGCCATCAGCTGGCCGAACTGCTTAAAAGCAATGGCCAGTCCCGTGCGGCTTTGAGCCTGCTGAATAATCTGCATAAGGAATTTCCGGCCTATGAAGGAATTCCGGGGGCCTATTTGCTGGTCGCACAAATCATGTTCGAGTATTTCGGCGAGGAGCAAAAGGCGCTGCAAGTGCTCGATTTTCTGAAGAGGAAATTTCCCGGCCATCCCCTGCAACAGGATGTGGAAGAATATCGTCAGGTGATTGAACGCATGGCCGGGGCCAGTCAGCCCAGCGCCTGACGGGCGTGACTGGCTTCCCGGCTGTCGGGATAACATTCGATCAGCATGTTGAGATACTTCTCGGCCTTGTTACGATTGTTGTTTCGCTGATAGTGACTGGCCAGTGCCATCAGCCCTTCGGGATTGCGGGCAAAGTCACTTTTACGAGTGGTCAGATAGAGGACGATTTTCTCGGCGTCTTCCAGAAAACCGCCGGCGGCAAAGCGCAGTGCCAGTGTCATCAGTTGATCGGGAGCGAGTCGCACATTGGGCTGGACCTGCTCGACATAGGCGATGAAGGTGTCCCGCAGCTGGCGTATCGGCATGTGCCTTGCGTGGTCCGTGCCCAGTAGTCTGACCGCGTACTCATGAATGGTCTCGTCCTGCGTGAGACGGGCGATATTGAACAGCTGTTCGACAACTTCTATCTGCTCGGGGTAGTCCTGATACAGCTCAGTAAAGATCCGGCGCGCCTTGTCCAGCTCCATGCGGGCGACATAATCGAGTCCCTCCTGGTAGCGCGCCACATAGGCCCGTTGTTTTTCCTCACGATCGAGATAGTCCAGGTCGACCTTGCCCACGCGCAGGGCGATATAACCGATCAGCGCGCCACTTAACAGTCCGCCGATATGTGCCAGGTTGTTGATGTTGCTCGGTGAGTAGATTTGGGTGATCACTTCATAGCCCAGCCAGATCGGCAACAGGATAATGGCGGGAGCTCGCACAAAGTCGAAATAAAACAGCAGGGTGTAGAAAAAACGGATCCGGCGCCGGCCGAACAGTACGGTATACATCCCCATCAATCCAGAGATGGCGCCCGAGGCCCCGACACCCCACATCAGGCTGCCGGGCTCCAGCATCCAGTAAAACAGCCCGGAGCACAATCCGGCGACGAGATAGGCAAACAGATAAATACTTCGTCCCAGCGTCATCTCCACGCTGAACCCGATCAAGAACAGAAAGATCATGTTGCCTATCAGGTGACCCCAGTCGGCATGCAGGAAGATATGGGTAAACAGGGTCGTCAGGGACGGCTCGGCGGTCTTGAAACTGAAGCGATAGGTGACGATTTGTTCGAGATGATTCTGGAAAATCCGGTGTTGTTCCTGCCAGGTTTCATATTGCGGGTGTTGCGGCGTGATCAGTCTGCCGTTTTTCAACTGCTGCTGAAATTCGCCATCGGTCAGCAGACCGGATAACAGCACCTCATCCTCGGCCTGGCGATCGCGCTGAGCGTCGAAGCCCTGCTGCTCCAGATAGTCGCGATACAACGGCAATTCGATGGCAGGCAATTGCGAGTTCAAATAGTAGTCGTAAGCCTGTTCTTCGAGACGCTCGTCGCCACCCTGCCAGAGCGTAAAACAGAGTACGTTGACCAGGATCAGCAGCAGGGTGATCAGCGGGGGATTGCGCCATTCCGGTTTCCTGTCCAGTGGAATAAACATGCGAGGGACGCGTCCGGCTAGCGAGCGGTGGCGGGGTGGGCCGCATTGACATGATTTTGCATCGGGGTATTTTGCCAGCTGGCATCTGAAAATGGAAACTGTGAAAGGCTTCCTGTTCTCCTGCCGGTTCCGGGTCGATTATTAAGCTTTGCTAATGTTGTAATCATCCGTATGCCGCGCTGGCCGCTGGCGTGCCTCAGGAGGGGAAATGCAGGGTAACGGACAGTTGCGTGAGACCGTCGAGCAGGCGATCGAACGTCAGGAGGCGTTCGGGGAGTTGTTGACCCAGGCGGAAAAGGAGTTGCTGCTCGATTTTGGTGTGGTGCGCAGTGCCGCCCCGGGCGAGCTGCTGTGTCGCCCGGATCAGGTGGATACCCGGGTCTATATCCTGGTGATCGGCGAAGTCGAGGTGCTCGATGCGGTGGAGCAGGAAGGGGCGGTTCTGGCCCGTCTGGGGCGCGGTGAACTGTTTGGTGAAATCTCCGCGCTGTTTCGTCTGCCACGGATTTCGGCGGTCCGTGTCAGCCGTCCGGCCGTCCTGCTGGAGATTCCCGGCGATGTTCTCGAGCGAGTGATCAGCGGCCGCCCGGCGTTGTATCACGCGGTCATCAAACGCTACAAGCAACGGATTACCGATACCGCCCTGCGACGCGTGGCCCTGTTTCGTTATGTGCCGGCCGATCGCCTCGGTGCCTTGATCGAGCACTCTTCCCTGGTAGGTATTCCCCCTGGTGAAACCATTGTTCGCGAAGGTGAGGCGGGGGATGCGCTGTATATCATTATCTACGGCACAGCGCGGGTCACCCATCAGGTCGGCGATGAGGCGATGAATCTTGCCCTGTTGCGTGCCGGCGACTATCTGGGTGAATGGTCGGTACTGACCGGTGCGCCGCGCGCGGCAACGGTGACGGCCGTTACCCGGGTGGATGCCATCCGGGTTGATTGTCAGCCATTTTTGCAATTTATCCAGGAGAATCCGGCGATCCGTGACCGGCTGGATATGATCGCGTTTAACCGCCATGTTGAGACGGCCGAACAGGGACAACTGGTCGACTCGCGCGAAGCAATGGATGAGGCGTTGGCGCGTATCCAGAATCTGATCGATCAATCCGACTGACTCATTTTTATCCTGTGAGTCGCCGGGCCGTTTTGCCGATGTGTGGCCAGGGCAAAAATGCTATTATTTCGCGGGGAATCCCGTTAATATCCCGGTTATTCCGACTTTAGCCAGACAGCAACAAGCCAGTTCAGGGGAGCACTATGCCAAGCAGAATCATTCCGATCATCGTCCTGGCACTTGCCAGCAGTACGGCCAGCGCCGAGGCTATCAAGGCCTATCTGGGCAGTGAGGCCGCACGTTTTTCCTATGCCACCGAGGCCTTCGGGCAGCAATTCGGTCGTCTGGAAACCGAGTTCGGTCTACTGTTTACCGATCACGACGAAGCGGTACGCGAGGACGATTTTCTGACCCACGTTGGTCTGCAGGTGCGGGGTGAAAGCCTGGACTTTCCGGTGATCGTGTCGATCGGGGGCCGGGCCTACTATGGCGAGGCAAGCAATAACGATGTCTCCGGTATCGGCATCGGCGGCGACATGCTGATGTTACCCGAAAGCTGGGGCGGTTTCGGCCTGGGCGCCTTCTTCTACTACGCACCGGGCGTGGTCTCTTTTCAGGATGCCGAGAAGCTGCGTGAATGGGGGCTGTTTGCCTCTTTCCAGATTACGCCGCAGGCAAGCGTCGTTGCCGGCATTCAGAATATCGAGGTGGATATCGAAACCCCGGGAGGGGGGACCAGCAGCCTCGAGATTGAGGACGGTTCATTCTTCGGGGTGGATATCCGCTTCTAGAGTCGAGCCTCCGCTTGAATACAGAACCCGTCCCGGGCATCCCGGGGCGGGTTTTTTATTGCCCGGCGTTTGTTTCAACAAGTGCGCCGTGGATCCATGCATTAGCGAACTGATTTCGCGAACATGAAGCCGTTAGCGGGAATGGCGGATTAGCTGGCTGCCAGGGCCTGTTCCAGCTCGGCAAAGCTGTGGGCCCGGCCGCTTTCGGGAATCGGCATGCCCAGTTGCCGGCTGATATGCGAGGCGGAGAAAATACCGCGTACGCGTTGCAGGCCGTAGCGATCGTTATCGATCACCAGGGCGTGCTGGCGGGCCACTTGTTGCAGGGTTGCGACAACATCTCCGACACAGGCCATCTGGATGTCGCTCAGGGCGAGCACATCCAGCTCATCATGCGGTGTCATGATATCTCGCACCATGATATCGGCATAGGTGCAATCCACTTCATGCATGTACTGTACCGGCTTTTCGCCCAGTATATCGGTGGCAGTGAGGATACCGGCCACCGAGTTATCCGCCCGGCACACCAGCAGCAAGCGAACCTGATTGGCAATCATTTTCTGGTTGGCGGCATCCAGTCGCGTACCCGGCTCCACCGTGATAGCCGCAACCCGTTGCAGATCGGTCATGGCATAAATGGCAGGCATATCCAGCGTCAGATGATCGGGGAGCATCTGGTGTGGTCGATGATAGCCAATATGGTTGGACAATTTGCGCAGGGGCAAAGCTGTATAGTCTGTAGGCATGGGTTTCACCGTCGATTATTTCGGGCCATGCTCAGTAGATAGTCAATCAGGCGCGACTTTGCAAACCGATGGCAGGGATATCCGGGATGGAGAATGCGGGAATTGAAGCGTTCGAGGGTTTGTATTTTCGGGGGATATAACGAAAACGGCCGGGCAATTGCCCGGCCGTGAGTCCCTTTCAAATCTGACGGCTTCAGGCCGCCATATCCTTGAGGGCCTTGAGCGGCTGGGCCTTGACCACGTTACGGGCCGGCTTGGCCTTGAACACGGTGGGTTCGCCGGTGAACGGGTTGATGCCTTTGCGGGCCTTGGTGGCCGGCTTGCGCACAACCTTGATTTTCAGCAGGCCAGGCAGGGTGAAGACACCGGCGCCGTTGCGCTTGACATGACCGTTGATGATGGTAGCCAGTTCCTCAAATACCGAGGCGACCTGTTTTTTCTGCAGTTCGGTGCGTTCGGCGATAAGGGCATACAGCGCGGACTTGGTCATTGGTTCCTTGATGGTTTTGACTGCCGGGGCCTTTTTGGCAGCGGTTTTCTTCTTCGCGACTTTTTTCTTGGCTTTTTTCTTCGTTGCCATGATTGCTCCTGAATATTCTGAAGGGATTGTTTGTCTGGTGCTAAAATAGCACACTCTAACGCGATTTAAAGCTGTTATAGGCTTATTTTTGACCATTTTGTATTTCTGACGCAAGCGTTTTTCCCTGATTTTCAGGGGATCAGATGCATTTGTGGTCAGGGAGTTGTGCATGAGTGAGTTCAGAGTTTGTCATATCGACGAGATCGGCGATCCGGGGAGTCTGGAAGTGAACCTCACATGTCAGGGAGAGGAGCAGAACCTGTTTGTGATCAACTTTCAGGGTCGCCTGCGTGGCTACATCAACAGCTGCCCGCATACCGGGGTGCCACTCAACTGGTTGCCGGACCAGTTTTTTGACTATAACGGGGAGTTAATACAATGCGCACTGCACGGCGCGCTGTTCCGTCCGCAGGACGGGTATTGTGTTTGGGGTCCCTGCCAGGGAGAATCACTGGCCGCTGTGCCGCTGCGGATTGAGGCGCAGCAGGTCTATGTGGACTGTGGTCAGATCCGGCTTCAGCAGTCGGCGACGGACGAGCACTAAATCTTCCCGCGGCCCTGCCGATACTGCATTAATCCATGAAATTCATTACACTGCCCCTGTTATGACTTACCGAGTACTCATTTTCCTGTTTGCCCTGAGTGGTCTGTTCGGCGGTTCCGCGCATGCCCAGGATGACGACGGCAAGGTGTATATCAGCGACATGCTGCGGGTTGGCGTGCGCCCGGAGCCGGACAGTCGTGTGACACCCGTGGGCGTGGTGACCACCGGTATGCACCTGGAGGTGCTGGCACAGCGCGACGGTTACATGAAGATTCGCACCGACAAGGGGCTGACGGGCTGGATCAGGGATATTTATACCACCGAAGAGCCCCCGGCGATGATCCGGCTGGAACAGGTCAGGGAACAGCGCGCCGCGATGGAGAAGGAGCTCACAGAGTTACGCCAGGCGGTCAATGCCCTGGAGGAAGCCAACCAGACGCTCAACAGCCAGCTCGATGATCTCAAGGCGGAACGCTCCAAGCTGCAATTGCGCGTGGCCCGCAGCGCGGCGCAAACAAAGGAAAGCGGCAGTATGGTGATTTTCTGGGTAATCGGGCTGGTACTGATCGGAATTGCCGCCTTTGCCGGCGGGGTTGTCTGGCAGCGCTATCAGACCAGTCGGCGTCTGGGCGGATTACGCTTCTGAATTGGTTCCACGGGACTGGTTAGCGTGGGATCGGTTACCCCGCGAGCCCGTGTCCGGGCTCAGCTCATCAGGCTGTGAACCATGGCATCGAGGACATCGGCCGATTGCAAAACGTCATCCAGCGCATTTTTCAGCTCGTTCTCCGATAACCCCAGCCGCTGGTAAAGCGTGCTCGCCAGCTCACCGCTGTCCGCATCGGAAAGATCATGTTGTTTGAGTAGCTGATCGGTGACCTGGGTCAGCCAGACATAATCGGCAAACTCTCCCTGGTAATTCAGATTATGGTGATGGCCGGCAACGGCCTGCAGCTCACCGGGCATTTGCCACTCCTCCATCAGGCGAACACCCAGACGTGCGTGGGTAATGCCCAATAGCTGCTCTTCCAGGGTAATCACCGGTTCGGCATCATCCGCATTAAGCGCATTGCTCAGCCAGTGATAATTATCCGGGAACAGTTGTGCCAGCACCAGAAAACCGATGTTATGCATCAGGCCGCACAGATAGGCGATCCCGGGTTGTAATTTTTTATCCCGTTTTATCAGCTCGCTCACATTTTGCATCAGGGCGGCACTATAGGTGGCGCTGCGCCAGAAATGATTCAGTCCCAGTTTGCCGGATTCGGGAAACTGGAAGGCCCTGGCCATGGCATTGCCGATGGCCAGATACATGACGGTTTCAAAACCGAGTACCCGAAAGATCGCATCATCCAGCGTCTTGACCTGGCCGCGCTGGCCGAACAGTGGGGAGTTGGCATAACGTATGACCTGGGCGGCCAGGGAAGGATCGAGCATGATAATGTCGACCAGCTGCTCGACAGTGGCATCGGGGTCGTCACGTAGTTTCAGAATGCGCAGGGCCAGTTCGGGAATCGTCGGCAGCTGGTCGATCTGCTCTACCTTATCAGCAATATACAGTTCCTCCGGCAGGTACGGCTCTGCCAGGCTCTCCCGGGTCTGGCGCGGACGAAACGGAATGACGTTGTCCCTGCTGTTATCCTTGTCCCTGTCGTCACTCATCGTGCGCGGCGCCCCTTTTTTGCTTATAATTGTGTGATGGAGTTAACATACCTGGTGTCGGTTACTTTATAACAATACTGGCCCGAATGTCAGTTCGGATTGCAGCCTGAATCCGGTAAGATAACTCGATTCACTATGGAACAGGCCGGCAAGGCTGTCAATTACGGGAGCGCTATCGGTCCCGAACTCAGTTGTCTGGCAAAACGATAATAATCACAGTTGGTGCCGCGGATGAATGACAAGCCGGTTTTAACAATCGAAGTTCTCAAAAAATACGAACCGATCGCCTCACTTTCCTCCGAGCGCCTGGAAGAGTTGTTGAGCCTGCTGTCGCTCGATTCACCCGGTATCGGCGTCAGTCTGTTTCGCGAGGGTGATATTGATAATCAGACAGTCTACCTGCTGGACGGGGATATTCAGCTCAGTTCTTCGGATGGCGCTATCAACAAAGTGATCACCGCGCGGGATGACGAGGCGCGTTTCCCGCTGGTTGATGGTCAGCCGCGGCAGGCAACGGCCACGGCCCTGACCCGCGGGCATGTGATTCGTATCGAGAACAGTATTCTCGATTATATGATGATGTGGGATCAGATGGCGGTATCCGAAGATCGTGAACCACAGCCCGCTCAGACGGTAACGCCGCCTGCGGAACAGGATAACCCGGCGGTGGAAGGCGGACGCAGCTGGATCCGCAAGGTCCGCCATATCATGGCGTTTGAGTCGATGCCGCCGGCCAATATCAAACAGTTGCTGGAGAAGATGCAGCCGCTGGACGTCAGGGCGGGGGATCGCATTGTCGAGCAGGGAGAGCCTGGTGATTATTATTATGTACTCACCGAAGGCGAGGCGCAGGTGACCCGCACGGTGCGTCTGGCCAGCCTGGAGGCGGGCAGCAGCTTTGGCGAAGAAGCCCTGCTCTCCGGCGGCAAGCGCAATGCCTCGGTGACTATGGAAACCGACGGGCAGGTGATGCGACTGGCCAAGGAGGATTTTGACGCGCTGCTCAAGGAGCCCTTGCTGGCCCGGCTCTCGCCGGATGAATCACGGGTGCGTGTCGCCCGCGGCGCACGCTGGCTGGATGTTCGTCACGCCCGGGAATTTCGCCATAGCCGCATGCCCCATGCCATCAACATCCCCCTGCACGAACTGCGCATGCGCCTGGATGAGCTGGACAAGGAAATCGAATACATCTGTTACTGCACCACCGGCAAACGCAGCTCCGCGGCCGCCTTCCTGCTGGTCCAGAACGGCTTCAAAGCCAGCGTCCTCAACGGCGGCATCCAGGTTATGCCCCAGGACCTGCAGCGGGATTAGAGAGGTAAGTGGAATAAACGCAAAGAACGCAAAGACGCGGAGCACGCAAAGATATTCATTTTAATGATTACCAGAACACCAGTATATCGATAAGTATTCTATAATAATTTCGAATTCGAGCAATAATGAATCGATCCAGCCGGTAAATATAACAAGTACATAATTATTTTTCTCTGCGACCTTTGCGTCTTTGCGTCCTTAGCGTTATTTCCAGAGTGCCATCTAGCCCGGAGGCCAGTGCATCGGGCGGCCGGCGAGCAGGTGGAGGTGGACGTGGTAGACGGTCTGTCCGGCCATGCGGTTGCAATTCATGACCAGCCGGTATCCATCCTCGGCAAATCCCTGCTCCCGGGCATAGTGTTGGGCGGCGAGGGTGAGCCTGCCGATCAGGTCAGCATCGTCCTTGTTGAAGTCATTCAGGGTACTTACATGACGTCGCGGAATGAACAGCACATGCTGCGGGGCCTGGGGATTGATGTCGCGAAAGCCGATGACGTTCTCATCGGTATAAACGATATCGGCCGGTTGCGTCCCCTCGACGATTTGACAAAACAGGCATGCCATACAGATCTCCTACATTAGCCAGTTCCTTAGTACTAAGTACTAAGTACTTGGCTCAGGGACTGGGGTTGGGATATTGCTGGTGAATCGCCTCGATCCCGGCGAGCACTTCGTCGGACAGGCTCAGATCGATACTGGCGATGTTACTGCGCAGCTGGTCCATGTCGGTGGCGCCGACGATGTTGCTGGTCAGAAATGGCCGGCTGTTGATATAGGCGAGCGCCATTTGGGCCGGGTCCAGATTGTGCTTGCGGGCCAGTGTCACATATTGTTCGGTGGCGGCGACCGCCTGGGGATTGCTGTAACGGGTGTAATCCGGATAACGGGTCAGGCGCGCCCCGGCCGGTTTCTGGCCACCCAGGTACTTGCCGGAGAGGACTCCGAAGCCCAGCGGGGAATAGGCCAGCAGGCCGCATTGTTCGCGACAGGCGATTTCCGCCAGGCCCACTTCGAAACTGCGATTTAACAGGCTGTAAGGGTTCTGCACCGAGAGCATGCGGGGCAGATCCTGTGTTTCGGCCAGCTGTAAAAAGCGCATCACGCCCCACGGCGTCTCGTTGGAGACGCCCACATGGCGAATCTTGCCGGCCTGGCGCTGCTCTTCCAGGGCCTCGAGCGTTTCCAGTAACGGCGTGAAGTCTTCATCGAAGCGGTGCTGGTAGCCGAGCTGGCCAAAGAAGTTGGTCTGACGCTCGGGCCAGTGCAACTGATAGAGATCGAGATAATCGGTCTGCAGGCGCTGCAGACTGGCATCCACAGCCTGACGGATATACTCGCGGTTATAACGGGTCTTGCCACCGCGGATATGCGGAATCCAGTTCTCGCCGGGCCCGGCGATCTTGCTGGCCAGCACGATGTCGTTACGTCGGCCGCTTTTCTGCAGCCATTCGCCGATAATCTCCTCGGTCCGCCCGTAGGTCTTCGCCTGCGGCGGAATCGAATACAGCTCGGCGGTATCGATAAAATTGACCCCTTGCCCCAGCGCATACTCGATCTGCTCGAACGCCTCGGCGGGTGTATTCTGCTCGCCCCAGGTCATCGTGCCCAGGCAGATGACACTGACGTCGATATCGGTGTTCCCGAGTTTACGGTATTCCATGATATTGATTCCGACTGATGAATATTGCCTGAATATATTATGCAGGTCCGCTAATGCACGCAAATAAACGCCAATGGAACATTAATTTGTATAAGTTATTTGCGTCTATTCGCGTTTATTCGCGGATTTCATTTTAAATCATAAAAACAGCGTCAGGACACCGGTGTAGCCGTACAGGCGCTGGCCGGCGATTTCGCCGTTGGCGTAGAAGCCGACCAGCGGGATGTCGCCGAAGACCTCGCTGATCATTTTCATTTCCTCGCTGTTCTCGCCGAACAGGTGCCGGCCCCGGCCCAGGCAGGAGATGTAGAGGCCGCCTTTGGGTTCGGCGCCTTTGAGCCGTTTTTTGACATCGGCCAGCATGCGTTGCATGTCTTCGATGGCGGATTTGCCGTCGCGGCGGCAGAACATGATCGGGGTATCGGGGGTCATGTGCTCGCCGATGGCCAGCAGGTTGTTGTCCGGGTCAAAGCCGACCACATTGCGCACCAGATAGTCGCCGGTGTCACTGCCCCGGACCGGGAAGGCGGCAAAGATATAACCGGCGGCGCGATCGATGTCACGTGCCAGGACCTCGCCGATATCCTCCTTGAAGACCTCCAGTGCCGGACGCTCATCGATGGTGATCGCCATATGATGATCGCAGGCGGTCAACTTCCTCGGCCCGGTGATAGGGGTGCAGCCCTGGCTCAGGCCGGTCACCATGGGCACATCCTCGAAGATGACGCCGGAAAGCGAGCCTTCGGTCAGATCATCGGCAACCTGGAAATAATGGTTCTCCGAAGAGGTCAGTCCGCCGATCAGATAACCGTTACCCAGCTGCTCGGGCAGTTCCTGGATCGTCTCGGGCAGATGCCCGTTGCGGGGATCGCCGTGGACCACGGCCGGGCGCAGGGAAAAGTCGTTGGGATTGGCCGGCGGCGGGGCCTGCTGTTCTTCCTGGGCCATATCGAATACGCGGAACTGTTCTTGCGGGAACTGGCAGGCGAGCACGACGATCGCAGGCTGGTCGTAATATTCGGTATTGGTACAGCAGATGCCATTGCCGATACTGCCGACCCAGTGGGCAATGCCGGTCTGTTCCTTGAGATAACGCAGCAGCTTGCTCAGCTCATTACTGAAGGCGTCGGTGACATAGAGGAAGGCAAGGTTGCACTCCTCGCAGGCACCGATCTGTTGGATAACCTGATCGGCGGCTTTTTGCCATTCGTTCTCGGCGGCATGTCCCAGTTTGAATTGTGTCATCGTTGCTCTATCTGCCGGTTGTCAGGGCCGATCATGCTAGCATGTAACCGGTTGGGTTATCGATACGCC
>CAYOOC010000059.1:19354-20760 GCA_964405505.1 uncultured Thiohalophilus sp.
AAACCGGGCAGAGCCCGGTTTTTTTTATTGGCCTGGGAGTGACGTCTCAGGCTTTTTTCTTTTGCTGAATCATGTCGTGGATCAGCGGGTTGAGAATCAGCTCCATGGCGAAGCCCATCTTGCCGCCCGGTACCACGATCGTGTTGCGACGTGACATGAACGAATCGGGGATCATGTTCAGCAGATAGGGGAAATCGATCCCGGTCGGATCGCTGAAACGGATCACGATAAAGCTTTCGTCCGGCGTCGGAATATCCCGGGCGATGAACGGGTTGGAAGTATCCACCGTCGGCACCCGCTGGAAGTTGACATGGGTGCGGGAGAATTGCGGCGTGATGTAGTTCACGTAGTCTTCCATGCGGCGCAGGATGGTGTCCACGATCGCTTCGGCGGAGTAACCGCGCTGTTCGTTGTCGCGGTGGATCTTCTGGATCCACTCCAGATTGACGATCGGCACTACGCCCACCAGCAGGTCGACATGTTTGGCCACGTCGATATCGCCGTCAGCCACACCGCCGTGCAGGCCTTCATAGAACAGCAGGTCGGTCTTGTCCTTGATCTCTTCCCAGGGCGTGAACTGGCCGGGGGTGAGATCGGTGTTCAGGCGGCTGTTGTGCTCGGCTGCTTCCTCGTCGCTGTGCAGGTAATAGCGGCGCTTGCAGGTGCCGGTCTTGCCGTAGGCCTGGAAGGTCTCTTCCAGCAGGTCGAAGTGGTTGGCTTCCGGACCGAAATGGCTCAGCTGCTTGCCTTCTTCGGCAAACTTGGCAATCGCCTCTTTCATGGCGGCGCGATCATAACGGTGGAAGCTGTCGCCCTCGACGACCAGCGGATTAATCTGCTCGCGGAAGAAGATGTGTTCAAAGGCATTTTTTACCGTGGTGGTCCCGGCGCCGGAGGAACCGGTGACCGCGATAATGGGATGTTTTGCAGACATGGGGTCTCCCTTGGGTCAAACGTTGGAAATGTTGTTGTAATGAATTCGGTTGTTCTGCGGCGGCCCCGGGCCGCGAGCGAGCCGCCTATTCTAATGGAATGCGTGGCGGAAGTCTCGCCATCGACACGATTAATCGAAACCGGGGTGGTTTGCCGGGGTTTGCGCTATTTCGCGGCTTTTTCGCGGGCGATCGCGCGATGTCCGATATCGTTGCGGTAATAGACCCCGTCCCAGTGAATCTGCCGCACCAGCGCATAGGCTCGCTGCTGGGCCTCGCTGACGGTTTCGCCCAGCCCCACGGCACACAGTACGCGCCCGCCGCTGGTCACGATCTGCCCGTCCTGTTCGGCGGTACCGGCATGAAATACCTTGCCGTCGGACGTCTCGTCCGGGAGCCCCGCGATAACGTCGCCCTTGCGATAGCTGTCCGGGTAGCCGCCGGCCGCCAGCACCACCCCCAGCGCGGCGCGAG
>CAYOOC010000060.1:0-1968 GCA_964405505.1 uncultured Thiohalophilus sp.
CCCCAGTCCAGTTTTTGTGGCTGGATGCCGATCAGGGCGCGCCGGTTCGGGAAGCTGCCACTGAGTCGGCTGATGTGCATCAGATCCAGTAATCCCACTTCGTGGACGCTGCGTTTGTTGCCCTTGCCCAGAAACTGATCCATTTCGTCATTAACGAAGGCTTTTACGGTACCGGGATCGGCATGCAGCTGGGCCGCATCGATGACGATCAGGTTGTCGGCTTCTTCGATATCTGTCGCCAGGGTGAAACTCAGGGTGCCGCCGTCAATCAGCCGGGTATCGGGAAGATCGGGATAATGGTTTTGAAGATAATGAATGGCATGTACGCCGACACCTTCATCGCTGAGTAAAGTATTCCCAATCCCGAGAATAAGTGTCGGCATGCGTGTTTATGATTTCTGTTGCGTTATGTAATCGACAATGGCCCGGACAGTGGACTCATTAAGGCTGAAACGGTGCTGGCGTATCGTTTTGCCATCGAGCAGCTCCACGATCTGTTCCGGTGCGCTCTGGATTCGGCTGGCTGACTGATGGCATTGCGCACAGTGTTGCTGAAATAAATCGGCACCGTCACTGGCATGGACGGAAGCGTTGATAGCGAAAAAGCCAACCCCGATTACAATGCTTGAGAAAAATGACAGGGTTTTATAGTTATGCATGCGGCCATCCTGTTTTAACGTTTCTGGTTGTACGTTTCGGTAATGACAAGATGATGACCGAAAACATCTTCACAAAGATTAGCAGGCACAGCGGGTTTGGCAAATCGAATAATGACACTTCATAGCCATACTGGTACTACTGGTTTAATGGATACAAATGCGATCATGAATAGCAAAAATGGGTGGTATTCACCGTTCGCAGGGGGAAGAGGTGGCTAGCAGATTCGCGGCAGGGGATCGTCTTCGAGTTCTTCCAGCGCCCGTTCGCCACCGAGTTCGGTTTCCAGCACCACGCAGGAATTGTCGCGATTCAGTTGCCCGATGATGGCGGTTTCCTTGCCGCCGGGAAGCGGCTGCCAGGAATCCAGTAAAGCCTGAGCCTGTTCGCTGGCGATAACGGCTACGATACGGCCTTCACAAGCCAGGTAATAGGGATCATAACCGAGCATATCGCAAACTGAACGGACCGGCTCACGGACAGGAATGCGGGACTCCTGGACCCGTACCCCCAGTCCGGTGGCGCGCTGGATCTCATGCAATACCGTCGCCAGCCCGCCACGCGTGGGATCGCGCATATAACGCAGGCCGCCCAGTTCGGTGGCGGCCTGCGCCAGGGGCAGGACGCTGGCCGCATCGGAACGGACCTCGCCGCGCAGGCCGAACTGTTCGCGGGCCAGCATCACGGCAATCCCGTGGTCCCCAACCGGCCCGCTGACCAGGATCGTGTCTTCCGGCTGGATACGGGACATTCCCAGTTGTAACGAATGCGTTCGCAGACCGACGCCGGTGGTGGCAAAATAGACGCCGCTGCCTTCGCCGCGCGGCACCACCTTGGTATCGCCGCAGGCGATACGCACGCCGGCGTCACGGGCGGCGCCGGCCAGGCTGTTGAGCAGGCGTTGCAGTAACGCCACCTCAAGCCCTTCTTCGATAAACAGGTTCAAGGTCAGGTAATAGGGAATCGCGCCGCTGACCGCCAGATCGTTAATCGTCCCGTGGACCGCCAGCGACCCGATATCACCGCCCGGGAATTCCAGCGGCTTGACCGTAAAACCGTCGGTGGTGATCAGTAACTCGGCGTCGTGATTATCCATCTCGATGCCAGCGGCATCGTTTTCGATATCCAGCAGCCGATCGCCGAGACAATCGGCAATCAATCCCTCGATCAATTCACGCATCAGGCGACCGCCGTTACCGTGGGCGAGGGAGATGTGGGTGTCAGTCAGTATTGTCATGTTTGTTTTTTACCGCAGAGAGGACAACATTCTGTTGAATGTTGAATGTTGAATGTTGAATGTTGAATGTTGAA
>CAYOOC010000060.1:2068-19498 GCA_964405505.1 uncultured Thiohalophilus sp.
TGTTGAATGTTGAATGTTGAATGTTGAATGTTGAATGTTGAACTTTGAGTCAAATCTGGATATAGGGGGTTATTCAAAATTCAGCATTCAAAACTCAAAATTACTTTACCTCCTTTGCACCCAAACAACGAGTATAAACGTCTCGCGGTGAGATCTTTTATTGCGATTGCAGCCGGGCCCGGGCTTCGATGATCTGACCGTAACACAGGCCGGCGTCGTTGATCGGCACCTGTTGCGGCAGGTAAACGCGAAAACCGGCCTGTTGACACTGTTGTATGACCTGTTCGCAGAGTAAACGGTTTTGAAACACGCCGCCGGACAGGCCGATGGCAAAATCGCCGTGGCGCTGTTGCACTGCCCTGGCCTGCGCGAGCAAGGCCCGGGCCAGGCTGTGATGAAAGGCCGCGGCCCGATCGGCAATCGACAGTGTCTCATCCAGCAATAACGGTAGCAGCGGGGCCCAGTCAGTGCGTAACAGTCCTGAGTGTTCCGCCAGGGGCAGGTCGATCCCCTCATGCGTGCCTTTAAGTGCCGCCTGTTCCAGCCACATCGGTCCCTGGCCCTCGAAACTGGCACTTCGGCAAAGACCGGTGAGGGCGGCCGCGGCATCGAACAGGCGACCGACGGCCGTGGTTTGCGGTGCATTGAGTCCTTTGTGCCAGGCTTCCTGTAACAGCGCGGTATTGTCGGGGGCATCAGGCCAGACGGTTTGCGACTGCCAGCACAACGCCTGGGCCGCGCGCCAGGGTTCCCGTGCGGCGCGCTCCCCACCGGGAAGGTAAAACGGCTGCCAGCTGGCCACATGTTGCCATTGACCGGGCTGGCCCAGCAGGGCTTCGCCGCCCCACAGTGTGCCGTCCGGCCCCAGTCCGACGCCGTCCCAGGTGAACACCAGCCAGCGCGGCTCGTCGGGGTATTCCCCGGCAACGATGGCGGCATGGGCGTGGTGGTGGGCCACGCTGTGAAGCGGTAATGCCTGTCGCCTGGCCCAGCGGCTGCTGAAGTAGTCGGGGTGGTTGTCGCAGACCAGTGCCACGGGTTCGACCGCATAGAGTTGCTCCAGATCGGCGATGGTGCGGGCGTAGACCTGCTGACTGCGGGGGGCATCGAGATCGCCGATATGCGGGGAGATGATGAGCCGTTGCTCCCAGGCCAGGGCCACGGCGTTTTTCATATGCCCGCCACAGGCGAGCAGCGGTTGGGATAAGGGCTGCGGCAGGGTCAGTTCCAGGGGCGCATTGCCGCGGCCCAGGCGCAGGGGACGCGGCTGGTTGTGAATAATGCGTATGACCGGATCGTCCGCCGGTCGCACAATAGGCCGGTTGTGGTGCAGGTAAATGGCGGTCAACTGCGATAGGCGTTGTCTCACCTCGTCCGCGTCGGTCAGTACCGGCTCCCCCGGGAGATTGGCCGAGGTGGCCACGATGGGCTTGCCGAAGCGGGCCAGCAGAAGATGATGCAGGGGACTGTAAGGCAACATGATGCCCAGCTCATTCATCCCCGGGGCCAGATTTTCGGGCAAGCGACTGCCACGGCGGCGCGACAACAGCACGATGGGCCGGGTCACTGAACACAAGGCCTCGGCGGAGACGGCATCCACTTGCAGCTCATGACGAACCCTGTCGAGTTCATCCTTGCCGTCGGCGGGGAACATCACCGCAAGCGGTTTGTCGGGCCGTTTCTTTCGCCAACGCAGACGGTCGACGGCCGCCGCATCAGTGGCATCACAACAAAGATGATAACCACCGATGCCTTTTATAATGATGATGTTCCCCTGTTGAAGCGTCTCGATAGACGCTTGCAGGGCTGTATCACCAGCGATTTTCCGGCTCGTACCGCCTGTTTCAAACTGGAGCTGTGGACCACACTCGGGACAGGCCACCGGTTCGGCGTGAAATCGCCGGTTCAGGGGATCGGTATATTCGGCCTGGCAGGCAGGGCACAGGGTAAAGCCCGACATGCTGGTATTGGCGCGATCATAGGGCATGCGCCGGATGAGCGTATAACGGGGACCACAGGCGGTGCAGTTAATAAACGGATAGCTATAACGACGGTCGTCGGGATCATCGAGTTCACGCCGGCAATCTGCACATAGAAAGTTGTCGGGCGGGACATGAATATTCGCGCGGGTGGCGGTCTGTGAAGGGAGAATATGAAAGCCACTCTCCTCGGGAACAAGAGGCAAATATTCGATCAAGCTGACGACAGGCCGGGCGACGGGTGGCGGGTCGTTACGAAGTTGTGAAATAAACTTCGCAATATGCCGTTCATTTCCCTGAATTTGCAGATGTACGTTGCCATGACAGTTTCTTACCCAGCCACTGAGTTGCAGCTGTTGTGCGAGCCGGTAAACGAACGGTCGAAAACCGACGCCCTGGACACGACCACTTATAATCAGCTCTTGTCGTAACTGCATGCCCATATAATCAAAAATTGCCGTCTCGTCACCATTGCCAATAAACGATATAATGCAATAAATTTCAGGGTCAGGGTATCAAGGAAGAAACAAGTTGTCCCGCTGTCTTGATAAATATTCTGTCGGAGCAGTAAAGCTCGATTTTCCTGGTACGTATCAACAAGCATGATTATATGGGGGCAACGGAATAAATGGATCTGCTGAATAATCTGTTATTGATCGCCGCTTTGCTGTTGTTCGGCAGTATTGTAGTCAGTTCCATCTCGGCCCGGGTCGGCGCCCCCCTGCTGTTAATTTTCCTGATCGTGGGCATGCTTGGCGGGGAAGAAGGGCCGGGAAATCTGGCATTTGATGATGTTGGCACTGCCTATCTTATCGGTTCGGTGGCACTGGGCATTATTCTTTTAAACGGTGGTTTACACACCAAGTTTGAAAGTTTCCGGGTTGGGTTGCGTCCGGCATTGAGCCTGGCAACAGTCGGGGTGTTGATTACCAGTGGTCTGGTGGGGCTGTCGGCAGCCTGGATTTTTGAACTGCACTGGATGCAGGGTATGTTGCTGGGGGCCATTATCGGTTCCACCGATGCGGCAGCGGTCTTTTCCCTGTTACATGCCCGGGGGATGAATATCGAGCGCCGGGTGGGGGCCACACTGGAGATCGAATCGGGCAGTAATGACCCGATGGCCATCTTTCTCACCATTGTATTGATTGAGTTGATCCAGACCCAGCAGTCGTTGATGAGCTGGGATGTTGTGCTCTCGTTTGTCATTCAGATGGGGATTGGTGCCCTGGCGGGTGTGCTTGGTGCTCGCCTGCTGGGGTTTATGATCAACCATTTGACGCTGGCCAACGGATTGTATCCCTTGCTGGTGACCAGCGGCGGGCTGCTGATCTTTGCCCTGAGTAACAGCCTCGGTGGCAGCGGTTTTCTGGCCATCTATCTGGTAGGCGTGGTGCTGGGCAATCGCAAGCTGCATGCCGGGCAGAATATTCTGCGTGTGCATGATGGACTGGCCTGGCTCAGCCAGATCGGTATGTTCCTGATTCTGGGGCTATTGGTGACGCCTTCCGAGCTCTATCCGGTTGCCTGGCACGCCCTTTTGATCGCGCTGGTGCTGATCTTTATCGCGCGTCCGCTGGCCGTGTTGCTGTGTCTGTTGCCGTTTCGCTTTGCCTGGCGTGAGCTGGTCTATATTGCCTGGGTCGGGTTACGTGGGGCGGTACCAATTATTCTGGCCCTGTTTCCTTTATTGGCGGGGATGGAGCAGGCCGAACTCTATTTTAATGTGGCATTTTTCGTGGTGTTGGTCTCATTGTTATTGCAGGGCTGGACCGTGGCACCCGTGGCACGCTGGTTACGACTGGATATTCCGCCGGGACCTGAACCGGTTATGCAGATCGATACCCTGATACCGGGGCATCCTGAATGTGAAATTCTGGTTTACCACCTGAGTCGTAACAGTCCGTTGCGGGATCGTTCACCCGATTACTTTATTTTACCGGGGACGGCACGCCTGACCTCGGTAATACGTGGCGGGATTTCCTACGATGCGAAAGATATCGAACGATTCGCAGTCAACGATTATGTCCACATTCTGGCCGCCAGTGAGGAAGTGGCTCAGATAAACCGGCTGTTTACCACGCTGGAGTACGCGTCGGATCATCAATTCTTTGGCGATTTTATTCTCGATCCCGGCGCTAAACTGTGCGACCTGTCGATGGCCTATGGCGTCTCGGTGCCCGAGCAATGCGACACGCTGACCGTTGGAGAATATCTGGCGCAACAGTTTCGCAATAAACCGGTAGTCGGGGATCGGGCCCGACTGGATAAAGTTGAATTAATCGTGCTGGAGATCGAACAGGGCAAAATTGTCAAAGTGGGTCTGAAAATTTCATAAGTTTCAGCCTTTGATACAAATCAGGGGCGACAGGCGCACGATCCGCCTGGCCAGGTTAGCTTGCTCGGCGGCCATGACAACCTCAGAGACCGCCTTGTAGGCACCGGGCGCTTCTTCCGCCACGCCGCGCAGGCTGGGACTGCGGATCAGAATCCCGCGTTCGGCCAGCTCGTCGACCAGGGCCCGGCCTTGCCACTGGCGAGTGGCCTGACGTCGGCTCATGGCCCGGCCCGCACCGTGACAGGCCGAGCTGAAAGCGCGTTGTGCCTGATCGCCGTTGCCCGCCAGAATATAAGAATGGGTGCCCATCGAACCGCCGATGATCACCGGCTGACCCGACGATCGCAGTGACTCGGGCAGGTCAGGGTGGCCGGGGCCAAACGCCCGGGTGGCACCCTTGCGATGCACATAAAGCTCGCGCGGCTTGCCATCGATGCGATGGGTTTCCTGCTTGCACGTGTTATGCGATACATCGTAAAGCAACTGCAAGTCAGCCTGCGGCAGAACCCGTTGTACACTTTGCCGGGCGAGGTGAGTGAGAATCTGGCGATTCGCCAGGGCGCAATTGATCCCGGCGCGCATGGCGCCCAGATAGCGCTGTCCCAGTGCCGAGCGAATGGGCGCACAGGCCAGTTCGCGATCCGGCAGGTGGATGCCATGGTGTTCGGCGGCCATCACCATCTCTTTAAGATAATCGGTGCCTATCTGATGGCCCAGACCGCGCGAACCACAATGAATGCTGATAACGATCTCATCGAGTGCGAGCCCGTAGCGGCTGGCGGTGGTGCTGTCGAAAATGTCCGTGACCACCTGCACTTCCAGATAGTGGTTACCGGAGCCCAGCGTCCCCATCTCATCCTGCTGACGTTGTTTGGCTTTATCGGAGACGGCCTCGGGTTGTGCCGCGGGTATGCTGCCCTGTTCCTCGATAAACGCCAGATCGGCGGGTTCCCCGAAACCCTGGTCCACGGCCCAGCGGGCGCCACCCCGCAGCATGGCGTCCATTTGCGACCGGTTCAGATGCACGGCGCCGCGGCTGCCCAGGCCGGCCGGGATATCGCGATAGAGCTGATCGGCCAGCCGGCTCTGGACTGCCAGGATATCGTCGCGACGT
This sequence comes from uncultured Thiohalophilus sp., assembly GCA_964405505.1. Taxonomy (GTDB): domain Bacteria; phylum Pseudomonadota; class Gammaproteobacteria; order UBA6429; family Thiohalophilaceae; genus Thiohalophilus. The sequence continues at coordinate 7,497 of CAYOOC010000060.1, forward strand.
AACCCCGTGCGCAATGCGCGCACGCCGCAGGAAATATCAAACCCGACGCCACCCGCGGAGATGACACCTCCCTGGTCGGCATCAAACGCCGCCACACCACCGATGGGAAAACCGTAACCCCAGTGGGCATCGGGCATGGCGTAGGCGGCCTCGACAATACCGGGTAGACTGGCGACATTGCACAGCTGCTGATAAACCTTGTCGTCCATGTCGCGGATCAGCGTTTCGGAGGCATAGAGAATCCCCGGTACCCGCATCGCCCCGTGAGGTTCGATACGCCAGGTCTGCTCATCGTCACGCCGGAACAGGTTCAGGTCCATAAATTGAAAGCCAAAAAGTCCGCCAATACACGCGAATGTACGCAAATAAAGTCAATGTGGAGTCCTGCCAATAAACACCCGGACTCTAAATCGCACTGCCAACGGTCTTAACCCGCCTGAGTTCAGGAGAGAAACAAGTTTAGCCATATTTAGTTAGCGTTTATTAGCGGACTGATTATTTCTCCTGCTTGATAGTTAGACTACAAGCCTAGACGTCCACCACGGTCTGGGCCAGCCAGCTGCCATCGTTTTGTTGTTCCACTTTCAAAGCCGTGTAGGTGGCGCCTTTGATCTCCACCGTCGGTTGATGGCGTTCGCGGTCGAGGGATTCGCCGTACAGGGTGGCACGCAAGTGTTGCGCCTCAATCTTGATTTCAAAGTGTGAAAACAGCAATCGTTCGGTCGCCATCAAATAGATTATCTGATTGAGCCATTCCGCCAGTAACAGTTCGTCATCGGGTGCCTCGCACTCGACATGGCGGACTGCTTCGCCAGCGATCCTGTCGGGATCGACAATGACTGCTGTCAGCGCCAGTGCCGCCTGTTCGAAGGCCGCCTCCCGCGTCGGACCGATGCCGCGCACGCCAATGTCTGCTTGATGTTCGAAATGTTCCCAGTACGCTGTATGCATTCTGCCGCCTGTTTCGATTAAGGACGCTCCCGGGGCAAACCGGCAAGTCGCGTTTGACTTGAAAAACCTCTGGCGATTGTGGTTCAATTCACCGTTTGGGGCCGTTAGCTCAGTTGGTAGAGCAGGGGACTCTTAATCCCTTGGTCGAAGGTTCGAGTCCTTCACGGCCCACCAGTACCTGCCGATTGTCCCCGCTACGCGCACGGATTACACCTCCATCCTTGGTCTTCTGTATAATCCCCCCTGATGTGCATTCGCGGAAGTGGTGAAATTGGTATACACGCAGGTTTTAGGTACCTGTGCCGCAAGGCGTGTGGGTTCGAGTCCCACCTTCCGCACCAGCTGTTGAAAGGTTTTAACTGTCTGAATTTAAAGAACTAAATGACGAGGTCAAACACATGCAAGTCTCTGTAGAAGCCACCGGGGGTCTGGAACGCCGGATGACAGTCAACGTCGACGAGGAGCAAATCGCCTCGGCGGTCGACGATCGGCTCAAAAACATGACCCACACCGTCAAGCTCAAGGGCTTCCGCAAGGGCAAGGTGCCGTTCAAGGTCGTCAAGCAACATTACGGCAAGCAGGTGCGTGATGAAGTGGTGGGCGAAGTTGTGCAATCCACCTTTTATGAAGCGGTCAGCCAGGAAAAACTGCAGCCGGCCGGGAATCCGAATTTTGACGATTTGAAAAACGAACCGGGGCAGGGGCTGGCCTATACCGCCACCTTTGAAATCTATCCCGACGTCGAGCTGGCCCCGATGGCCGAGCAGACCGTGGAAAAACCGGTGGCCGAGATCGGCGAGGCGGATATCGACAAGATGATCGAAACCATCCGCAAGCAGAACGTCAGCTGGCAGCCGGTGGAGCGCGAGGCCAAAGAGGGCGATCGGCTCACGCTGGACTTCAAGGGCATGGTCGATGGTGAAGCCTTTGAAGGCGGCAGTGGCGAAGGCATGCAGGTCGAACTGGGCGCCGGCCGCATGATCCCCGGTTTCGAGGACGGTCTGATGGGGGCCAAAGCCGGTGAAGATCGGACCCTGAACGTGACTTTTCCCGACAATTATCACGTCGAGGCACTGGCCGGTAAAGCGGCGGTATTCGAGACACATATAAATAGTGTCGAAGAAGCGGTCCTGCCCGAAGTCGATGCCGAGTTTGCGAAGCAACTGGGCGTGGCAAGCGGCGACCTGAGTGAAATGCGCGATGAAGTCCGGGCCAACATGCAACGTGAGCTGGACGAGCGTCTGCGCGCCAAGCTCAAGGACGCGGTGATCGAGACCCTGCTGGCGGCCAACCCGATCGATGTACCCAAATCCCTGGTGGAAAACGAGGAACGGACCCTGTTACAACAGATGCTGCAGAACCTGGCCAGCCAGGGGATGCAACAGCAGGATTTGTCCGGTCTCAATCCGGAAATGTTCAAGGAGCAGGCCGAAAAACGCGTGACCCTGGGGCTGATTATGTCGGAGATCGTCAAGGCCAATGACCTCAAGGTGGAGCCGGAGCAGGTCAAGGCGCGCATCCAGGAGATCGCCGCCCCTTACGAACAGCCCGAAGAAGTGGTCAAATGGTACCAGTCCGATCGCCAGCGCCTGAGCGAAATCGAGTCGCTGGTATTCGAGGATCAGGTTATCGACTGGGTGGTCGATCAGGCCAAAGTGGTTGAGAAACCGGTCTCATTTGATGAAATAATGACGACCGAAAACGCGAAATAACAAGCTAGCAGCTTAAAGGATAGGTAGTCGTGACCGATAATCATAGCAAGCACACCGATACCGTGGCCCAGCTGGTACCCATGGTGGTTGAGCAGACCTCGCGCGGCGAACGCGCTTATGACATCTATTCACGTCTGCTCAAGGAGCGGGTGATTTTTGTGGTGGGGCAGGTCGAGGATCATATGGCCAACCTGATCGTGGCCCAGCTGTTGTTCCTCGAGTCCGAAAATCCGGACAAGGATATCCACCTTTATATCAACTCGCCCGGCGGTTCGGTAACGGCAGGGCTGTCAATTTATGACACCATGCAGTTTATCAAGCCCGATGTGAGCACCATGTGTATCGGGCAGGCGGCCAGCATGGGTGCGGTACTACTGGCCGGCGGGGCGAAGAACAAGCGTTTTGGCCTGCCGCATTCGCGCACCATGATTCATCAGCCGCTGGGCGGGTTCCAGGGCCAGGCATCGGATTTTGAGATTCATGCCAAGGAAATCCTGGATGTGCGCGAGCGACTGAACCGGATTCTGGCCGAGCATACCGGCCAGCCGCTGGAACAGATTCAGAAGGATACCGACCGGGACTTCTTCATGAGCGCGTCACAGTCGGTCGAGTACGGGCTGATTGATGAGGTTATGACCAACCGGGACAGCGGCAAGGACGTATAGACCGGGTTTATGTCGGAGCGGGGCGCTAAAAGCCTGTTTGCAATAGGGCATTTAACTGTGCATCCGCTACTTGAAAAATGCGTCAAATCGACGCATGGTATGAAGACAGTCAGCACACATATTTAGAGGTAGGGACATGAGTGACGACACAACCAATTCCGGTGATAACGGCAAGCTGTTGTACTGCTCTTTCTGTGGCAAGAGCCAGCACGAAGTACGCAAGCTTATCGCGGGTCCCTCCGTGTTTGTTTGTGACGAGTGTGTTGAGTTGTGCAATGACATCATCCGCGAGGAAGTCCAGGAGCAGAGCGGTTCGGTGACCGGCAGCAAGCTGCCCACCCCGCACGAAATCCGTGACAAGCTCGACGAATATGTCATCGGCCAGGAACGCGCCAAGCGAGTGCTGGCGGTGGCGGTGTACAACCATTACAAGCGCCTGGAATCGGGGCAGAAAAAAGACGACGTGGAGCTGGCCAAGAGCAATATCCTGCTCATCGGTCCCACCGGCTGCGGCAAGACCCTGCTGGCCGAGACCCTGGCCCGGCTGTTGAACGTGCCATTCACCATCGCCGATGCCACCACCCTGACCGAGGCCGGTTACGTCGGCGAGGATGTGGAAAACATCATCCAGAAGTTGCTGCAAAAATGCGATTACGACGTCGAGAAGGCCCAGACCGGGATTGTCTATATCGACGAAATCGACAAGATTTCCCGCAAGTCGGATAACCCCTCCATTACCCGCGACGTCTCCGGCGAAGGGGTGCAGCAGGCCCTGCTGAAACTCATCGAAGGGACCGTGGCTTCCGTGCCGCCCCAGGGCGGGCGCAAGCATCCGCAGCAGGAGTTTTTGCAGGTGGATACCGGCAATATCCTGTTTATCTGCGGCGGCGCCTTCTCCGGTCTGGACAAGATCATCCGCGATCGTTCCGAACGCGGCGGCATCGGCTTCGGTGCCGAGGTCAAGACCAAGCAGGAGAAGAAAAGCGCCAGCGAAGTGGTCAGCGAGGTCGAGCCCGAGGACCTGACCCGCTACGGGCTGATTCCCGAGTTTGTCGGTCGTCTGCCGGTCATCGCCACGCTCAACGAGCTGGACGAGGAAGCGCTGGTCGAAATTCTCACCCAGCCCAAGAACGCCCTGACCAAGCAGTATCAGAAGATGTTTGAACTGGAAGGGGCCGAGCTGGAATTCCGCGAATCCGCCCTCAAGGCCGTGGCACACAAGGCCATGGAACGCAAGACCGGCGCGCGTGGTCTGCGTTCGATTCTGGAAGGTGTGCTGCTGGATACCATGTACGATCTGCCCTCGCTGGAGGACCTGAACAAAGTGGTCATCGATGATTCGGTGATTCGCCAGGAAGGCGACCCGCTGTTCATTTACGAAAGCTCGGATTCCTCCAGAGCGGCCTCGGCCGAAGACTGAAACGATTAAGGGGTATTTCGATACCCCTTAATTTTTATGGCCATGCAAAAATGGCCGGCGACTGTTGAATTCCTGAGTGCAGAGCCCCAGATTAGCCTGTAACGGTCCCCGGGACCTCACGCAAACAAGAGATATCTGATTATGTCCGAAATGATTGAAGAACCGTTGACCGAAATTCCGGTCCTGCCGTTGCGGGACGTGGTGGTCTATCCCCACATGGTCATTCCGCTGTTCGTCGGTCGTGAAAAATCGATTCAGGCGCTGGAAGCGGCCATGGAAGACAACAAACAGATTCTGCTGGTGGCGCAAAAGAGCGCTGCCGAGGATGATCCCAAGGCCGACGATATGTACCGCATCGGTACCGTGGCCAGCATCCTGCAACTGCTCAAACTGCCCGACGGCACCGTCAAGGTGCTGGTCGAAGGGGGCAAGCGGGCCAAGGTTCTCAACTTCAATGAAGCCGAGGACGAATACTTCACTGCCCAGGCCAAGGTGCATGAAGAAGAGACCGTCGATGATCGCGAAGCCGAAGTGCTGGTGCGGTCACTGACCACCCAGTTTGACCAGTACGTCAAACTGAACAAGAAGGTTCCGCCCGAGATTCTGACCTCCCTGTCCAGCATCGACGATCCCAGTCGCCTGGTGGATACCATTGCCGCGCACATGTCGCTGAAAATCGAGGAGAAACAGAAAATCCTCGAAAACTTCTCGCTGCGCGATCGGGTCGAGCAGTTGATGGGGCTGATGGAATCGGAAATCGATTTGCTGCAGGTGGAAAAACGCATCCGCGGGCGCGTCAAGCGCCAGATGGAGAAGAGCCAGCGCGAGTACTATCTGAATGAACAGATGAAAGCGATCCAGAAGGAACTGGGCGAAATGGACGACGTGCCCAACGAGATCGAGGATCTGGAAAAGAAAATCGAAGAAGCCGGCATGTCCAAGGAGGCCAAGACCAAGGCCAAGGCCGAGATGAACAAGCTGAAGATGATGTCGCCCATGTCGGCCGAGGCCACCGTGGTGCGCAACTATCTCGACTGGCTGGTGGGCGTGCCGTGGAAAAAACGCAGTAAGGTCCGCAACGATCTGGCGCGCGCCGAACAGGTGCTGGAAGAAGATCACTACGGCCTGGAGAAGGTCAAGGAACGGATCCTCGAATACCTGGCTGTACAAAAGCGCATGAAGAAAATGAAAGGCCCGATCCTGTGCCTGGTCGGCCCGCCGGGGGTGGGCAAGACCTCCATTGGCAAATCCCTGGCCCGCGCCACCAATCGCAAATTCATCCGCATGGCGCTGGGTGGCGTGCGTGACGAGGCGGAGATCCGTGGTCACCGTCGCACCTACATCGGTTCCATGCCCGGCAAGGTGGTGCAGAACCTGTACAAGATCGGGACCCGTAACCCGCTGTTTTTGCTCGATGAGATCGACAAGATGGCCATGGACTTCCGCGGCGATCCGGCCTCGGCCCTGCTCGAGGTGCTGGATCCGGAACAGAACCACACGTTTAACGATCACTACCTGGAGGTCGACTTCGACCTGTCGGACATCATGTTCGTGGCCACCTCCAACACCATGAACATTCCGGCCCCGCTGCTGGATCGCATGGAGGTGATTCGCCTGTCGGGCTACACCGAGGACGAGAAGGTCAACATTGCTCTCAAGTATCTGGTGAGCAAACAGGTCAAGGCCAACGGGCTCAAGGAAGGCGAGGTGGAGATCACCGAGGACTCGCTGCGCGATATCGTTCGTTACTACACCCGGGAAGCCGGTGTGCGTAATCTGGAACGGGAGATCGCCAAGATCTGCCGCAAGGTGGTCAAGGAGATTCTTTCCGAACCCTCCGAGGAAACCGTCGTGGTCAAGCCCGAAAGCCTCGAGAAATACCTGGGCGTGCGTCGCTTCCGCTTCGGCCTGGCCGACGAGCAGGATCGCATTGGCCATGTGACTGGCCTGGCCTGGACCGAGGTCGGTGGCGATTTGCTGACCATCGAAACCGCGGTCATGCCCGGCAAGGGCAAGCACAACATTACCGGCCAGCTGGGCGACGTGATGAAAGAGTCTATCCAGGCGGCCCTGTCGGTCGTGCGTAGCCGTGCCAATGTGCTGGGTATCGAACCGGACGTGTTCGAGAAGAAGGACATCCACGTGCACGTGCCCGAAGGCGCGATCCCGAAGGATGGTCCCAGCGCCGGTATCGGCATGTGCACCGCGCTGGTCTCCTCTCTGACCGGTATCCCGGTGCGGGCCGACGTGGCCATGACCGGCGAGATTACCCTGCGGGGCGAGGTGTTGCCCATCGGCGGCCTCAAGGAGAAGCTGCTGGCGGCACACCGCGGTGGGATCAAGACCGTGTTGATTCCGCATGAAAACGAGCGGGACCTGACCGAGATCCCCGACAATATCAAGGAGAGACTCGATATCCGCACGGTCCGCTGGATCGACGAGGTGCTGGAAGTGGCATTGACCCGCCAGCCCGAGCCGCTCGAGCCGGCCAAGGGTGAAGAGAAGGGCGAGGTGGTCAAAAACAGCGATAACCCGGATCAGCCGGGCACGCTGCGGCCGCATTGACCCTGTAAGTGACGCGGATTGACAGGCTTGTCAAGGATTTTATTACCGGTGTGCCGCATTAAACCGGTAATGTTTCCTTGACCGTCTGTAGCTCCCGTTGGTATAAAAATTCCCAAATAATATCCTGTACGACCGCCGGTCTCGTGATGGCGGTGTTTTTTTTACCTCATACAACACTGAAAATAAGGGGGACTCCCACTGTGAATAAAGCCGAACTGATCGATGCAGTTGCCGAAGGCGCCGACATCTCCAAAGCCGCCGCGACCCGTGCCGTGGATACCATGTTTGACAAGATTACCGACTCGCTGAAACAGGGCGACCAGGTGACCCTGGTTGGTTTTGGAACTTTCTCCGTGAAGGAACGTGCGGCCCGTACCGGACGCAATCCGCGCACCGGTGAAGCCATCCAGATCGCCGCCTCAAAAGTTCCTGGATTTAAGGCTGGAAAAGCGTTGAAAGATGCCGTAAACTAGCGCGCCTTTGCTGGGGTGGTTAGCTCAGCTGGGAGAGCATCGCCCTTACAAGGCGAGGGTCGCAGGTTCGATCCCTGCACCACCCACCAGTCCGGACCGGTAGTTCAGCTGGTTAGAATGCCGGCCTGTCACGCCGGAGGTCGCGGGTTCGAGTCCCGTCCGGTCCGCCAATGCTGAAAAGGGCGAGCTTTAACGAGCTCGCCCTTTTTCTTTTGTGTTCCAGCGTCAGGTATAACCGCCTCTTCAGGATAAGGTCTGCTGCGGGCCGGCTGGTATTTCGCCAATGCTCTAAAATGAAATTTTAATTTGCGGGTTCTTTTTCAGACGTTTACGGTAGTTCGGGATTGGCAACGCATATATTTTCGGCGGCGAATCAGAGTAAAATAGGCCCTCCACTCACAACCCGACTCATCTAGTTATGCTGCAACTCATTCGTGATCGTGCCAAAGGTGTCTTTGCCTGGGTTATCGTCGGTCTGATTATTATCACCTTTGCCCTGTTCGGCCTCAGCAGTTATCTCACCGGCGGGGGTGGCTCGAGCAATGTGGCGGAAGTCAACGACACCGAAATTACCGAAAACCAGTTGTTACGCGCCCAGCGTAATTATCTGGAGCGTTTGCGGCAATTCCAGGGCGATCAGTTCGATGCCTCCCTGTTCGATAATGCGCGCATCAAGCGCGAGGTCTTGCAGGGTCTGATTCAGCGCGAACTGGTTCAGCAGCATATCAACGAGACAGGCTATCAGCCCGGCTCCCGGCAGGTACTCGATGCCATCCAGCAGTATGATGCGTTTCAGGAAGACGGTGGTTTCTCCAGCGCCCGTTACAAAACGATATTGCGTCAGCAGGGGATCGCGGCCGAGCAGTTCGAGCGGGATGTGGCCAGTGATCTGGCGTTCGAGCAGTTACGCAACGGGATTGCCGGCAGTGCCTTTGTCACCGATGCCGAGCTGCAGCGCTATTTGCGCCTGAAATACCAGCAGCGCGAGATCGGGTATCTGGTCCTGGATGTCGCCGACTTTCTGGAGCAGGCCGAGGTGGACGAGGCCGAGGTCGAAGCGTTCTACCAGGCCAACCGTGGCCGTTTCATGACGCCGGAAAAGGTCAGTCTCAACTATCTGGAACTCGACCTGCAGAAACTGGCCAGACAGTATGAAGTCAGTCAGCGGGAAGTCGAGGAATTCTATGCCAACCAGCAGGATCGTTATCGCGAGGGCGAAGAGCGGCGCGAGGTCAGCCATATCCTGATCGCGATCAACGCCGAACGCACCCAGAGCGACGCACTCGAAAAAGCGCGGCAGCTCTATCGCGAGCTCGAGCAGGGCGCCGATTTTGCCGAGCTGGCACGGCAACATTCGGATGATCCCGGTTCCGCCAACCAGGGGGGCGATCTGGGGCGGATTGAGCCCGGCGCTTTTGACCCCGACTTTGAGCAGGCCGCGTTTGCCCTGGAGGAAGACGCGATCAGTGAGCCGGTCAAAACCCGCTTCGGTTATCACCTGATCAGGGCCGATACCGTAGTGTCGCCAGCGGTGAAACCCCTCGCCAAGGTCGAGGACGAAATCCGTCAGGAGCTGCGCATGCGTCAGGCGGAACAGGATTTTTACGAGAAAGTCAGCGACCTGGAGCGCTACAGCTATGAGATGCCTGACTCACTGCAGGGTGTGGCCGAACAACTCGATCTGACAGTCCGGCAAAGCCCGATGCTGACCCGCCAGGGCGGCGATGGCGTGCTTGGCCATTCCAAGGTCGTGAACGCGGCCTTCAGCGAGGAGGTGTTGCAGCAGCGTCGCAACAGCGAGGTGCTGGAGCTGAGCGACACCCATTTTCTGGTATTGCGGGTCAACGAACACCAGCCGGCCAGTGAAAAATCATTACAGGAAGTTCGCCCGCAGATCGTCCGGCAGCTGAAACGGCAACAGGCGCAGGAACTGGCCACCGGGACGGCCCGGTCCATCAGGACCGAGCTGGAGCAGGGGAGCGATCCCGCGACGCTGGCGGCACGCTATGACGTCGACTGGCAGACGCCCGGGTTAATTAGCCGTCGCGCACAACAGGCGGGAGCGTCGCTGGATGAGCGTCTGCGTCAGACCGCGTTTCGGATGCCCGCTCCCCAACAGGGGGAGTCCAGCGTGACGACCACGACCCTGTCCAGCGGCGATGTGGCCGTGATTCAGCTGCAGGCCATCCGCGACGGGGATCTGCCCACCGGCGAAACGCTGGCACGCGAACGCCAGCAATTGGCCGAGGCCTTTGGTGTGAGTGAATATACTGCCCTGGTGGAAAGCCTGCGTCAGGCAGCGAAAATCCGTATCAGCGACGACCTGGGCGGCGAGGAATAACGACACATCGGCCCCGGGACGCTGTTTGTACCGCTTTGAGGCCGCGCCAGCGGCCTGGGCAAACGGCCCGCAGCAAGACGAAGGGATAAGGCCATGCTGAAACTCAAACTCCACTGGCAGATCCTGATTGCACTGGTGCTGGCGGTGTTGATCGGGGCCTGGGCGGGCCAGGAGGGCAGCCTGTTCGGGGTGCGTCTGTACAGTGTTTTCGATTTTGTTGGCAGCCTGTTCCTCAACGCCCTGAAGATGATCATCGTGCCGCTGATCGTCGCCTCGATCATCGTCGGCATTGCCGGCATCGGGGGCGGCCACGGACTGGCTCGGCTCGGTGGCAAAACCCTGCTCTACTATATGGCCACCAGCCTGGTAGCAATTCTGATCGGCCTGTTTTTCGTCAACCTGCTCTCCCCGGGCATCATCGACGGCCAGCCGGCAAACGAGGTACTCGGACTCAGCCAGCAACAGGCGGACATCGCCCGGGAGACGGTCGGTGAGCGGGGCGTCAATGACATCGCCGGCGTCTTTTTGAGCATGATTCCGGCCAATATCGTGGCCGCGGCGGCCAACGGGCAGATGCTGGGGCTGATCTTCTTCAGCCTGCTGTACGGCTTTTTCATGGCGCGGATCGAGGACGACTACGCCGAAGCGCAGTACAACTTCTGGAACGGCGTGTTCAACATCATGATGGCCATTACCGACCTGGTCATGAAATTCGCCCCGCTGGGGGTCTTTGCCCTGGTGGCCAAGGTGGTGGCGGAAACCGAACTGGATCAGCTGGCGGAACTGGCGCAGACCCTGGGCCTGTTTGCCGCGGCGGTATTGCTGGCCCTGCTGACGCACGTGCTGGTCTTTTTGCCGCTGCTGCTCAAGTTCCTCGGCAGGGTGCACCCGCAGCGCCACTACCGGGCCATGGCGCCGGCCATGCTGACCGCATTTTCGACGGCCTCTTCGGCCGCGACCCTGCCGCTGACCATGGAGTGTGTGGAGAAAAATGCCGGCGTCTCCAACCGCACCAGCAGCGTGGTGCTGCCGCTGGGGGCGACCATCAACATGGACGGTACGGCGCTGTATGAGTGCGTGGCGGCCATTTTTATCGCCCAGGCCTACGGCCTGGAGCTGGGCTTTGCCACCCAGTTCACTATCGTGCTGATCGCGCTGCTGACCTCCATCGGCGTGGCCGGGATTCCCGCCGCCAGCCTGGTCGCCATCGCCATCATCCTGGCCGCCATCGGCCTGCCGCTGGAGGCGCTGGGGCTGATCCTGGCCGTGGACCGGATCCTGGATATGTTCCGCACCTCGGTGAACGTCTTCAGCGACTCCTGCGGCGCGGTGATCATCGCCCGCTCGGAGGGGGAGACCGATCTTTTGACTGACGAACAGACAGCCAGGAAAGCGGCCTGATCCTGCGTCGCTTGGACAAAGGGGCGAGGGGCGAGTTACTAGGGGCGAGGAAAAAGCTTCACCACCAAGACGCCAAGACACGAAGAACTGCTCAGAAGAGTTAACTTTTAACTTGGTATCTTTGTGTCTTGGTGGTGAGTCTTTCTGGTTGCGGATTTACTCGTCGCCGAGCGGGCGCATGCCGATGGTGCTGTAGCCGGAGTCGACGTAGGTCACCTCGCCGGTGATGCCGTTGGCCAGGTCGGAGCAGAGGAAGGCGGCGGCGTTGCCGACGTCCTCGATGGTGACGTTACGGCGCAGGGGCGCGGTGTTCTCCACCTCGGTGAGCATTTTCTTGAAGTTGCCGATGCCGGCGGCGGCCAGGGTCTTGATCGGGCCGGCGGAAATGGCGTTGACGCGGATGCCGTCGGGACCCAGGCTCTGGGCCATGTAGCGTACATTGGCTTCCAGGCTGGCCTTGGCCAGGCCCATGAC
>CAYOOC010000061.1:0-19052 GCA_964405505.1 uncultured Thiohalophilus sp.
CCACCCTTGGCAGGGATGTATCAATGAGGGTGTCGCGCGGGCGGTCGAACAGACTCGAGTCGCTGCGCGGCAAGACCCGCAGGCCGGCGAAACTGTCGACCACGGTGGCATCGCTGGCGGGAAAGTAATGACGGTAAATGCGCTGCAGGTAGTCGATTTCCGAAGCCTGCGGCGCCACGGCGGCGGGATCCCCGGTATAGGCCGTTTCGGTCGTGCCGATCAGGGTTCGGCCGTGCCAGGGCATAACAAACACGGCCCGCTCGTCCTGCGGCGATTCGACATAAAATACCCCCGAGGGCGCCGGGTCGGCCACCACGATATGGGTACCCTGAACCAGGTCGAACGCCCGCCGCCGCGGAGGCGGACTCACGCCATCGAGGATCTGGTCCACCCACGGGCCGGTCGCATTGATCAACACCCGGGTCGTGAGCTCCCGCGTCTGCCCCGCCTGTTCAAAGCGAACCGTCACCCGATCGGTCTGCGCCTGCGCCGAGACAAAGCGCGCAGGACAGTGCAGTTGCGCACCCAGGGACCGGGCCGAAGCCATCACCGCCCGGGTCAGGGCGGCATCGTCGGTCCGGGCATCCCAGTAGCGAAAGACACAGCGCAGTGCCTGCTGTTGCAAGCCATCGAGCTGCGGCCAGCGGGTGCGCGATAAGCGTCGAAACCTTGCCTGGCGATCCAGCCCGCCCAGCAGGGCATAAAGTGACAGGCCGGCCCGCAGGGTCCAGGGGCCACGGGCGCTATGCTGATAGACGGGAATATAGAACGGCACCAGGCGCACCAGATCGGGGGCGATTTTGAGCAGAATGCGCCGCTCCTGCAGGGATTTGCGCACCAGGGTGAACTGACCCGATTCGAGATAACGCAGGCCACCATGGATCAGTTTGCTGGAACGGCTGGAGGTGGCGGCCGCCAGATGGGTTTGCTCCAGCAAACGCACATCATACCCGCAGGCTGCGGCCGCCTGGGCCACCCCCACGCCCTGGATCCCGCCACCGACGACCAATACATCGCAATCCACCTCCACGCCCTAGTCGTCTCCTCGTTCCAGCGCCTGGCGCATCTCGCCAATGGCAAAGGTTTCGACCAGATTCACGCCGCGTGCCAGCAATTGCCGGGCCTGCTGCGGATCCACCGTTTCAAACACCGCCAGTTGAGCGCCGGTCCGTTGCAACGGACCCTGTGCGGGTAACGATTCAAGATTGCAGAACAGGTAATCGCTGTGCAATTCAACCAGCGTCGGTTCCTCGCGATCGGCCCAGTCGTCGATCACGGCGCCGATAGGCAGTGTCGTACGTTCCCGCACCTGCTTTAACGCCGCCAGTTGATACGAGATCACACAACATTGCCCGGCCACGGGTTGCAGCATCGGCAACACCGCCTCCAGCACGGGCTCAATCCCCGATTGTTCGAACGCCACGCGCTTGAGCTCGATAAAAAACCGCACCCCGGGCATTGTCGGAATGACAGTCACAAGATCGCTCAGGGCCGCCAACGGTGCCCGCGACAGGCGAGGCACGTCGCTATCGGTATGAACCTCAAACGTCTGCAACTGCGACCAGGCGTAGTCGTGAATCGCGCCGGGGCGGTGACACAAGCGCTGCAGATCACGGTCATGGAACAGCACCGGTACCCCGTCGCGACTCAATTGCACATCCACTTCCACATAGCGGGCACCGCTGGCCAGCGCGGCCTGAATCCCGGCCAGGCTGTTCTCGGGATAGTGCCGGGGATATCCCCGGTGTGCGACCAGATCGTCGTGTGACATCAGAGTTCCTGTTCGATTGCCGCTCGATCCGCCTGCGACGCCATCAACTCAGTCGCTCCAGTGCGATCAACCGGTTACCGGCATCGAGTTGTAATACGAAACGCCCGTAAACGCCATCATGTCCAATATAGGGCAACAGGGCCCGGGCGGGAAAGCGCACCTGCCGACCATCATCACTTTGTACCTGCACATAACGAACCCGCCCGGCATAGTACTTCTCGCACTGGCCACTGCTGAGATCGAGGGAGAAGATTATCTGTTGCATGTCTGTCACTTATCGCAACTGTGGCAGCAAGCATAGCCTGAAACCCTTCTATCTGTCCCGCCGATCGAGACGTGCGCGACTCAAAAGTGTAAAATGCCCGTCTGTTTGCCAAGAAACAGACCCGTGCTCCGCCAGCCCAATGCCTCTGCAGTGGCGGAATTTTGTTAAAACTATCTGAAGCGTGTGATGGAGTACCATGAAGTTTGAATTCCCAACTCTTAAGACTGTAATCCAGGTTGTTCTTGTCAGCGTCATCCTGACCGTTGTCGCCTATTTCCTCTTTCCGTTACTGGCACTGGAACAGGTTCCCGGACAACACCTGTTCACCTATGGCATTCTGGCCGGTGCCCTGCTTGGTGCCCTGCTCAGCCAGACCCGGATTTATCCGGCCACCAGCACCGAGGTGGAATCCATTTTTGTCGGCAACCTGGCCTTCAAAGCCTCTCCCAATGCCCTGCGCAAGTTATTTGAGGATTATGGCGAGGTTCATGCCGTGCGACTAATGACTGATCGCGCCACCAAACGGCCACGCGGTTTCGGCTTTGTCGAAATGAAACGCAAGGATGCCCGCAACGCCATCAAGGCGCTCAACGGCACCGAGTTCTACGGCCGTGAACTGAAAGTCAACGTGGCCAACGAACGCAAAAGCGATAACGGATAATCTGTCGCCAACCAACGAAAAAGGGGAACCCATGGGTTCCCTTTTTTTATGCCAAGTGCGTTAATGCGAAGGGCGAAGAATAATGTTGAATTCTGAATGATGAATTTTGAATTAATCATGAACCGTAATTCAAAATCCAGAACTCAACATTCAAAATTATCTCTTTGCATCCCTACCCACGCACCTGCAGCAGTTCAACTTCGAAGATTAACGCCGCATCGGGCGGGATGACGTCACCGGCGCCGTTGCTGCCATAGGCCAGCTCGGGGGGAATGATCAGGGTACGCAATCCGCCGGTTTTCATGCCGACCAGACCTTCTTCCCAGCCTTTGACTACCACGCCGGCACCCAGCGGGATGGTGAACGGTTCGCGCTCGTAGGAGCTGTCGAATTCCTGCCCCTTGTTATCCTCGGCCTCATCGTCATACAACCAGCCACGATAATGAACGACGACAAGCTTGCCTTTGACGGCCTCATCACCTTCGCCGGTTTTTTGATCAATTACTTGCAGTTCCTCGGGGATAGCCATGCGGTACTCCTGAATTTGTTGCCATTAACGGCGGTGCTGTCGTCGTTTGAGTTGATAGGTGGTTATGGTGTCAACTAAACCGGCATAGGGCAAGCTGTCTATCCCCCCGTATTGTTCGGCGGCCTGGTCCAGCAGGTGATCAATATCCACACGTTGTGCGGGTTCGATACCCATCTGATTCTGCAAACCGCTCAGACTGCCGAACTGGATTTTCTGAATCACGCTGTGCGGCATGCTGGTCAGATCATCTTCCACCCCAAAGACCGGCAGGCTCACCTGTTTGAGCCATTCGAACACCGCCTCGCAACGGGAACAGGCCGCCGCGTCGCGGCAGGCGACCTCGGTCCCGCCGCGGCGGACGACCTGTTCGCCAAAGTGACAGGTGTATTGTTCGGCGATCAGCGGGCTGCTGAAAGCACATCGATTATCCGACATCGTCTTCACCTCCTTGACTCCCTCACCAGCCGCGCGGAGCAGTTGCTTCCCCGGCGCCCTGTACTGATCCTAGCCAGTTAATCAGCTTTTGTAATGGGTCGGCCACAGTGGCGGGCAGGCAGCGCAAACCTTACCATTGAGACATGACGATCCTGTTTTGCCTGTTCCTGTTGCTGGTGGCCAATGGCGCGCCCATCCTGGCCTGTCTGGTGCCGGGAGTGCGCCGTTGGAACCGGCCCCTGGATGGCGGTTACCGACTCCCCGATGGCGAACCACTGTTCGGGGCGCACAAAACCTGGCGCGGCATCGTTGCGGCGACACTGCTCACCGCCACGGTCGCCGGGCTGGCAGACTATCCCCTGTGGCTGGGGGCAGTATTCGGCGCCCTGAGCATGCTCGGTGATCTGCTTGCCAGTTTCACCAAACGTCGTCTGAAATGGCCCAGTGGCACGTCCGCGCTGGCTCTGGATCAATTACCGGAGGCCCTGCTACCCCTGATATTCCTTGCCGGTCCGCTCGAACTCGACGGCCCATCGATCCTGTTGATTGCGGTCCTGTTTACTGTGCTGGACCGGGGCTTGTCACGCGTGCTTTATGCCTGGCGTGTGCGTCGCCATCCCTGGTAAGCCAGGTGACGCAAACCACCGCCCTCGCCTATAATCCCGCTCTTTGACTGGCATGACGACTCCACGATGAATGACACCCCGGCTGAAGCTGCGATTTTCGACGTAAACCTGGAACAATTCGATCAAAAAGTGCTGGCGGCCTCGCATGCGCGGCCGGTACTGATCGACCTGTGGGCCGAATGGTGTCCCCCCTGCATCAGCATCGCGCCGGTATTGAAACAGGTCATCGACGAGTATGCGGGCCGAGTGCAGCTGGCCAAGATCGAAGTGGATGAAGGCGACAACATGAAACTGGCCGGACGCTATCAGGTCCGCGGCTTCCCCACCATCATCCTGTTTCGGCACGGCGAGGAACAGGCCCGTTTCAGCGGCGCACAGACCGCCGGCTATATCCGCGACTTCATCGAACAACATGCCGGGTTTGAAGGATAGTGCTGAGTGCTGAGTGCTGAGTTGCAGTTCACCACAATTCAAAACGCATCATTCAAAATTCAACATTATTTTCAGCCTCTGCGTTGAGATCTTTTCTCTGTCAGATTCACCGGACCCCAAAGATCAGCGTTTCTTTTTTGAGGTTTTTTTCTTTGCCTGTTTTTTCTTTTTGCCGGTGTAGAACACGCCGGGGATCCAGGTTTTATAGAGCTGGGCGGTTTCCTTGGTGTCCTCGCGGGCTTCATCCACGAACTTGAACAGGTTGATACCGATGCGTATCACGTCACCATGGTGGAGTTTGTGCAGCACTATAGGGCAGTCGTTGACATACGTCTGGTTGGTCGAGTCCAGATCCTGGATCAGGAACTCTATCCGACCACTATGGGCGGGAGATTCCATGACTTCTATAACAGCATGTTTCTTGCTCACCAGCTCATCTTCGAGTCTGATGTCGTTGCTGCTGTTGCGACCAATAGTGATCCGCTGTTTGTCGATCGGCAATTTGATGCCGGCACTGTCATCGGTTTTCTGCACTAAAAGCGCCATGTCCGGCTCCGTTAACTCATCAGGGCAATAAAGTAAGGCAGCCAGGCCAGCAACACCAGGATGCCCGCGACCAGGACGGTATTGCGTACCCGGCCATAGCGCGCGTGCTCCTCGCCGGTACTCTGACTGCGCAGCATCGTGGTCATCAGCGAATCCAGCATCAACAACATAAACAGCAACGGCGCCAGCACCGGAATCAGCAGGGTCGGGACCAGATCCCAGCCATGATAGACCGGCGAGGCACCCGGTTCCGGCTGCAGGATCACCGTCAGCAAGGCACACAGGATCAGCACAATGCGCAGCGGTTTAAGTTCAATCAGTAACTGCTTCATCACGAGGCGCTCTTATTTTCTTGGAAGAGATTGTATTTACCCAAGAGTACCGCTGTACCCTGTCGGTTTCGAGTATACAAGTTTAGCGCCACTTTAGTGAAAACCGTGTTTGCCGGCACCGGGGTCGAAATCCACGCGCACCTGGTTCTCGTGTGGCCGGTCGAAGACCAGGTCGATACTGAAACTCTCGCCCCTGAGATCGGCGCGGATCTGTTTTAACTCGGGCAGCCGTTCGGCCAGGTAGGAGCAGGTCGCGGCAATACGTGGCTCATTGTCGCTTTGAATCGACTCCAGCAGGGCGTTGGCCACATATTTGGCGCGCTGGGTCTGATCGGGTTGTGCGATGTGCTGCCCGGCCAGCTCGATCCCCAGATCCATCTCCCGGTCCATCTTGTCCAGATACTGTTTCTGCAGATCGCTCAGGGCCTTGTTGCGGTCGTATTCAATCGTTTCCTGGCCATTGACCAGCACCGCGACTTTTTCACTCATGTTCGACTCCTGCTAATAACAGACAGCCATCTTAGCAGAGAGGCGGAAGTGACCACGAACGGCGCAGGCTCTCAACCGCTTTGACACAAAACCCTCTAGAAAGTCAGGTTATTATAAATAAGAATCATTTTTATATTAAAGTTTACTAATACTCATCCGATTACCTCGACCACGTCAATCAACCAGTTTTGCTCGAGGCACACCATGTTGAACAAACTCTCTATCGGAGCCCGACTGCGGGTCGGCTTCATTCTTGTCCTGGTCCTGGTGCTGGCCATGATCCTGCCGGTCATGTTCACCAAGGTGAATGACATCGTCGGCCAGGCGGAGCAGCGCGAACTGCGCAGCCTGTATGAAAGCGCCAGCGCCGAGCTGGCCTCGGAAGGCCGCCTGGCCGAGGCTCTGAGCGTCACCCTGGCCTCGCTGCCCTCTGTGCAGGAGCATTTCGCCGCAGGTAACCGCCAGGCGCTCGCTGGGATCACCGTGCCGCTGTTCACCACCCTCGAGCAGCAGTATGCCGTGCGCCAGTTCCACTTCCATCTGCCGCCGGCCACCTCCTTTTTGCGGGCGCACAAACCCGAAAAATTTGGCGACGACCTCTCCGGTTTTCGAAAAACGGTCCTGGCGGTCAACCGGGAGCGCCAGCAGGTTCAGGGACTGGAAAAAGGTGTTGCCGGTCTCGGCATTCGGGGCATCAGCCCGATTTTCACCCGCGGTGAGCACATCGGCTCGGTGGAATTTGGCATGTCCTTCGGCCAGCCGTTTTTCGACAATTTCAAAGCCAAGTATGACGTCGATATCGCGCTGCACCTGAACACCGATAGCGGTTTTCAGACCTTCGGGTCCACCCTGGGCGAGGCCCGCCTGCTCGGCGAACCGGCCCTGCAGGCCGCCTATAACGGCGAACCCCGGATCATGAACACCACGCACGGGGATGTGCCTTACGCGGTATATGGCCGGGTCATTAATGATTTCAGCGGCAACCCGGTCGGGGTGCTCGAAATCGCCATGGATCGCAGCCACAACGCCGCGGCCCTGGCCGAGACCCGCAATCTGATTTTGCTGGCCAGCGCCGTCGCCCTGGCCGTGGCCATGGCCTTTGCCCTGTATATCGGTCGCACGATTTCCCGTCCGCTGCGCAACGCCGCCGCGGCGATGACCGACATCGCCCAGGGCGAAGGGGATCTGACCCGGCGTCTGCCGGTGAATGGCCAGGATGAGGTCGCCCGTCTGTCCGACGCGTTCAACCAGTTTGCCGAGAAGGTCCGCCTCACCGTGCAACAGGTCGCCGGTTCCACCTCCCAGCTGGCCACCGCCGCCGAAGAGATGTCCCAGGTAACCCAGCAAACCAATGACGGGGTCCGCCAGCAACAGCAGGAAACCGAGCAGGTGGCCACCGCGATTAACGAGATGACCGCTACGGTACAGGAAGTGGCCCGCCACGCCAGCGAAGCCTCCGGCGCCACGCAACAGGCGGATAACGAGGCGCGTGATGGCAGTGCCGTGGTTGAACAGAGCATCCGCTCGATCAACGACCTGGCGGGTCAACTGGCTTCCGCCGCCGAGGTGGTGCACCAGCTCGAGGAGAACAGTGAAAACATCGGCACGGTGCTGGATGTGATCAAGGGCGTCGCCGAACAGACCAATTTGCTGGCCCTGAACGCTGCCATCGAGGCGGCCCGGGCCGGTGAACAGGGCCGTGGTTTTGCGGTCGTGGCCGACGAGGTGCGCTCACTGGCCAGCCGGACCCAGCAATCCACCGAGGAAATCCAGCAGATGATCGAAACATTGCAGGAAGGCGCCCGTAATGCCGCGAAAGTCATGCAGTCAAGTCGCGAGCACAGCCAGGAAAGTGTCGAACAGGCAAGTCAGGCAGGCGAATCACTGCGTACCATTGCCAGCGCGGTGACAACGATCAATGACATGAACCTGCAGATCGCCAGTGCCGCCGAGGAGCAGAGCAGCGTGGCCGAAGAGATCAACCGCAACGTGACCAACATTAACGAAGTGGTCAATCAGACGGCAGTGGGTGCGCAACAGACCCAGGTCTCGAGCACTGAACTGGCCCGGCTTTCCCATGAGCTGCAAACACTGGTCAACCAGTTCAGGACCTGAGCAACCGGTTCAGCCGGCGGGCTTGCCCTGCCGGCCGGATTGGCTGATGAAGTCCTCGATCACCTCCACCGGTACCGCCCCGACCTGCTGGGCCTTGAGTTCGCCGGCGGGGTTATAGAGCAGGAAGGTCGGCGTGCCGACCCAGCGCGCGCCGCTTTGCTGCATGAACCAGTCGGCCACAGCGTCGGCATTGCCGATCAGATTGGGAAAATCCACCTTGTGTCGGCGGATAAAATCTTCCGCGTCTTTTTTACCCGCCCAGCCATCGATGGAGATCCCGACCATGCGGGCATCCTGGTCGGAATGGACAAAATGGAAGTCGACATAATTGTGGATTTCACGATTGCAGATATGGCAATCGGACGCCCAGATCATCACCACCGTCCACTGTTCGCCCCCTGTAAATTCCTTGATTGTCCGGGGCTCGCCGTCAAAATCTTTCAGCGGTGTCTCGCCCGCGGCCAGGCCGGGGATCAAACAGGCCAGGAACAACCCCAGGCGCAACAATTTCGAATACGGTAACGGCATAACCTTATAAACCTGCTATTGATTGAATATAAAATACTGTCAGCGTCGATAATACGACCGCCGTGCGGACATGCGGTTCCATAACATCCTGAACACCCCTGTCATCGCGGGGAATTATCGGTTCTCACACCCGATCAGACAAAATTTGTCTGACAATTATTCCACTCCCCTCGCGACAGGAGCCGGCTGCCGTGATCAATATGCAATAGACGATAGACGATGGCAGACCATTTTCATTACACTGGATTGACCAAATAACAGGTAAAACCTCATGAGTTCAACCGATTTTGCCACCTCTAGCGACGCGGAAACCGCGTTTTATGCCGCCTTCAGCGGCGGCAACCTGGAGGCAATGCGTCAAATCTGGCTGGATGGCAATGATACCAGCTGCATACACCCGATGGGCGATCGACTGCTCGGCACCCATGCGATTCTCAAAAGCTGGGAAACCATCCTCAGAAATACCGGCGATGTCATCGTTGAATTATCGGATCGGGTAATTCATGCCACGGACCGGTTCGCCGTGCATACACTGGTGGAGAATATTCATTCACAGGAAGAGCCGGAAAATATTTTCCAGTTTGTTGTAACCAATATTTACCAGCAAACCACCGACGGCTGGAAGATGATCCTGCACCACGCCTCGCCCATGCCCCGGGATATCTCGCAGGAAAAAGACCCCAGTCCGGTCGTGCACTGATCGATATCCTGCCGCACTGTATAACAGGTCGACGGGTATACCAGGTTAAATTTCTCTCGCAGAGACGCCAAGAGGCAAAGCAAATAAGACTGTTTCACTGCGCCTTTGCGTCTCTGCGAGAGATAGAATCCGTCAGCTAAACCTGTAAACCGGCCGAGACGACTCTTATGCATTTTTTCGTTGCGTCTTTGCGTCCTGGCGAGAGCAAGTCCATCAGATATTGACCACCTCTATTACCTGCACCACGCCGTTTTGCACCTGCCATTTGATTTCCAGATCGTACAGCTGCATGCCGAATACCCGCTCGCTGTCGGGCACCCGATCCTGATAGGCCGGACGGGGATCCTGTTGCAACACCTGTTCGATCAGGGCAGCCAGGTCGGGATAGTTAGCACTTAATGCCTGAAGTTGCTGTCGGGCAGTCTCCGAGAAGTTGACCGGCAAGCGTTTGTCCGGCGCCTGCGGGGCAAACCCGGCACGGGCATCGGGGACACTGTCGGCATAGGGGATATAGGGTTTGATATCCAGCACCGGCGTGCCGTCGATCAGATCCAGGTTACTGACCTGCAGTATTACCCGGCCTTCATCAGTCTGTACCTCATCGAGGGTCAACAGGGACAGACCGATCGGGTTGGGCCGTTCCGGGGAGCGACTGGCGAAAACCCCGACCCGCCGGTTTCCCCCGAGTCGCGGCGGACGTACAGTCGGTTTCCACGCGTCACGTTTGGCCGCGTGAAAAACGAACACTACCCAGATATGGGAGAACCCTTCGAGCTCGCGCACGGCCTCTTCGCGATTATAGGGGGCCAGTAATTCAATCGTGCCGGTGGCCGCCGGTACCAGTTGTGGCTGACGCGGCACGCCGAACTTGTCGGGAAAACAGGAATGAACCACGCCAATGGGCGAGAACGAATAGTTCACTGGCGAATCTTTTGCAACGCGTAATCAAAAAAGCGTTGGGCATTGGTCAGCCGGATCTTTTTTTCCACCTCGGGCGGCAACTGATTCATCCAGCCCCGATGATAGTCATATAATGCCGCATACCGGGTCCAGCCATCGTCAGCCTCATGCCAGGTATAGACCTCATGGCCACCTGAAACCGGATCGGTGCCGACCATGATGCGATCCTGAAAGCGCAATATCCACTGTCGCCAGTCATCCGGAATCGGCTGGCCACGGACAACGAAATCCCCATAGTGCCAGGGATCCCGTGCCGACATATCGGCCCAGACATTGGGGCAGGCTTCCATCACCGGCGTGATCGCCGCCGGTTGCAAAATACCGCCGACATGCGCCCACTGAAAGGTGATATCGGCATGTTGCTCACAGATCGACAGCATGTATTCATAACGTGATGAATCGGTATGGATGTTGACCGGTACATCGTACTCCCGGGCCAGATCCAGCAGCCCGAGAAAGACAGGGTTATCGCGCCGCGGTCCGGCACCGGCAACCAGGTGAATTTCACCCAGACCGTAAAACTTGCCACTGGCCAGTGCCGCCCGGGCCTTGTCGACAACTTTCTCGTCGTAAAACCAGTTCAACCGGTTGCCCGCATCGTAATAGGGGGTATAAAACGGCACGATCCAGTCTTTACCCAGCTGCGACAGTTTGAGTGCGAAGTCAGACGGTACACTGGAGACCACGGCCAGCACCACATTATGTTCTTTGAGATCCTCCAGGGCCTGTTCCGGGGTGTAGATCTCGTCCTGATCCCAGTTGTAATGCAGATGGATATCGGCGAAGGGAGGACGCTCCGGTTGCGACATCGACTGGCAGCCAACCACGCTGAATGTTCCGACCACCAGTAATAAAACGATACGCTGCCACATAAGATTCTCCTTCAGGTAAGCGGATTGGTCCGCAATCGGTGTGGCAAGGCGAGATAATCCGCGCTGCCCATCTCGGAAATGCGGCTGACCGCCCGTTCGAAACCGAATGCAAGGCGCTTGCCTGCATACAGTTCTGCGGGAGATACTTCGGCCGCGGCGACCAGTTTGACATTATGATCATACAGGGCATCGATCAAGTGCACAAAACGCTTGGCAACATTATCGTGCGCTTCGCTCATACGAAATATATTACTTATATAGACTGTGTGAAATTGCTGGGCAATCCGGATATAGTCATTGGCCGAACGCGGGGTATTGCACAGGGCATTGAAATCAAACCAGACCACGTCATCCGCCAGCGCCCGGTAGGTAATCGGGCGTTTGTTCACGGTCAACTGGCGATCGTGCTTGAGCGTGTCCGGCGCCATCTGTTCGATCGCGGTCGCAATCAGTTTTTCACCCTCTTCGGGATCGGCAACATAGAAATTCTGACTGGCTTCCAGTAAACGAAACCGGTAATCGGTGCCCTGCTCCAGATCCACTTCGCAGGTATGCGATTTGAGAAGCTCAATGGCAAACATAAAACGTTCACGCTGCAGACCGTTTTTGTACAGTTCATCAATCGGTATATTGGATGTCGCCACCAGGGTTACGCCCTTGTCAAAAAGTGCCTTGAGCAGCCCCCCAAGCAACATGGCATCGGCAATGTCATGCACATGAAACTCATCCAGGCACACCACCTTGAGCTGATCGGCGATTTCATTGGCGATGACGACCAGCGGATCGGGAGAACGGGGCAGATCACGAAGACGTGCATGAATATCGATCATGAAACGATGATAGTGCACCCGGTGTTTATCGCGAAATGGCAGACAGTCGTAAAAGCTGTCGACCAGGTAGGTCTTGCCGCGTCCGGTGCCGCCACGGACATACAGTCCCCGTACTGGTTCGGACCGGCGCCCGAGCAGACGCGCCAGCAGTCCGGGGCGCCGATGATTCGCCGCCAGCAGTTCCTCGTACAGGCGCTGGGTCTGTTCAACCGCTGCGGCCTGCAGCGGGTCATGGACAAATCCCTCACGTTCGAGATCCGACTGATAGCGCTCTCGCGGTGTACTCATAGGGCAGGCGGCATTCCTGAACTGGTGTCTCTATCTAATGTATCGTAGTATTCCGGCAAAACTTGATTCAACATACGAACACAGCAATATCACGTCAACTTATGATTATTTATCTGCACGGTTTCAACAGCAGCGGTGCCTCGGCCAAGGGTCAGTATTTGCGTGAACAACTGGATGATATATCGGTACTGACGCCAACGTATCATTATGACCCGGCGCGGGCCATCGTGATGTTACAACACCTGGTCGAGGAGTCATTGCGCCTGGACAAAAATCTGTTGCTGGCCGGCGCTTCCCTGGGAGGGTATTACGCGCAGTACCTCGGCCAACGTTATGCGCTCAAACGGGTATTAATCAATCCGGCGTTGATGCCTCTGGCCACTCTGGAGACCTATCTGGGAGAAAACGTCAATTACTATACGGGCGAACGTTATACACTGACTGCCCGACATCTGGATGCACTGCGGGCGCTGGATGTGCCACACCCCTGCATCGCCTCCCCACCAACGCTGTTGCTGCTGGACAAGGGCGATGAACTGCTCGATTATCGACTGGCCGCCGAACGCTATGATAACTGTGCCGATACCCGGCTGTTTGAGGGCGGCGATCATGCCTTCCAGCATTTGCCGGACGTTCTACAGGCCATTCGGGGAATGCATGCCCGCCCCTGGCCGGACTCAGGAACCGATAGCGAATAGCGCTTCGAGGTCGTGTCGGGAAAAGGCCTGGAAGGCAAGCATGGTCTCAGTATTGAGAATCGCGTCAAACTTTAACAGTTTTTCGGTTACCAGCTCGGACAGGGCTTCATTACTGGGCAGCCGAGCGATAGCTACCAGATCGTAGTTGCCACTGACTGAATAGACTTCCGATATCCCGTCCATCGCCGCCAGCTGTTCGGCCACCTCGTTGATTTTGTTGCGCTCGACATTTATCAGAATAATCGATGTAACCATCAAACTCTCCCGGGTTGGTCTATCTGTTAATCCTATAGCATGCTTCAGCCGCTACAGCCGCACTGTTTGTGGCTGGCATCGCAGAACGGTTTGTTCCGTGACTGGCCACAACGGCACAGTGCCGCGCGGTTGCGAGTCGTACTGGATGTTCCATCCTTGCTGCGAATGGTCAACGGCCCTCTGGCAATCAGCATCGCATCGGTCTTGATGGTCAACTGTAATAGCGTGGCGTCGTCTACCAGCGCTTCACGGCGCTCATCGTCAAACCGGGCGGGATCAGCAAAACCACAGCGCTTGTGGGCGCCATCGCAAAACGGTTTATCCTGCGACTGGCCGCAACGGCACAACCAGGCCTCATTGTCGTTCAGCAGGAGATTCCCCTCGCCATCCTCGAGTGTAATCTCGCCCTCGAACTGCAGGGGGCCGTTGGGTCGAACAATCAGGGTATTGGGCTTGCTCAAGCGGCCTCCCTCGTGAATTCATTGAATTGCGGCTCGCTGCCGTCAGCCGAAGCGCTATGTTATTATAAACGGGAATGTCGTTGCCACGGTGAATCCCATGCCCCTGTACGCCATGCGCCATGGTCGCACCAATTTCAATGATCTCGGTCTGTGTAATGATGACCCGGGCCGCGACGTGCATTTGACCGACACCGGAATTGCCCAGGTCGAGGCCGCCGCCGAACGCCTGCGTGACGTGCCACTGCAACATATCATTACCTCTGAACTACCTCGCACCCGCCAAAGCGCCGACATTATCAACCGCTATCATCAGGTCCCGATCAGCGCGCATCCCGATCTCAATGATATTCGCTCGGGCTTCGACGGACGTCCGGTGGCCGACTATTTTGACGCTATTGGCGCCGATCCGCTGAACACCCGGCCACCCGGCGGGGAATCACTGCTCGAGCACAAACAACGCATCGGCCGGTTCCTAGCATGGTTGCAAGAGCAACCCGAAAAGAGCGTGCTGCTGGTGGTGCATGAAGAGACCCTGCGCGCGCTCAGTGCCTTGCTGAATGACCTGGATGATCAGACAATGACCCGACTGAATTTTGACAACGGCCAGATCGTGGAGTTTAACTGGTGAATTACCCGGCCGACATGGTACCGCAAAGCTGGTTATGGCTCGCCGGGTTCCTCTATTTCCTGATCCTGCTGCTCGCCATTGTCCAGGTCCACTGGCGCGAGTATCTGGCGCAGCCACACAAGGCCCATGTTTTTCTCGGCAGCAGTGTGGCCCTGATCCTGCTGTGGCAGATCACCACCACCCGCCTGCCGGGTCTGGAATATCACTATCTTGGTGCCACCTTGATGACTCTGATGTTCGGCTGGCAACGGGCCCTGATCGTGATCAGCCTGGTGTTGCTGGGGCTCATTTATAACGGCAGCAGCGACTGGCAGACCTACCCGCTCAATGTGCTCGTAATGGGTCTGACCCCGATCCTGATCAGCACCACGATTCTACGCCTGGCCGAATCCAGGCTGCCCCACCATGTCTTCATCTATATTTTCATCAACGGCTTTTTCGGGGCGGCGCTGGCCATGGCCGGCGCCGCCAGTCTGGCCGCCGCCCTGCTGTTGATCGCCGGCGCCTACAGTCCCGGCCAGCTGGCCTATGATTACTTTCCCTATCTGCCACTGATGATGTTCCCCGAGGCCTTTATCACGGGTATGTTCACCAGTATTCTGGTGGTCATGCGCCCGGAATGGATCGAAACCTTCGACGACGCCCGCTATATACAGGGTAAATAATCACCGCCCTTTCACTGCTCGATTCGCACAGTCACGCCCTGATTCGATCAGCCATCACCGACACTTTGTCAGGCTTTTCCTACAACGCCTATCTGATCTGGCCTACATCATTTTCAGCCTGGTCTGACAGACACGAGGCCCCACCCATCCCTATCCTGACTCACGTTTCTGGTAAAAAAAGGATTACAAATGGGATTTGTCAGAACCCTGGGAGGGGGGCCCCCTCGTTCCGGTCGACATGATCGTATCAACAACGATCGTTATTTTCATGTTACAGGGCAGGGCTGGTATGCACTGACCCGGGAGGGCCTCGGCGGACCGTTTGTCGATAAACGGTCCGCCGAGGTATTTGTTTACAAGGCCATTGCGGGAGAGCTCCTGCCGGAGAATCAGGATAACGAAGAAGCAACCGGGTAGATTCGACACTCACATAACAAAAATCGAAGCCGGATTATAATCGGCTGCATTGCAATGGGGAAAACAGGCTGATTTCACCAAGCTGCCGGCGCTTTTATTTCAACAGCCTGCACTGGTTATTTTATATCCGCTAACGCATCACCTTCGAACCGTATGGAACCTTTCGTGAAGCGGAACAGGCGCTGAAACGCTATTTGCGTCGCAGTGGGATCGTTCGCTACAAGCTGGAACTCTGTCCGTCACGTTGAACCTTTACACAGCAAAAAAACGGCCACCCATGGTAGCCGTTTTTTAGCGTCGATAAACCGGCGCCTTACTCGATACGACAGGCTTCTTCAAAATCAAGTCGCGGGCCACGTGGAAAGAGCTTCGATTCGTCACCATAACCCATGGCGCAAATAAAAATAGACTTGATCTTGCCATCGGGGAAAAACGCCTCGTCCATTTTGGCATTGTCGAAACCGGACATCGGCCCGCAATCAAGTCCCAGACTGCGCGCCGCCAGCATCAGATAAGCGCCCTGCAGTGAGGCATCGCGATGCGCGCTGTCCTGAATCTTCTCGGGCTTGCCCTCGAACCAGGACTTGGCATCGGTATGCGGAAACAGCTTGGGCAGTTTCTCGTAAAACTCCAGGTCCATGCCAATAATCGCGACAACCGGCGCAGTCATCGATTTTTCCACATTGCCCTCGGCCAGCGCCGGTTTCATTCTGGCCTTGGCCTCGTCGGACTTGACGAACACAATCCGGGCGGGACAGGCATTCGCGCTGGTCGGACCCCATTTCATCAGGTCGTACAACTGCTGTAACAGTTCATCGCTGACCGGCCGATCCTGCCAGCCATTGTGGCTGCGGGCTTTGCGAAACAGGGTATCGAGTGCGTCAGCATTCAGGGCTTCTGCCATTACTTTCTCCATGGATTATCAATTTGACCGCTATTATGGAGGTCGTCCCCCCTCCCTGACAAATGCGTGGTTATTCATTCAACAAATTGTTCATACCTCAGCCCGGCACGCGATGGCTGACCAGCAGGGCTTCGGGGACATGAAATTTGATCACGGCGGGGAGCTCCAGGCAAATGCCCGGCACCGGTTTGACCGACACCCATAAAACATTGGTTTTCAGATTCAGATCGGCAAACACCACGGTGCGTCGATAGAGTTGCAGGACATGATCGATACGGCCGATGATCTCCTGACGTATATCGACAGTGCGCTTGCGCAGGCCTGGAATGATCATCATAAAGTCGCTGAGATATTGCCCGGATTCATCCTGGATCGGCACCCGGGCATACAATGGTTCTGCCGGCTCCAGACCCGGCCCACACATCAACTCGGTTGAACTCATCATCCCCTCCCGTCGTGGACCCGCCACATACGATCGCTGATCATACCTTCCCCGCAAATCCTGCGGGTATATCCTGCGTGGTTGACGCTTACCTGTCTGTAACGGCAGGCCCTGAATTAGTTTTAGCAGCACCGTACTGAAATACCAACGTCATATCCCCCAGTTCTAACAGGTCATTATTCGCTCGGGAAGCGGCACAGGGTAAATATTAACCACCGAAAGAGTGAGAACACCGAATGATACCGAAAATTCATCATGCGCGTTTCGTTCGGTGACCTCAGTGGCCCCACAAATTACTACGTGGTTGGTACGTCCTGAAATAATCGCTATGGATCACCGAGACAGTGGAGGCATCGAAGAACATCGAAAAAACAGAATGAATGGTCCGTTTCTGTCGCCACAGTAAAATGACGATCTCGGTGCGTTCAGTGTATTCTGTGTATTCAGTGGATCTACTATACCGCCACAGGACTCACGACGACACTGTAACAGTCTGCACCATAACCGAATCTAACGGGACGAGCGTGGCTTGAAGCCGGCCGGTTTATCGGCCAGCCAGTCGACGAACGGCTTGATTTCGGGATGCGCGAGCAACCTGTCGCGCGTGTTGTACTCCAGGGCCAGCTGTTTTTCGTCCAGTACCCGGTGAATGTGATGATGGCAGGGACGGCACAGCCACAACACCCGATCGGTCATTTCCTCGCGGCTGAACAGTTTTTTCACCCGCTTGTTGCGATGGCGGGTACGCGGGATCAGATGATGTCTGGTCAGGCCGCTCTCCTGCCGCCCGCACAACGCGCAGTTCTGCTCCGATTGACTCATCTCACGTCAGTTCATCGGCCCGGTTCAGATCGATCAACTGGGCGTTGCCCTCACCGAGGGTACCGTAATCAGCGATCGCGATCCTGGCCAGATTGGCCGTGGTTAACAGTTTATCTTTATCCGTGCGGGGCAACGGTTCACCGCACAACCAGACCAGCAGCTCCTCCAGCCCGGGGTTATGCCCGACCAGCATGAGCGGTCCATGGAGTACTCTCATATCGTCAATAATCCGCAGCAGGTCACTTCGCGAAGCCAGATACAGCCCCGGATCATAATGAATGTGGTTAAAATCGTACTCCAGCCGCTCACAAACCAGTTCGGTCGTCTGCCGGGCCCGCACGGCCGGGGAACTGACAATCAGCCCGGGGCGAAACCCCTGTTCGTACATCCACTCGCCCAGCCGGTCCGCCTGCTCCCGCCCCGCATGACTCAGGGGGCGATCGGCGTCCTCCATCATATTATCGCCCGCCTCGGCCCTGGCATGGCGTAACAACCACAGTTGTTTATCCGTCATTTCTCTCTCCTGCACATTATCCGGCGCACCGCATCACAGCGGTTCATTATCGAAACGGGCTTTGTTGAGACTCACGTTCTGGCGCTCCTGCAAGACCAGCATGCCGGCTCCGGCGATGATCAGCGCGCCGATCACAAACAGGTAACCGACCATCTCGTCCCAGAACAGATAGCCGAACAAGGCCGCAAACACCACCGAGGTATAGGTAAAGGCGCCCACCTGCGACGGCGGTGCGATACTGTAACCCCGGGTCAGCAACAGCTGCCCCAGTGTCCCCACTATGCCAATCAATAGCAGTAATAACCAGCTGTCGGTATCCGGCGTTTGCCAGCTCCAGCTCAGCGGTACGGCTGACACCAGGGTCGCTACCAGGGCAAAGTAGAACACGATGCGCGTGGTGGGTTCACTGCGTCCCAGCCGCCGCACGGTCACCTTGGCCACCGCCGCCAGCGCGCCGCCCAGCAGTCCGATCAATGCCACCGCCTCAAACCCGCCCTGCGGCTGCAACACCAGAATGACGCCGATAAAACCGACCACCACGGCCAGCAAGGCGCGGCGGGTGATCCCCTCGCCCAGCCAGGCAATCGCCACCAGCGGGATAAACAGTGGCGAGGTCATCTTCAACAACATCCCGCTGGCCAGCGGCATATTGGCCAGGGCGTAGAAAAAACAGTACATGGCCGCCACACCGAAGCCGGCGCGCATGACATGCAAATACCAGACGCGGGTTTGCAAATGGCGCCAGCCGTAACGCCATAACAGCGGTAGCAGCACCAGTGCGCCGAACAGGTTACGCATGAAGACGATCATTTCATTGGGCATATCGGCGGAGACCGCCTTGACCGCCGCACCCATTGAGGCGAACAT
>CAYOOC010000062.1:0-19009 GCA_964405505.1 uncultured Thiohalophilus sp.
ATATGCGCTATTATGCCGGCGGCAGCCGGACGGTACGGGGTTATGACAGTAACAGTTTGGGACCTCGAGATGATGGTCCTGGTGGTACTAATGATCCACTCGGGGGGAGTAAACGGGTCGTGGGCAGCCTGGAACTGATTTTGCCGAATATCTTTGCCGAGCAGAGCAATTCCACCCGCATCGCGGCCTTTTTTGATGCCGGGAATGTCTTCGCCGCGGATCAGAGCGTGGATGTGAATGAATTGCGCACCTCGGCGGGTGTTGCATTTATGTGGCTGGCGCCGATTGGCACATTGCGCTTCAGTTATGCCATGCCGCTGAACGACGAGCCGGGCGATGATACACAGAACTTCCAGTTTACGATGGGTTCGGACTTCTAAATTAATAATACTCGGGGTGATTACGTTGCGTAAAACCTGGATACCTTATTTCTTACTGGCTTTGATTTTGCTGCCCACTGTTTCTGCTGTTCAGGCAGAGACACGTATCGGCTTTGTTAATATCTCCCAGGTTCTAAAAAATGCGCCTCAGGCGGATGCCGCGCGCAAGAAACTGGAAAACGAATTTGCTCCCCGCGATGAGAAAATCGTCGCCATGCAGAAAAAACTCAAGGAACTTGAAGAGGAGCTGGCCAGGGACGCGGATATTATGAGCGATGAGGTTCGCAAGAAAAAAGAGCGTCAGATCGTACTCGATAAACGGGAAATAGAGCGGACCCGGGAAGAATTTAACGAGGATCTTAATATCCGTCGTAATGACGAACTGAACCGGTTGCAAAAGCTGGTTTATGACACGATCGTGACACTGGCTAAAGATAAAAATTACGACCTGGTCGTCGGTGACAATGTCATCTATGCCGCGGACTCGGTTGACTTGAGCGAACAGGTGCTGGAACGATTAAATGCACAACATAAGCCGGATTCAGGCGACGCCCGGAACTGACGGACGTGATTGTGAAGTATACTCTGCAAGAACTGGCTGAGCATACAGGAGGGCAGGTTGCCGGTGATCCGCAAACGGTTATAGAACGGGTCGCGACCCTGGCCCAGGCCGGTTCCGGAGACATTTCTTTTTTAACCAGCGCCACCTATCGCCAGTATCTGGCAAATACCTCGGCTTCCGCCGTGATTCTCCGTCAGGCTGATGCCAGCCATTGCCCGGTTAACGCTCTGATCGTTGATAATCCGCATGCAGCGTATGCCCGGGTTGCGAGTTTATTATATCCGCCTGTTACACCCCCTTCGGGTATTCATCCATCTGCCGTCGTCGAGGCATCGGCGACTGTCCCGCAATCTGTCTCCATTGGTGCCAATTGTTATGTTGGACCTGACGTACGCCTGGGTGAAGGTGTTTCGATTGGCCCGGGTTGTGTTATCGAATCCGGGGTTCATATCCGAGCGAAAAGTCGTCTGGCCGCGAATGTGACTGTTTTGCATGAATGTCAAATCGGACAACAGGCGGTGATTCACTCGGGGGTTGTCATCGGTGGCGATGGGTTTGGCCAGGCCAATGATCAGGGGGTCTGGTTGAAAATTCCCCAGATTGGACGCGTCATTATCGGGGATGACGTCGAAATCGGCGCCAACACGGCGATCGACCGGGGGGCGATTGAAGATACGATCATCGGCGACAACGTCAAACTCGATAATCTGATTCAGGTGGCGCATAATGTGCACATCGGTGCGCACACGGTGGTTGCTGCCTCTGCTGCAATAGCAGGCAGTGCGCATATTGGGAAGCACTGCACAATTGCCGGCATGGTGGGTATTGCCGGCCACATCGAAATTGCCGACAATGTCACAATTACGGCAATGTCAATAGTGTCCCATTCCATCCGGGAGCCGGGTATCTACTCTTCCGGTACGACACTGGAACCGAACAAGCTGTGGCGAAAAAATGCTGTCAGATTCAAACAGTTGGATGAGATGGCAAAGCGTATTAAAACACTGGAATCCCGGCAGGGAAAATAAGACACCGTTTATTGAGGATTGAATTTTGGTCGCGCTGAACATCTACGAAATTCTTGAGCATTTGCCGCATCGCTATCCGTTTTTGCTGATTGACAAGGTGCTGGAGTGTGAACCGGGCAAGTCCCTGGTGGGTATCAAAAATGTTACTCATAATGAGCCGTATTTTATCGGACATTTCCCGACCCGGCCGATTATGCCGGGCGTGCTGATTCTGGAGGCGCTGGCCCAGGCGACCGGTATCCTGGCTTTCCAGACACAGGGTCGAAAACCGGATGGCACCTCGCTCTATTACTTCGTTGGCATTGATAACGCCCGTTTTAAACAACCGGTCATTCCGGGCGATCAGTTGCGTCTGGAGGTGGAATACACTCGTCAGATGCGTGGTATCTGGAAGTTTGATGGTCGCGCGAAAGTTGACGATAAGGTGGTGTGCAGCGCGGAACTGATGTGTGCTGAACGTGAGGTAGAATGAGTATTGATCAACGTGCCATCATCGAACCTGGCGCGCGGATTGCCGATGACGTCAGTATCGGTGCTTTCAGTATTATCGGGCCAAATGTCGAGATTGGCGCCGGCACAATAATCGGACCACATGTGATAATCAATGGTCCAACCCGCATCGGGCGTAACAATCATTTTTTTCAATTCAGTTCAGTCGGTGAAATACCCCAGGACAAGAAATATCACGGTGAGAACTCCCGTCTTGAGATTGGTGACGGTAATACCATCCGGGAGTTCGTCACGATCAATCGTGGGACCGATGATGGCGGCGGGGTTACCCGCATCGGTAATGATAACTGGTTAATGGCCTATATCCACATTGCTCACGACTGCCTGGTGGGCAATAACACAACCTTCGCAAACGGCGCCTCGCTTGCCGGTCATGTGGAAGTCGACGACAACGTCATTCTCGGTGGCTTCACCCTGATACACCAGTTCACCAAGATCGGTAATCATGCCTTCTGCGGCATGGGCAGCACCATCAGCAAGGATATTCCCCCTTATGTCATGGTCAGCGGGAACCCGGCCAGTCCCTATGGGATAAACAGCGAAGGGCTCAAGCGCCACGAATACAGCAAGGCAGCGATCAAGGCGATCAAAAACGCCTACAAGATTATCTACCGTTCCGGTCATACCAGCGACGAAGCCCGGCAATACCTCAAACCCCTGGCCGAACAACACCCCGAGGTCCAACCCATGCTCGACTTCCTCAACCGCTCCCAGCGCGGAATTCTTAGATAGAGTGGTGGAATGAACGCAGAGGGTATGACAATGTTGAATTTTGAATGTTAAATTTTGAATTAATAAAGAATTCATAATTCAAAACTCAAAATTATTCAGCTTTGCGTTCTTTGCGTCTCCGCGTCCTTTGCGTTATTACCAGCGTGTCAAGAAAGTGGTAGTTACCGCGTAAGCATTTCGACGGTGACGGTGGCGATGTCGGTGATGTGGCTGTCGTCTTCCAGTTTTTGGCGTACTTCTTCCAGGCCCTGTTTGATTTCTTTTCGGTAATCCTGGTCGTCAAGCAGTCGACCGAGCTCTGTCGAGATAGCCGGTGGCGTGGCGTCATTTTGTATCAGCTCGGCGACGATCCGGCGCTGGGCGACGATGTTACACAGGGCCAGATGCTCGATTTTGAGCAGACGTTTGACGATGTGGTAGGTCAGCCAGGCTACCCGGTTGATGACCACCATGGGAATGCCCATTAACGCAATTTCCAGGGTGACCGTGCCGGAGACGGTCACGATGGCATCGCTGGCCTGCATGGCATCGTACGGCCGGTGTTCGATATAGTGAATATCGAGTTCATGTTCGGGCATGTTCTCGCGGATCAGTGCCGGATTCAGGGTCGAGGCAATGGGCAGGACAAACTGTAGCTGGGGCCGCTGTTGTTGTAACAGTCGGGCGGTATCGATAATAATCGGTAGCAGGCGTTTGATTTCGCTACGTCGGCTGCCGGGAAATAATCCCACGACGGGGCGTTCGGGATCCATGCCGAACTTCCGCAACAGCGTGTCGCGATCGGCGCTGGCCCTGACCTCGTGGGCGAGGGGATGACCCACATAGGTGACCGGTACCCCGTGGCGGGCATAAAAGTCCACTTCAAATGGAAATACCACGGCCATTTTATCCACCAGTTGCTGGATTTTCTTCACCCGTCCCTGCCGCCAGGCCCAGATCTGCGGGCTGATGTAATACAACACTCTGACGCCACACTCTTTGGCGGTTCGCGCCAGACGCAGATTGAATTCGGGGTAATCGGTCAGAATCAGCAGATCCGGTGGATCGCTGCGCAGAATCTCGCGCATCCGATTGAGGGCACCGAAGATCACCTTGCGATGGGCAAAGACTTCAATCAGCCCCACAACCGCCAGCTCGGAGGATTCCACCAGAATATCCACGCCGGCCTTGCGCATGGCACTGCCACCGATACCGAAAAACCGGGTATCCGGGCGTTGTTGTTTGACGCCCTCGACCAGCTTGGCGGCATGTAGATCACCGGAGGCCTCACCGGCAATGATCATGACCCGTTTCAATGGACGTCTCTCAGATTGACTGGATAACGTCGATGATCTGATCGATCTGCCCGTTTTGCAGCTCCGGGTAGATTGGCAAAGACATGCAACGGGCGGCGATCTGTTCGGTGACCGGCAGCCTGACATCCTTGCAAATATCGGCAAAGACTTTTTGCTGATGCAGGGGGACCGGGTAGTAAATGGCCGAGGCAATGTCGTTGTCGGCCAGTTTTTTCATTACCGTATCGCGTTGCTCACTCAGTACGGTATATTGATGATAGACATGCGTGCCTATCCCATCCTCGTGTGGAGGGGTGACCGCGCTGCCCGCAAGACCGGCGGAATAACGGTGTGCCACGCGTCGCCGCTCTCGGTTGTAATCGGGCAGGTGTTTGAATTTGGCGCGCAGCACGACGGCCTGCAGTTCGTCGAGCCGGCTGTTGTAACCGACGACATCATGATAATAACGTTCCTTGCTGCCATGATTACGCAGCATGAGCAGCGTATCAGCAATACTATCGTCATTGGTGGTGATCATGCCGCCATCGCCGTAACAGCCAAGGTTCTTGCTGGGAAAAAAGCTGTGTGCCCCGGCCAGGCCGATGCCACCGGTCATTTTCCCGTCAATGTCGGCACCAAAGGACTGGGCGCAGTCTTCGATGACTTTCAGGTTATGCTTGTCGGCCAGTGTCATGATGGTGTTCATGTCGGCCGGCTGGCCGAACAGGTGCACCGGCAAAATAGCACGGGTCTTGTCGGTTATCGCGGATTCGATCAGCTCGGGATCCAGATTATAGGTATCCGGGCGAATATCAACATAGACCGGGATAGCGCCGACGTAACGAATCGCCTCGGCCGTGGCGATGAAGGTAAAGGCGGAGGTGATAACTTCGTCGCCCTCACCAATGCCGGCGGCGACCAGTGACAGGTGCAGGGCATCGGTACCGGATGCGCAACTAATGGCATGTTTGACACCCAGATAATCCGCTGCATCGCCCTCAAAGCCTTTAACGTTCGGCCCGAGAATGAAACTGGTTTTTTCAAATGTTTCGGCGAAACCCTGCTCGATTTCGGCTTTCAGACTCTGGTATTGCTGTTTCAGATCAACCATCGGGATCATGTAAGGATTACCTCAATTCGTACGGTTGGGAACGATCAGTTTTCTGACAGTTGCCGGTTGATTTCAAAGGCGGTTTCCAGCGCGCGCAGGCCATCGGCACCATTAATGACCGGTCTCGCGTCGGTATTGATGGCCTGTAGAAAAGCACCGATTTCACTTAGCAGGGCATCGCCCTGATCAAAGGCATGTTCTTCACTGTCGATCTCGGCCACACCAGGATACATTTCGCCCTTGCCCTTGCGGTGAATGCCCAGTTGCTTGTTTTGAAAATCGATGGTGATATATGCGTCCGACTGGAAAATACGCATGCGCCGTTCACTTTTCATGCTGATACGGCTGGCCGTGACATTGGCCACACAGCCGTTCTCAAACTCCAGACGGACATTGGCGACATCGATTTCGTCCGACAGCACCGGTACGCCGCTGGCATGAATTGCTTTGACCGGCGAGCCGACAAAATCAAGAATAATATCGATGTCATGAATCATCAGATCCAGAATCACGTTGACATCGGCGCCACGCGGGTTGAACGGCGCGATGCGGTGTGATTCGATAAACAGGGGTTCGACCAGGACATTTTCCAGCGCCATGACGGCCGGGTTAAAGCGCTCCAGATGGCCGATCTGAAATTTCAGGCTATTGCGTTCGGCTATCTCCACCAGCTCGCGGCCCTGTTCCAGGGTCGAGGTGATCGGTTTTTCGAGCAGCACATGCACGCCGTTGTCGAGAAAGGTTTTCGCCACTTCGTAATGCTTCTGGGTGGGGACAACAATGCTGACCGCATCCACCTTGCCAATTAAATCATGATAGTCATCGAATACCTCAACGCCATGTTCACTGGCAATGGCCTGGGCGACATCACGACTGGTGTCACAGACACCGATCAGTTGTGAGGCCGGCAGCTGGGCATATTTCTGGGCGTGAAATTTTCCGAGATAACCGACACCGATGACGGCGGTTTTGAGTGTTGTCATTAAAAATAACTCTGTTGCGGTTGGCAGGTCAGCGGTTCGCGGTAAAATGACGCGGCGGACGAGGCCGGGCGGCGAGCCGGAAATATAATAGACAATATTCGCATTTTTAACCTGTAAATTCAATTAGATAAGGCGTTATTTGCGCACCTGAACGAAGGAAAATCGGCCCTTGGACACAGATTGGACATTGACGCTGCAACAGGAACGCCTCGCCGGGCTGGATGAGGTGGGGCGTGGTCCACTGGCCGGGCCGGTGGTGGCGGCGGCGGTCATTCTGGATCCGGCCAGACCGGTGGAGGGCTTGCTGGATTCCAAGCGGCTGAACGAGTCGCGACGGGAACAGCTGGCGATGCAGATTCAGGAACAGGCCCTGGCCTGGGCCGTGGGGCGGGCGGAGGTGGAGGAAATCGACCGCCTCAATATCCTCCAGGCCAGTCTGCTGGCCATGCAGCGGGCCGCCGCCGCGCTCGATCCCGCGCCGCTGGAGGCGCTGGTGGACGGCAATCGCTGCCCCGAACTGGCCTGCCCGGCCCGGGCGGTAGTGAAGGGCGACGACTGCATACCGGCCATCATGGCGGCCTCGATCCTGGCCAAGGTGAGCCGGGATCGGGAAATGGTTGCCCTGGCCGAAACCTATCCCGGCTACGGGCTGGAAAACCACAAAGGCTACCCGACCAAAGCCCATATTGCCGCCTTGCAGAATCTCGGCGTCACCGAAATCCATCGGCGCAGCTTTGGGCCGGTGCGCAAACTGCTATAGACAAAGTTGGCAGACGCAGTTGGCAGCTGGCAGTCGGTGGAATGAAGCTGTTTTTCCTCGTCCCGCGTAACTCGTCCCTCGGCCCTGGCGTTCCAAACATTTGTTTTCCTGCCAAAAAGCGGGTATAAAATTAAATCAGGCACAATAATCGATAATATGGTTCGGGACAGGAGAATGGGATGTCGTCGTTACCTTTGATTCTTCGATTGGATATTAATGGTCAGCCGGTGAACTGGGTTCCCTGGCAGGAAGCGGCTTGTCTATATACCCGCGGGCGGGTGGCCTGGACGGCGGGCGAGCACAGGTTTCCCCTGCATGGCGGCCACAGCCGGTTGACCGGCGAGCAGAGCCTGCTGGAAATCAATTCGATCATCGCCGTCCACGGCGAGAACAAAGCGCTCAAACATCACACCACGCCACCGTTGAGTAATCGGGAACTGTTCCGGCGGGATCGTCACACCTGCCTCTATTGCGGGCATGAGTTTCGCGATCCCCTGTTGACCCGGGATCACGTCAAACCCCTCTCCCGGGGCGGTCGCGATCACTGGCGTAATGTGGTCACGGCCTGCAAGCGCTGCAATGCCCGCAAGGGCAGCCGTTCACCGGAACAGGCCAACATGCCATTGCTGGCCATCCCGTACGTGCCCAACCTGGCCGAATACCTGGTGTTGCGTAATCGCCGCATTCTGGCCGATCAGATGGAATTTCTGCGCGTCCAGTTCAAACAAATGGGCAAGGACTGGATGTAGCACCCCTGTCAAGTCTTGCACTCCTGACGGATTGATCTGACACTTTGCGCCATGGATCACTTCGTCCACCTTCACCTGCATACCGAATTCTCACTGGTCGATGGCCTGGTGCGCATCAAGCCGCTGGTCAGGGCGGCCGCCGAGGCGGGCATGCCGGCGGTGGCAATGACCGATCAGTGCAACCTGTTCGGCATGGTCAAGTTCTACAAGGCCGCGATCGCCGCCGGGATCAAGCCGATCATCGGCGTGGATGCCTGGCTGCACAACGAGGACGATCCCAATCTGCCCAGCCGGCTGGTGTTGCTCTGCCAGGACAACACCGGTTATCGCAATCTGACCCGGCTGGTTTCCCGCAGCTATATCGAAGGCCAGCATCGCGGCCAACCCACTCTGAGCCGGGACTGGCTGGAAGGTGCCACCGGGGGCCTGATTGCCCTGTCCGGCGGCCGGGAAGGGGATGTGGGCCAGGCGCTGCTCAACGGCAACCCGGCGCTGGCAACCCAACGGCTGGCGCAATGGCAACGCCTGTTTCCGGAGCGCTATTATCTGGAGTTGCAACGCACCGGCCGCGAAGGCGAGGAAGATTATCTGCATGCCGCGGTGGAACTGGCCGCCGCGCATGATGTGCCGGTGGTGGCGACCAACGATGTACATTTTATTCGCGCCGAGGATTTCGACGCGCACGAGGCGCGAGTCTGTATCCACGAAGGTCGCACCCTGGATGATCCGCGCCGGCCCAAACGTTTCAGTGAACAACAGTACCTGCGCACCCCGCAGGAAATGGCGGAACTGTTTGACGACCTGCCCGAAGCCCTGGTCAATAGTGTCGAGATCGCCAAACGTTGCAATGTCGAACTGACGCTGGACAAGAATTATCTGCCCGATTTTCCGGTGCCCGCCGGCATGACCATCGATGAGTTTCTGCGCGAGGAATCGCGCCGGGGACTGGAAGCGCGGCTTAACAAGTTTTTCGATACCAGCGCGCCGGACTATGAAACCATTCGCCGTGAATATTACGACCGCCTGGAGATGGAACTGGATGTCATCATCTCCATGGGTTTCCCCGGGTACTTTTTGATCGTGGCCGACTTCATTCGCTGGGCCAAGGAAAACGGCGTGCCGGTGGGGC
Source organism: uncultured Thiohalophilus sp. (assembly GCA_964405505.1). Classification (GTDB taxonomy): domain Bacteria; phylum Pseudomonadota; class Gammaproteobacteria; order UBA6429; family Thiohalophilaceae; genus Thiohalophilus. The sequence goes on from CAYOOC010000062.1 coordinate 9,219, forward strand.
CCGGACGTGGTTCGGGGGCCGGTTCGCTGGTGGCCTATGCCCTGACCATCACCGATCTGGACCCCATCAAGTACGATTTGCTGTTCGAACGTTTTTTGAATCCCGAACGGGTTTCCATGCCGGACTTCGATGTGGACTTCTGCATGGAGGGGCGCGATCGGGTGATCGACTACGTGGCTGATCATTACGGGCGCGAAAAAGTCTCGCAGATCATCACCTACGGCACCATGGCGGCCAAGGCAGTAGTGCGCGATGTGGGGCGCGTCCTGGGCCACCCCTACGGTTTTGTGGATCGTATCGCCAAGCTGATCCCGTTCGAAGTGGGCATGACGCTGGACAAGGCACTGGAACAGGAAGAACAGCTGCAGGAGCTCTACGATCAGGACGAGGAGATTCGCGGTCTGATCGATCTGGCGAAAAAACTCGAAGGCTGCGCCCGTAACGCCGGTAAACACGCCGGCGGGGTGGTCATCGCGCCTTCGCAGTTGACCGACTTCACCCCCTTATATTGCGAGCAGGGGTCCGGCAGTATCGTCACCCAGTTCGACAAGGACGACGTGGAAGCGGTGGGACTGGTCAAGTTCGACTTTCTCGGATTGCGCACGTTGACCATCATCGACTGGGCGGTGCGGGCGATCAATCAGAACAAGGCCGCGAGAGGCGAGGCGCTGGTCGATATCATCTCCATCCCGCTGGATGATACAAAAACCTTCGAGCTGTTAAAAGCTAACCAGACCACCGCCGTGTTCCAGCTCGAATCACGCGGTATGAAGGATCTGATCAAGCGCCTGCAACCGGACAGCTTCGAGGAGATCATCGCCCTGGTCGCATTGTTCCGCCCCGGCCCGCTGCAGTCGGGCATGGTGGATGACTTCATCAACGTCAAACACAAACGCAAACAACCGGAGTATCCGCACCCGGATATCGTCTCGATCCTGGAGCCGACCTACGGTGTCATCCTGTATCAGGAACAGGTCATGCAGATCGCCCAGGTGCTGGCCGGCTACACGCTGGGTGGCGCGGATCTGTTACGCCGTGCCATGGGCAAGAAAAAACCCGAAGAGATGGCCAAGCAGCGCGACATCTTCACCAAGGGCGCGCTGGAGCGGGGCGTCGAGGAGAAGACGGCGACCTATATCTTCGATTTGATGGAGAAGTTCGCCGGTTACGGCTTTAACAAATCCCATTCGGCCGCCTATGCCCTGGTCTCCTATCAAACCGCCTGGCTCAAGGCCCATTATCCGGCACCGTTCATGGCGGCGGTACTCTCGGCGGACATGGACAACACCGACAAGGTGGTCACCTTGATCGATGAGTGCAGCGATATGCAATTGACTGTGCTGCCGCCGGACATCAATCAGTGTGAATACCGTTTTACCGCCCAGGATGACCAGACCGTGGTCTATGGGCTGGGCGCGATTAAGGGCGTCGGTGGCGCGGCCATTGATAGCATGATCGAGGAGCGCAACACCAACGGGCCGTTCGCCGATCTGTTTGACTTCACCCGCCGTATCGATACCCGCAAGGTCAATCGCCGCACGCTCGAGGCGTTGATCATGGCCGGCGCGCTGGATGTGTTCGGCGAAAATCGCGCCACACTGATGGCCTCCCTGCCGGCGGCGCTCAAGGTGGCCGAACAGCACAGCCGCGATCAGGCGGTCGGCATGCAGGACCTGTTCGGCATGGGCGCGGCGGTCGAGGCGGATAGCAGCCCGGTGGCCTATCATCGCCAGCCACAGTGGAGCGAGGACGAACGGCTGGCGGCGGAAAAGCAGACCCTGGGCCTCTATCTGACCGGGCATCCCATCGAGCGTTATCTGGAAGAGTTAAGCGGCTTTGTCTCCGCGCGCATTGTCGATCTCAAACCGACCCGCGATCAGACCGTGGTGGTGGCCGGACTGATTATCGCCATGCGGACCATGAATACCCGGCGCGGCGATCGCATGGCCTTTATTACGATTGACGATCGCAGTGCCCGCATCGAACTGGCTGTGTTCAGCGAACCGTTCCAGCACTACCGGGATCTGCTGGCCAAGGACAGGCTGATCGTGGTCGAAGGCGAGGTGAGCATCGACGAATACAGCGGCGGTTACAAGATGAGCGCGCGCAGCATCTACGACATCAACCAGGCGCGTGAACACTTCGCCCGCAAACTGCTGATCAGCGTCGATCACAACAAGGCCGGCAACGGCTTTGTTGGCGAGCTGGAACAGACCCTGACGCCGTTTCGCGAAGGCTTCTGCCCGGTGATCATCGACTACCAGCGCGACGACGCCCGCGCCCAGATCGCCCTGGGCGAAACCTGGCGCGTCCACCCCACCGACGAACTGCTGCACCGTCTGCGCGACAGCCTCGGCGACGAACATGTGAAAGTTATCTACTAGCGAGTCCTCTGGAAGTAACGCGGAGCACGCAAAGACGCAAAGGGCGCGAAGAAAATATTTCTTATGTCTCTCGCGCAAGACGAACCAGATTTAATCTGGTTGTGAGCCCGGATATGCCTCAGGGTATGCTTCAAGCCAAAATAAAATACTTTGCGCTCTCTGCGTCTTTGCGTCCTTTGCGTTATTTCCAGCCACCTCGCTAATTGGCAAATCCGGAACCCGGTCGCGGTTCGGGTGTATACAGGCGGCCGGATTCGCTATACTATTCAGTCAATTAGCGCCAATCTGACCCGATGACACCATTATGAATCTGAATTTTCTCGATTTCGAACAGCCCATCGCCGAACTGGAAGCCAAGATCGAGGAGTTGCGCTATGTCGGCTCCGATAACGAGATCAATATCGGCGAGGAGATCCAGCGCCTGCAGAACAAGAGCCGGGATCTGACCGAGTCCATTTTCGCCAATCTCAAGGCGGCCCAGGTGGCCCAGCTGGCGCGCCATCCGCAGCGCCCCTATTTTCTGGACTACGTCGAGCAGGTTTTCACCGATTTTGAAGAGCTGCACGGCGATCGCGCCTTTGCCGACGACAACGCCATCGTCGGCGGCGTCGCCCGGCTGGACGGGCGCCCCCTGATGCTGATCGGTCAGCAGAAGGGCCGCGATACCAAGGAGAAGCTGCGGCGTAATTTCGGTATGCCGCGCCCCGAGGGCTATCGCAAGGCGCTGCGCCTGATGCATATGGCCGAGCGCTTCAAGCTGCCGGTGCTGACCTTCATCGACACCCCGGGCGCCTATCCGGGCGTAGGGGCGGAGGAACGGGGCCAGAGCGAGGCCATCGCCCGCAACCTGTTCGAAATGTCGGCCCTCAAGACCCCGATCATCACCACCGTCATCGGCGAGGGCGGCTCCGGCGGGGCGCTGGCCATCGGCGTCGGCGACCGGCTGATGATGCTCCAGTACAGCACCTACTCGGTCATTTCCCCCGAAGGCTGCGCCTCGATCCTCTGGAAAAGTTCCGACAAGGCGGCCGAGGCGGCCGAGGCCATGGGCCTGACCGCCCCGCGCCTCAAGGAGCTGGGGCTGATCGACCATGTGATCGGCGAACCGCTGGGCGGGGCCCATCGGGATCCCGACATGATGGCCGTCAACCTGCGCCAGGCCCTGCTGGAAAGCCTGGAAATGGTCGATGCCACACCGCTGGACAAGTTGCTGGAACAGCGTTATACCAAGCTCATTCGTTACGGGAATTACGCGGAGTAATTCCCGACACGCCTTCTGCGACATGAATTCACTTGCGGCGCATTTGCTCGACCAGCTGGCGCAAATGCCGGCCGCGTCCTGCTACCGCGTGGCCTACAGCGGCGGTTGCGATTCCCATGTCCTGTTACAGGCCCTGGCCGGGCTGCGCGAGCAACTGGCCGTCCCCCTCGAAGCCATCCATATCAACCACCGCTTGTCCGATCAGGCCGATGACTGGGCCGAACATTGCCGCCGGATCTGCACGGCACTGGAACTCCCGCTGGCGGAAGTGACCGTGCATGCCCATCCCCGGCTCGGCGAGAGCCCCGAGGCGGCGGCCCGCGAGGCCCGCTACAATGCCTGGCGGGAGCTGTTGCAGGCCGGCGAGGGCTTGTTGCTGGCCCAGCATCAGGACGATCAGGCCGAGACGCTGCTGCTGCAGTTGCTGCGCGGCAGCGGCCCCAAAGGGCTGGCGGCGATGCCGGCGGTCACCGAGTTTGCCGCCGGCTGGCTGGGACGACCGCTGCTGGGCCAGAGTCGGGCGGCCCTGCGCCGTTATGCCGGGGAGCAGGGGCTGGAGTGGATCGAGGACCCCTCCAATTTCGATACCGACCTGGATCGCAATTACCTGCGTCACGAGCTGCTGCCGATCCTGCAGGCCCGCTGGCCGTCGGCCTCGCTGACCCTGAGCCGGGCCGCCCGGCATCAGGGGGAGGCGAGCCAGTTGCTGGAGGATCTGGCGGCGCAGGATTACGCGCCGTGCCAGGGCGAGCACGCCGACTGCCTGCGCCTGGCGCCGTTACAGGCGCTGAGCCCGGCCCGCCAGCGCAACCTGTTGCGATACTGGCTGGCCAGCGTGCGGCAACTGCCGTTGCCGGACAGCACGCATCTGAACCGGATTCTCGACGAAGTGTTGTATGCCGCCCCGGATGCCCAGCCCCGGGTCGCCTGGACCGGGGTGGAAGTGCGCCGCTACGCCGGTCAGTTGTATGCGCTGTCGACTCGTTCGGCGCCGATCACCACCGGGTGGCAACACTGGAATCCACTCAGTCAACCACGACTGGAGCTGGCCGGGCAGATTCTGCAGGCCGAGCCGAGTGTCGGGCAGGGACTTTCCTGCCGGCAGATCGAAGCACACGGCCTGCAGGTCGGTTTTCGCCAGGGCGGTGAATGGTGTCGGCCGGCCGGGCGCGGCCATCGGCATGAGTTGAAAAAGCTGTTGCAGGAATGGCAGGTACCACCCTGGCAACGGGCCGATATTCCGTTGATCCGGATTGCCGGTGAGATTGCCCAGGTGGTGGATTACTGCGTTTGTGAACCGTTCGTTGCCGGCGCGGATGAGCCAGGTTTACTCATCACAAAACGGGATGCAGGAATTTAGCGCCTTGTAAAGATTGAATCGATCGCGGAAAACGACGACAATAACATCCCAGCAATCAGACAGGTTACCGTTTGCCGGTAACGCCGTTCCACCCTCAACACGTTGCTGGGTTCATGACCAAATATATCTTTATTACCGGTGGTGTCGTTTCCTCGTTGGGGAAGGGCATTGCCTCCGCATCGCTTGCCGCGATTCTCGAGGCGCGTGGCCTGAAGGTCACGCTGCTCAAGCTGGATCCCTATATCAACGTCGATCCGGGCACCATGAGCCCGTTCCAGCACGGCGAAGTGTATGTGACCGAGGACGGCGCGGAAACCGATCTGGACCTGGGCCATTACGAGCGCTTCGTGCGCACCACCATGACCCAGAAGAACAACTTCACCACCGGGCGCATTTACGCCAATGTCATCAGTAAGGAACGTCGCGGCGATTACCTGGGCGGCACCGTGCAGGTGATCCCGCACATCACCGATGAAATCAAACGCTCGATTATTGAGGGAGCCGACGAGGCCGACGTGGCCATGGTGGAGATCGGTGGTACGGTCGGTGACATCGAATCGCTGCCGTTTCTTGAAGCGATTCGCCAGATGGCGGTGGAAATGGGGCACGATAATGTCCTGTTTATGCACCTGACCCTGTTGCCCTATATCCCGACCGCCGGCGAGTTGAAGACCAAGCCCACCCAGCACTCGGTCAAGGAGCTGCGCTCCATCGGGATTCAGCCCGATATCCTGATGTGCCGTTCCGATCGGCCCATTCCCGAGGACGAGCGGCGCAAGATCGCGTTGTTCACCAATGTTGAACAGCGCGCGGTCATCACCGCGCTGGACGTGGACAGTATTTACAAGATTCCGCTGCTGCTCAGCGAGCAGGGGCTGGATCAGATCGTGGTCGACAAGCTGGGGTTGGCTGTGTCGCCGGCGGATCTCTCCGAATGGCAGCAGGTTGCCGAGGCGCTGGCGCATCCCGAAGGCGAGGTGACCATTGCCATGGTCGGCAAGTACGTCGAGCTGACCGAATCCTATAAATCCCTCTCCGAAGCCTTGATCCACGCCGGCTTGCATACCCGCAGCCGGGTTAAAATTCACTATGTGGATTCTGAGGAGATCGAACGCAGCGGTGCCGCGTGCCTGAGTGGCATGGATGCGATCCTGGTGCCCGGCGGCTTTGGCGAGCGGGGCGTGGAAGGCAAGATCGCCGCCGTTCAGTATGCGCGCGAGCAACGGATCCCCTACCTGGGGATCTGTCTGGGCATGCAGGTGGCGGTCATTGAGTTCGCCCGTCACGTGGCCGGGCTGGAGAAAGCGCACAGCACCGAATTCGAACCCGACACGCCGGATCCGGTTATCGCCCTGATTACCGAGTGGCGAACCGCCGAGGGCAAGGTGGAAGTGCGCGATCACGATTCCGATCTGGGCGGGACCATGCGTCTTGGGGCCCAGCAGTGTCGCCTGGAAGAGGGCTCCCGGGCGCGCGAGATCTACGGTCGCGAAATCATCAACGAACGCCATCGTCACCGCTACGAGTTCAATAACAACTATCGCGATAGCCTGAGTCAGGCCGGCCTCAAACTGGTCGGCACCTCGCTGGATGGCAGTCTGGTCGAAGTGGTGGAGCTGGAGGATCACCCCTGGTTCATCGCCTGCCAGTTCCATCCGGAGTTCACTTCCACGCCCCGCGACGGCCATCCCCTGTTCAGCTCCTTCATTCGCGCGGCCCGGGCTGTGCGCGAGCCGGCCACGCAGGAGGCACTGGGCGCATGAACTGACACTGGCCGTCGATCCGCGCAGGCCGGGAGCCGGTCGGCCACAACCGGCCGCCGCGAACAAAGCATTCAACCTGTTTTTGCAAGCCAACGAACTGGAGTAACACGATTAATGAGTCGAGGAACCGAGATCGTCAACATTGTCGCGCGTGAGATTATCGACTCACGCGGTAATCCGACCGTCGAAGCCGACGTGATTCTGCAGTGCGGTGCCAAAGGTCGCGCCGCCGTTCCCTCCGGCGCCTCCACCGGCGCTCGCGAAGCTATCGAGCTGCGCGACGAGGATAAAAAACGTTTTGGCGGCAAGGGCGTGAGCAAGGCCGTGGCCAACGTCAATGGCCCCATTCGCAAGGCTCTGCTCGGTCAGGACGCGGCTGACCAGCAACAGATCGATGACATCATGCTCAAGCTCGACGGCACCAATAACAAGAGCAAGCTCGGTGCCAATGCCCTGCTGGCCGTCTCCATGGCCACCGCCCATGCCGCGGCCAGCGCGCAGGGAGTCCCGCTGTATCAATACCTGTATACCGGCGAGACCTATCGCATGCCGGTGCCAATGATGAACATCATCAATGGCGGGGCGCATGCCGACAACAGCGTCGATCTGCAGGAATTCATGATCATGCCGGTGGGGGCGCCGAGTGTGAACGAGGCGATCCGTTACGGTGCCGAAGTGTTTCATGCACTGAAAAAGGTGCTGCATGACAAGGGGTTGAATACGGCCGTCGGCGATGAAGGCGGCTTTGCGCCGGATCTCGCCTCCAATGAATCGGCTATCGAAGTCATTCTCGAAGCGATCGACCAGGCCGGTTTTAAAGCCGGCAAGGATATCTTTATCGCCATCGATGCCGCCAGCAGTGAATTCTATAAAGAGGGCAAGTATGTCCTGGCCTCGGAAAACAAGAGCCTGACCGCCGCCGAGTTCATCGATGTACTGGAGCAGTGGTGTGACAAGTATCCGATCATCAGCATCGAGGATGGCATGGCCGAGGATGACTGGGATGGCTGGCAACAACTGACCGATCGCCTGGGCAAGAAAGTCCAGCTGGTGGGTGACGATCTGTTTGTCACCAATACCGAAATTTTCAAGCAGGGCATCGACAAGCAAATTGCCAACTCGATCCTGATCAAGGTCAACCAGATCGGCACCCTGAGCGAAACCCTGGCGGCCATCGAGATGGCCAAAAAGGCTGGCTATACCGCGGTCATCTCGCATCGCTCCGGCGAGACCGAGGATACCACCATTGCCGATCTGGCCGTAGCCACCGGTGCTGGCCAGATCAAGACCGGCTCCATGTCTCGCTCGGACCGTGTGGCCAAGTACAACCAGTTGATTCGTATCGCCGAAGGACTGGGGAACGCGGCCAGCTATCCCGGTCAGGCTGCGTTCTATAATTTACGCTAGACTGGGAGGCAAACTCCACGGAGATAGCCGCACGGCATGCGCATACTGGTCGCCATACTGCTGATATTATTTGTACTACTGCAATATGATTTGTGGGTCGGGGACGGCAGCCTGGCGACCGTATGGCATCTCAAGCAGGAGATCAAAAAGCAGGAAGCGGAAAACCGACAACTGCGCGAACGTAACCGCGCACTGGAAGCCGAAGTCCAGGATCTCAAGCAAGGTCTCGAAGCGCTGGAAGAACGTGCCCGCGATGAACTTGGGATGATCAAGGAAGGCGAAACCTTCATACAGATCATCGAAGAAGAAAAGAAGCAGGCAGATGACAGCAGGCAGTAAGCAGTTGTTGGACGTAGGCCGGATCAAGCGAAGCGGATCCGGCGACTCTATCGGGATAGACAATCATCCAAAAATGGATTGAATCATCAGTTTTACGCCAATGACCTCGTCCCTCGACACTCGTCCCTCGTCCCTGAACTTCTGGGCTGTGATCCCCGCCGCCGGGATCGGCAAGCGTATGGGCAGCGAGATCCCCAAGCAGTACCTGGAATTGAATGGCCGGGCGATTATTCTGCATACCCTCGATAGATTACTGGCACATCCTTCGGTGAATGGGGCGGTGGTCGCCCTGTCACGCCACGATGGCTGGTGGGAGCACCTGGATACGTACTACGACAAGCCGGTGCAACGGGTTGAAGGGGGCATGGAGCGGTGTCATTCGGTATTGAATGCGCTGCACGAACTCTCTGTGCATGCGGATGACACAGACTGGGTGTTGGTGCACGATGCGGCACGTCCCTGTATGACGCAGGCCGATCTCGATAATCTGATGAGCTCCCTGTCAGAGGACGAAGTGGGCGGACTGCTGGCCGTGCCGGTGCGCGATACCATGAAACGCGCTGAACCGGATGGGCGCGTGATCGACACGGTAGAGCGGAAACATCTCTGGCATGCCCTGACACCGCAGATGTTTCGCCTGGGACAACTGCGCGATGCCCTGGAGCAGGCGCTGGAGGATGAGCACCTGGTCACCGATGAGGCCTCGGCCATGGAGTCTGCGGGCTATCAGCCGTTGCTGGTGGAAGGTAGTGCCAGCAATATCAAGATCACCCGCGTCGAGGATCTGGCACTGGCCGAATTCTATTTGCAACAGCCGGAGGCACTTTGATGCGTATCGGGCAGGGGTTTGATGCACACCGTTTCAAACCGGCCGGCCGGCTGGTCCTCGGCGGCGTGGAAATCCCTTACGAGCAGGGCATGGCGGCGCACTCCGATGGCGACGTCGCCATCCATGCGCTGTGCGATGCGCTGCTCGGCGCGCTGGCGCTGGGCGATATCGGCCAGCACTTTCCCGATAGCGACGCGGAATTTGCCGGTATCGACAGCCGGATTTTATTGCGCAAGGTGATGACCCTGCTTGGTGAACGTCATTATAAGGTGCATAACATCGATCTCACCCTGATCGCTCAGCAGCCGAAACTGTCTCCCTATATACAGGCGATGCGTGAAACCCTCGCCACCGATCTACAGACCGACATCGACAATGTCAGTATCAAGGCGACCACCACCGAAAAAATGGGCTTCACCGGCCGCGGCGAAGGCATCGCCGCCATGGC